>JBAXHT010000002.1:0-300000 GCA_037138755.1 Armatimonadota bacterium | reverse complement strand
AACTTCGGGTATGAGGCATCGCTCAATGGTGTGTTGGATGTCCTCGCCGGTGACCTCGTTACCAATTTTGTCTGAGAAATCGAACTCCTTGACATGTAGTTTGAATGTTACGTTGTCTGCAGTTTCAATCTCGCACGCTTCGCCAATGGTCGGATACAGATAGTGAAGAACCTCGCCGGTCGTCCAGTCGTTGATTGCCGCTGGATCAAGGGTCTTTACGTCGTAGCGCAGGAGCCACCGATACTCTCCCGCCGTCCGTTCGCCCCGCTCGCTGAACCCGCTTCCGCAGCCAGCCAGCAAAACGCTCGAAAGCAATAGACAGGAGGGCAACCACGAACGCATTGACTCAGCTTACCAACCCTGCTAAACTTGCGACCATGAAGCGGTTCCTAACAACTTTCGCCCTCTTCGCCGCCTACCAAAGTTGGGCATGTTGTGGGGTTGGAAAGAGCCGAGTGTATTTTGGCGGCCAACAGGATATTGTCATTTGGGATGATTCGACCCAGACCGAGCACTTTGTTCGAAAGGCATCTTTTCAATCGACGAGTCCAGAAATGGGTTTCATTGCACCCAGTCCATCGGTTCCGGAGCTCAAGGCAGCATCTACTCGAGCCTTTCGCACCATTGAGGATCATCGGCCCGTTCCCGTCCTGATGGCCGCGGCGGCAGGCGAAGCTACGATGTCGAAGGCGGCCGTTGCGGGTGGTATTGAGGTTGCCCAAATTGTTGAAGTTGGCAATTATGAGGCAACGACATTACGTTCTGATGACCCTGCCGCACTGACCAATTATCTTAACCAGAACGGCTACCAAGCAAGTCAGGACATCGAAGAATGGACACAGTTCTATTTGAAGAAGAAGTGGTATCTGACAGCCTTCAAACTGAAGAAGAAGAGTGAACGCACTGAACTTGAGCCGATTCGGATGTCTTTCAAGACGGATAGACCATTTTTCCCATATCTCGTACCTGCGTCTAATCAAGGGAAGCCGGCCAAGCTCCAGGTGTTCTTGCTCAGTTCAGGGGTCGGCTCTGCGACTGCGGAAGGTGTTGTCCTTCCAAAGCCGAGTTGGGATGCTCCTTTATTTCCGGGAGCCGTCCCTGGGCTCCTAGATGATCTTACTCTTCCCCCCGGAGCCCTAGACCACTCCATGCACATAACAGGCTGGGATGATTTACAGTTCCCATCGTCTGCTACTGACGACGGCTATCTCCATATTCACTCCATTCGTCCGTTGTGGCTAGATCTTGGGGCGTATGTTCTGGTCGGATTCGCTGGAGTCTATGGTTACCGCCGCTTTCGCCTTGCGCGCTCGAAGCAGAAGATAGCCAACGACTAACCCGGGTAATACTGCCCAGGGCAAGACGGCGATGACGATCAGCAGGAGACCGCGGGCAGCGTCGCCTAGTTGGCCGATGGATTCGGAGAAGGTTCGGCTGATGTCGTTTGAGAGCGATGGGGGACCGGCGGGGCGGAATTGTTTGACTTCGTTGATGGTCACGGTGATGGTTGAAAGGTCGGTCTGGTTGGTGAGGAACCGGAGTCGGCCCTCGATTTGCTCGATCTCTTCGCGAATGCGGGACAGTTCTTTTTCGACTTGTAGCACCTCGGTCAGCTTGCCGGTGGCTTTTTGGAGAAGTTCGACAAGGCGGGCTTCTTCGACTTTCTTGTTTTTCAGCCGAGCCTGGACGTCGTAGAATTCTTCGCTGACATCTTGGGCTTCTTGCGAACTGGATTCGAGTTCGCCGATTGTTGAGATAGCTTTGACGAAGGAGCCGTAGCCGGTGCTCGGGATTCGGATTGTCCAGGAGCCGGAGCGTTGGGAACCCTTGGTTCCGGATCGGCTGGCCGAGCCGAGGTAGCCGTTGAATTGCTTCACCATCGCGTCCAGCTTCTTCTCGGCGGCGTCTAGGTCGTCGGTTCGCAGGGCGACTGAGCCGGTGTAGATGATCTTTCGCGGTAGGGCTGGGACTGCTGCGGGTGCAGCTCCGCCTTCGGCATCGGCGGGTGAGGCAGTGGACATCTCCGACATCACATTCGGCGAGGCCGGGGCTCGTTTTGCTGCATCGGCCCCTCCGCTACATCCAGCAAGGAATACAGAAATGGCGATGAGGGGCAACCAAATTTTCATGACGATCTCTTTAACTTAGTGCCACTAACCGCTGGAATCGTTCAAAGGTTCCTTCAAAGGTTTCGGGCGCTGAAGGTATCTCCGTCGCGGATGTCGCCGGACTGGAATCCTTTCATGAACCAGTTCACTCGTTGAGCCGAGGTTCCGTGAGTGAATTTCTCGGGCTCGACGTAGCCTTGACCTCGCTTTTGGAGGGTGTCGTCTCCGATCTGGGAGGCGGCGTTCATCGCTTCCTCAATGTCTTGACGGTCGATCTTTAGTTTGCCCGCTCGTTTCGCCCAGACTCCGGCGTAGAAGTCGGCCTGAAGTTCCATGCGGACAGAAACCTTGTTGAATTCGGTTTCAGACATGCGGCGGCGGGCGGCATTGACTTTGTCGGAGGTGCCGAGGAGGTTTTGGACGTGGTGTCCTACTTCGTGGGCAACGACGTAAGCTTGGGCGAAATCGCCGCCAGCTCCAAGCTGCTTCTCCATCGTGTCGTAGAACGTTGGGTCGATGTAGACCTGGTTGTCGGCAGGGCAGTAGAAGGGACCAACGCCGGAGTCGGCGATTCCGCAGCCGGTCTCCACTCGTTCGGTGAAGACGACGAGCTTGGGTTTTTGGTAGGTCATTCCCTTTTCGCGGAAGATGTCAGTCCACACATCCTCAGTCTCTTTCAAGACCTTGGAGACGAAGCGTTTGGCTTCGTCATCGATAGGCCGCGCATCGCCCCGAGTCTGGGGTGCGCCGCCTTGCATGGTCTTGGATGCGTCAAGGACTTGTTGAGGATCACCGCCGAGAAGAGTTACGATGATGGCGAGGACAACCACACCAATGCCTCCACCCGCAACCATCCCGCCGCGAGGGATCGACCCTCGCCGATCCTCCACATTTGAACTCTCTTCGATTTCATCAAGACGCATAGGGATAGTTTACGGGATAAGTCGTGCGGTTGAACAGGCGGGTGAGCCGTCCTTCATAGTGCCCGCAATCCGCAGATCGTAGTTTTCCTTGTCATCCTCCAAGAAGTGTTCGAAGTAGAGTTTGATCCGCCTAAACATCTGGCCGTGCGCCCCGACCCATTGGATGTAGATGAACCGGCGCTTGTCGCCGTGGTAGTGGACGATCTGCCCTTTGGGGACGCCTTCGACCAACTCGAACTCTGTTTCGTATACGTTCGGCGACGAGGGCTGAAGATAGCCCTTTTTGAGCTGTAGCTGGTGCCGAATCTTGCCGTAACCAAGGAACTCTTCGGGCGGATCGACGAGAGTGATTCGGAGCGTTGGCATGGCCTACAGTATGAGCCTACCCTCGACAAGTTTAGGTTCCTGAAACAAGGAGTTCAACGGGAAGAGATCTTGATCATCGATCACCAAACTAGAGCTCGCAAATATCCGTCGAGCGATGTGATCGGGCGCGTGACGACACACGACGTGGACATACCTTGTTAACTGAGTTTCGAGTTCCTGCGGCGGAAAAGCGGGACAATTGATGATCAGGTCCGACGGATCCGACGCTTTTGTTCGACCTTTGGGCCGCACCAGGGATATTCGAGGTTCGAACGTGGACGTGCTTCCAAAGAGAGACATTGCATATTGCAGACTTCGCGCCACCAGTGGTGGTAGCATGACGTCGTTGGGCACGCCTATCTCAACCGGGCCGCCTTCTCTGTAAACATCGACATCGACGTGTTCGGCCCAACCCCCTTTCCAGTTGAGGCTGCGGCAGTTGAACAGCTTGAGCCCCAGCATGTCGCCAGGGGTTAGCGAAGCCATGACTTTGCCATCACTGTTGACCACTTGCGCCCCTGAGTGGTGGAAGACAATCTCATCGAGAGCCAATGATGGGATCGTGGGTTGAATCTCTCCCACTTCGGGCCAGATGAACTGGTAGCTCAGATCTCCAAGTTCGGTTCTGATGTAAGGCTGCTCCCAGTTGTGATGAAACAGGGAGTTTAGGAACGCAACGTCAAAATTTTCCCGAGCCGCAGGATCGGGGCTGTTCATTTCCTCGAAGCAGACGGCGAGTTGGCGGGTGAACTCCTGGGCTTTGTCAAAGTCCGGACGCATGGCATGGGAGAGATTATCAGAATCAGTTATTCTGTAGCGTGATGATCTTTGCCTCTGCTACGGTTCTACTGGCCGCTTCTGTGGTTGCTCCTCCGGTCGAATCAGGATTGGATGTCCTTAGGAACAACGGATTTGTTGAGCTTAAAGGAAAGAATATTGGACTCATCACGAATCCGACGGGGGTGGATCGGACGCTCAAGTCGAACATTGATCTGATGGTAGGGGCCGGAGTGAAGTTGGTGGCTCTGTACGGACCCGAGCACGGGGTTCGGGGTTCGGTGCCAGCCGGGGTTTATGTTGAGAACGGGCGCGATCCAAAGACTGGGGTGCCGGAGTTTTCGTTGTACGGCAAGACTCGCAAGCCGACGGCGGAGATGCTCCGAGGGGTCGACGCGTTGGTCTTTGACATCCAAGATATTGGGTCGCGAAGCTATACCTACATCAGCACTCTGGGAGTCTGCATGGAGGCGGCGGCGGAGAATAATCTGCCGCTTTACGTCCTAGATCGTCCGAACCCGATCGGTGGTGATCGCGTGGAAGGGAACATCACGGAGGATGGCTATAAGTCGTTTGTTTCGGCTTATCCTCTGCCCTATTGCCATGGTCTGACCATCGGCGAATTCGCCCGAATGGCGAATGGTGAGGGGTGGTTAAGGGGCAAGAAGTGCGATCTGAAGGTGATTCCGATGAAAGGGTGGCGACGGTCGATGAACTGGGCGGAGACTGGTCTGCCTTGGGTGCTGACTTCTCCGCACGTGCCACGGTCTGATTCGTCTGCCTACTACGCGGCGACGGGGATTTTTGGCGAGCTTGACTCGGTATCGATTGGGGTTGGTTACACTCTGCCATTCGAACTCGCTGGAGCGCCGGGGATTGGGGCCGAGGCCTTGGCGAGCGAGATGAACCGACGGGGGTTGGCAGGCGTGACATTTCGGCCGATGACTTGGACTCCGTTCTATGCGGCGTTCAAGGGGCAGTCTTGCGGCGGGGTGAACATCTTCTTCACCGACGAGCGAAAAGTAGAACTTTCACGAATCAACTTTGAACTGATGGATGCCGTTCGGAAGCTCAAACCAGGGTTTGATTTCTTCCAGGCGTCAACGGCGAGTATGTTTGATAAGGTATGCGGAACGGGGTCGGTTCGGGCGATGTTCAACTCGGGGCAATCAGCCTCGGCGATTTGGCAGAAGTGGAACGCGGGGGCGGCTGGGTTCCGGGCGAAGCGGGCGAAGTATTTGCTTTATTAGGCTTCAGCTGTCAGCCCTCAGCTTTCAGCCTTCAGCTTTCAGCCGTTTGGCTAAGTCTTGGGCAGCTGGCTGCCAGTCGGAATAGTCAAATCTGAACCCGTGGTCGAGTAGGCGCTTCGGGATCACTCGGCGGCTTTTGAGGATGAGTTCGGTCTCGGTCTTCATCATTGCGGCACCGATTTCGAGGGCCCATTTCGGGGAGTGAAGGCCGAAATGAGAGCCGACGGCTTCGCGCAGAATTCGGTTGAACTCCCTGTTCGGCAGTGGATGTGGCGAGCAGAGGTTGACGGGGCCGTCCAGGGATGTGTCTCCGAGAAGCAGTTCTACCGCTCGGCAGAAATCGAGTTCATGAATCCAACTCACATATTGCTTACCGTCGCTGTAGGTGCCAAGTAGCCCGCACCGAGCGAGTTTAGCCATGACATCGAACACACTCCCCGGAGTCGCGGACATGGTCATCGCAGAGCGCAGGGCTACTTTTCGAATTCTTGGATGGCTATCGGCGAAAAGTGCCGCCTCCCAAGCGAGCGCGATTCGTTCGGAAGCTTGCCACTTAGGGGGTCCAACTATCGGGTCAATGCGCCCGGTTTGCTCGTCATTGGGAGCATCGAGCCGGTGCGAATAGATGGTGGCGGTGCTGGCTTGGAGCCAAACGGTCGGCGGGTAAGCACAATCGGTCAGAGCTTCGGAGACTGCTTCGACCGATTGAACTCGACTCTCCATCATTTCGGCGAGATTCTTTGCGTTGTAGCGGCAATTGACGCTTCGACCGGCGAGGTTGATGATTGCATCGGCCCAGTCCAGGTGATGAACCAAACTATCGGGGTACCGAGGGTTCCAGGCAAGGTCTCCTTTGCGCGAAAGAACTCTGACTTCGTGGCCGCTCTTTGTGAGGAAAGGAACTAGTATTTGCCCCACGTGTCCGCTCCCGCCGGGGATGAGAACCTTCATGAATCCATTATGGTATATTGATTTCACTAATGATTGAAATTAGTGAAAAAACTCTTCTTGGACTTGAAAAGCCAACAGTTACAGGGGCACCGGAGATGATGACGGGACGGGCACTGATTGAGTTTAATGACTCCGTGGTCATGGGTCTCGGAGATAGTCAGAGCCTCTTTGACCAGATTGCGGACCACATGATGCGCGGCGATTACTACCCACCGGAGATCATTGTTTTCGAAGGCGAGTTTCGCCGTGAAAGGCGAGATATTCGAAAAGGAGACCGTATTCTGCAGTTGGCAAGGCTTCCGTTCCTGTTCGGATATCGCACGCGAACGGTCACGGAGATTTCTGTTGCGGAGAGACGAGAGAACTATTGTCGTATCGGCTACTACACGACGTCGAGGCATTTTGCCAAGGGCTGGTGGCAGGCGACTTTGAAGTGGGAAGACGATGAATACACACTTATGGTGGAGTGCCAAGCTCGGCCGCAAAGCTTGGTTTACTGGTTGGCGGTCCCGGTCGCTAGGTACATGCAAGAGCGTGCGCGAAAGGCGGCGATGTCACGCTTTGCTACCTGGGTGTAGCTTTCTGTACAGCGCATACGAGTACCAGACGGGATAGAACGCTGAGAATAGAATCACACCGGTGATCAGCAGAACGTTGACGCCCAGTAGCGCGAGAACTAAGCAAAGGAGCCCGGCCCCGACCATGAGCCGTCCCCCGAGGTGGTGCGTCCGGTGCCAGACTTCGTCGTCTTCGAGAGTCCAGGGCGTGCGGATTCCCATGACATAGTTGCGCTCGGTTTTGCCCATCAGGTTTCCGAGGATGATGAAGAGGATGCTCATCGCCGCCATCATGAACTTGACTTGGCCCTGACCCGTACCAAGCAGACCGGGGTTTAAGACCATGAACTGGACGCAGGCCATGAACCCCATCATGGTGATGACGACTGTGTCCCAAGCTTTTTGGAACGGGTCGATTTTCTTTCCCTCGGGCAGCATCTTCGGGATGACGACAAAAATGGCAAGAAGCACGATCATGATGATCGGGCAGAAGAGCACGGCTTCGAGTTTGGAGCCGTACCGGTCGACCTCGCCTCTGGAGTTGAAGTGCATCGGCATCTGGTCGGGAAGGGTGGCATACTTCCAAGCCGAGTACGCGGAGGTGACGAGGACGATGGTGCCCCCGATACTAAGGGTTCGATTCTGTTTCATGTTTCTTCACCGGAAGCAGGGCCAGCAGTGACGCGACTGCGTCTTCGAGCACGCTGGCGCTTGCAGAGTAGATGAGCTGGGTTCCGTTCTTGCGCGACCTAACTAAGTCGGCTTCGCGCAAGACGGAAAGGTGGTGGCTGATCGTCGCTCCGGTCTGTTCGAATCTTGATGCGATCTCGCCGGCAGTGAGGTCCCTTTCGCGAAGTGCGAAGAGAATTTCTCGGCGAGTGGGGTCGCTCAGAGCTTTCAGAACCTCGGACATGATATTTAGACGATCATCTAACTTTACTGCACGTACGAATCTTTGGTTGCGAAAAAGAATCAAGTGTCTACATTTTGGTGTCGCCGCAGATATAATCGTCTGGATGAAGAAACTCATAACTTCCGGAGCAATGATCTTGTCGGTCGCACTTTGCGTGGCCGGACCAGAGGACGAGTTCCGAACCCAAGTCAACGCCCACGCCAAGAAGTACGAATCAGCAATGCTGAAAAAGGACATCAAGCAGTTCGGGAAGCTGTTGGAGATGTACACGACGAAGGATTTTGTGTACAAGGAGAACGGTCAGAGCATGAGCCGCAAGCAAATGTTTGATCAAATGAGCATGTCGGTGAAGACCTTCCAAAAGGTCACCAAGTTCAAATCGCGAATGATCGAAGCTCAGGTTCAGGGCAACAAGGCCACCGCGACCGTGAGCAACATCATGGAAGGCACGATGATCGGGCCGGACAAGAAGAAGCACACGATGAGCTTCGGCGGAAACACCATCGAGACCTACGTCAAAGAAGGCAAAACCTGGAAGATGTCGGTCATGGAATGGAAGACGATGGAAATGAAGCAGGACGGCAAAGTGATGCCGATGCCTGGTTCAGGTAAGTAAGAGGACCCTGTCTCTGAGAGCCATTCCCGAGCGAATGGCTCTCGCTACTAGTTGAATAACGATCAGTTGAACATATCGCGGTTTTTCGTTTCAACCGCGACTTGGATTTCCTTCAGCGATTTTTCGAGCCGGGCTAATTGCCCGCCACCGATCTCGACAACTTTTGTTCGCTGAAGTGCGAGCCTCCTGACAAACCATTCATGCATCTCGTGCCGGATGTGTTCTCCGTCCCGCGTGCCGTCTTGCACAAATGGAAAGTCTGGCAACGTGAGCAAGTAAAGATCCACTCGATCTTTGGTGGCGACGCCCTCGACTTCGTCGGAGTATTCCCCCATGTACCTTCGGTGCCAGACGCTGGTCGCTACCGCATTCGTGTCGCAGATGAGCACTTGGTTGGCTGAAGATGCAGCATCACTTTCCCGTCGCTGCTGCTCCTTAGCGATGGCTACGAAATCCTTGGTCTCCCAGGTGCCAGTTTTCTGGGCTGAGTATTCTCGACCATATTCAGGAACCCATTCGGTCCTGAGTGCTTTTGCCAGAGCCGCAGCGAGTGTTGACTTTCCGGTTGACTCGACTCCGATGATGACCACTCTCAGGATGATGTCGCGCCGAACGCAAGCGTGTACATGCTCCAGATGGCCAAGTGGATTCTCCCGAATTTTTGTTGCAGAGATCGGGACGTTGCATCGTTCTCGGTCAACCATAAAGTGTTGACACTTCAATGCGGAGGCGAAGCCTGGACCGTAGTCTTCCGATGAGAAAACGATATCCGGAGCTCTTCCCAGGAGAGAGATGGTTCTGTCCGCCCACGGCTCCGGCTCGTCAGGAAGATCATCCGGTGTGATCACAATTCGGACCCCCGGGAACTGCTCCTGCAACCAGGCGGCGCGCACCGCTCCACGGATCACCTGCTGTGGATGGTCGCAGACGATCACGACGACATCTGAGGCTCTGTCTATCGCACATTGGATCAGGAAGGAGTGACCCAGATGTGGCGGATAGAACTTCCCAATAATTACGCCGAGCATTCTTTCTGAGATCCAATAAAACTCTGGCGCCAGGAGAGAAGACCGTGGATGGCGATCAGCAGAAAAATGGAGTAAAGAATCGCAGTACTGTACAGTCCTCGGGAGAAGTAGAGGGGAATAAAAACGATATCTACCGTGATCCAAAGGATCCAATTTTCAAGCTTTTTGAAGTTCAGAAGCAACTGAGCCAGCATGCTCGCCACTGTGAGCGAAGAGTCGATAAAAGGTGCCGCTCCATTGTAGTGGCGAATGATCGGATAGTAGATCGCCGTGCCAATAGTCCAAGCCAATGCGACGAAGAGCCAGTGAGTTCGTGAGATACAGCTGATTCTTAGTTCAGTCCGATTCTCACCACCTTTAAGCCAAGTGATCCACCCCATCACGCCAAGCGCAAAAAAGAAGACTTGGAGAGACATGTCTGCATAAAGACGGCTGTCGAAGAAAACATAGCCGTAAACTGACACGTTCGCTAGCCCAATGGGCCAGTTAGCAATATGCTCTATCGCCACAAGGTAGACGCCAACGATACCGGTGACAAAGCCAACAAACTCGTACCAATCTCCTCCAAATTTAGATTTGATGATCAGCCCGATTATGCAGGCGATGGCCGCGATAGGGAAGGCCAGTAAGCTTCTTCTTGAGTTAGCTTCCAAGTACATAGAATACCGATCTCAAGACTTGAAGCTCATTTTGGCGGAGGCGAGAGCACTTTCTAAAGGCGTGATTGTGGTCCTACCAATCCCATGCAATCCTAAAATTTCTGCCCGAGTGAATTTTACGACATCTTCCAAACTAGTGATGCCGACGGAAGTCAGCGCTTTCCGCGCGGGGGTGGAAAGCTTTGGCAAGGGAGTCATCCCCGCTCTCCAGAAATCGCGAGATAGCCTCGAATACAGTCCATCGTTTCTGGGCTGAGGTGATGCTCAATGCCTTCGGCATCAAGCTCGGCGGTCACATCGCTGACACCAAGCGAACGCAGGAAGGCTACAACCATCGTATGCCTTTCTGCAGATCGCCGCGCGATCTCAAGGCCCTCGTCGGTTAAGTGAACAAACTGGCGACGGTGGATGTGAACCACGCCTTCGCGCTCAAGGCGGTTCAGCATTTTTGTCACCGTGGGCTGCGAGACGCCCAGAGCTTCGACAAGTTTCGCCGTCCGAACCTGAACTTCCTCTGCTGGCGAATCCGCAGTCGCTCCCGATAGGCGGAAAATCAGTTCCGTTACGTCTTCAAGCGTCTCGTCCGAATGGTCTCGTCGAGTTTTTTCAAATGCATTGAGTCTCAAGGCTGAAAAACAGTTTAGCAAAGTTTCTTAAGATCGCTGAACCGCTCTCAAGAAATATCATTGCTTTGGCTATAATAGCTTAAGCTATGAAGCAATCTGCCTTTACACTGATTGAATTACTGGTGGTGATTGCCATCATCGCAATTCTCGCTGCGATTCTATTCCCGGTCTTCGCGCAGGCGAAGCTCGCGGCCAAAAAGACCCAAAGCCTCAGTAACTTGAAGCAGATCAACACCGGAGTGATGATGTATGCGGGCGACAATGACGATGTCTTGCCGCGAACAATGGATATAGCGACGGGAGTTCCAGAGACGATTAGTTGGTGGGCAATCCATAGTTACCAGGAGGCGCTCAATCCGTACATCAAAAACGGCAAGGGCGGCATCAACGCCAACGGCTTGGCCCCCTCGAAGCAGAGTGTCTGGTTTGACCCGGCTGACCCCGATAAGGGCGATCCGGTCATGTGGGGCTCGTATGCAAATAACGGATTCATGACGGGAATGAGTCGAAACGCAACGTCTATCGAAGATTCGGCGAGCACCATCTACTCGGCGCTACGAGCCGGAAATTGGGCTCAGGCGGTTGGAGTTACAGTCCCTTCACCATTGCCAATCAGCAACGCCGCAGATCCATTTTGGAGTTCGGAGTTCTTTGATATCTGCTTCGACCCATGGGCAGAGGACCGGACGAATACGGCTAATCCGTATCACTATAGCTACGAAAAGGCGGCTCCGCCGTGCTCATTGTTGCCAACGGCTCCGTACTGCGGCGACTGGAATAGTCAGTTGGAAGGCGAATGGAATCAGAACGTTCACGGTTTGCCCCGAATGCCGGTGAGGAACACTCGGTACGGAAAAGTCCAACTCTTTGCGTTTGCGGATAGTCACGTCAAGGCGCTTCCGTTTGCGGCTACTTACCGGTCGGCGACCGACAACATGTGGAGCATACGGAAGAACTAGTTAGGGCTTGTCATAATGGCATTCAGGAATGGAAAAACACGTCTTTGACTTGGACGCCTATGCACGTAGGATTGGGTTTGCAGGAAGCCTCGTTCCCACGCGCGAGGTGCTGGATGAAATTGCGTTCCTCCACGTCTCATCGATCCCATTTGAGAATCTGGATATCCTGCGCGGACTCCCGATCCAACTCGATGCAGCCAGCCTTGAAGATCAGCTGATCTTTAGGCGGCGAGGAGGGTATTGCTTCCAGCAGAACGGGTTGATGCTCGGCGTTCTAAGGCAAATCGGCTTTGATGTCACTCCGCTTTCGGGGCGCGTTAGGCTGGGTCAGGAGAGACACTTCACTCCGCCTCGAACGCACTTAACCTTGAGTGTTCGGCTGGATGGTGAGGACTGGTTCTTTGATGCCGGGGTAGGCGGTGGTTCTCTGACCACTCTCATCCGTCGAAACTCGGATACTGAGCAACCGACGCGACACGAGACTCGCCGAGTCTTGAAAGAAGATGGGCGATTCTTTCATCAAATGAACTCAGAAGGGCGGTGGATGGATGTTTACGAGTTCACCGGGGAAGAGATGCCAGAGATTGATCGTGAAGTTGGGAACTGGTGGACAAGCACATCGCCAAATGCCAAGTTCGCTAAGAATCTGATGGCAAGCCGCGCTCTGCCTAACGGTGAGCGGATGGGGTTGCTGAACGATACGCTGACCCGTCGCCGAGGCGGAGTCGTGCTAGCGAGCAGGACAATCGGCTCTGCCGAAGAACTCTTGGAAGTGCTCCGCCAAGAGTTCGGGCTCGATTTTCCCGCCGGAACTCGGTTTGGTAGTGGCGATAAACCTTGGCCAACGCGCTAAAGTAGTTGACATGTTGCTCTCCAGTTTCGTTTTCGCTCTGGCGCTTCAAACGCCTGCCGCTCCGAATCCAGATGGAAAATCCGAGGATTCGATCATCAAGGCACTCTACCAAGTGATCTCGGGCCCTGCAGAAGCAAAACGAGATTGGGATCGGTTCCGGGGGCTATTCGGCCCGAAGGCAACCCTGTCGGCGATGGTGAACAACAAGGACGGAAAAAAAATCTGCGTCATCATGACTCCCGAGGACTACATCACCCGAAGCGGTCCCTGGCTCGAGAAGAACGGGTTCTTCGAGAAGGAGACCAAGCGAAGATCCCAGAAGGCTGCGAACTTAGTGAACGTCATGAGCGATTACGAATCACGCAAGCTCGCCGAAGACAAGAAGCCGTTCGATAAAGGAACCAACTCGATCCAACTCTATTTCGACGGGTCTCGCTGGTTCATCCACACGGTACTTTGGGAAGGCGCCTAGGCCCGCCCTTCGGATACTCCCATTGCTCGGGCTTTGGCGAGCCAAGTCTCTCGCTGTTCGGATGTTGATTCGCGGACTCCCGCAACCTCCCATGCCTTCGTTGTCTTGAATCCGGAGAACCAGAGGGTCGCCCAGCGGAGCCACGTTGTTCCTGACCGCTTATACATCAGAGCGTGCCAATAGCTGGGCGCATCCATTGTGATGATGATTCGGGACGTTTTCCCAATAAGCAGTTTCTTTGGCAGTGCTTTGCCAGACTCATACTGCATCGCAAAACCCGAAATGAAGACCCTGTCGACAAAAGACTTGAGGGCGGCGGGAGCCGAACCCCACCAGAGGGGATAGACCCAAACAACATGATCTGCTTGTTTAATCTTATGTTGCGCCTCGATGAGAGCTGGTTCCAATTCTGAAATCGGTCTGGGGTCTGCTTTCCAGGCGTACTCCAAGTCGCTCACACGGAGTATTTCGGCTGACGCTCCCGCCTCGACCGCACCGGCATGGTAGGACTTGGCAAGGGCCTCGTTGAAAGAGCCAGCCTGCGGATGTCCAAGGATGATGAGAACTGATTTCTGTGTCACAATGTAATCATTGCATACTTTTCAAAGAATTGTAAGCATTGTATACATGATGTGATGAAAAATACTTACCGGCACGGAGATTTGGCGAACGCTCTCGTTTTGGATGCCCTGGTATTGCTAGAAGAAAAGTCAGCCGAGGAGCTGAGCTTGCGTGATCTTGCCGAGCGGGCAGGCGTCAGCCCACGTGCGCCTTACGTGCACTTTCCCAGTAAGCAGCACCTGCTAAAAGCTATCGCGGCAAAGGGCTTTGAGGATCTGACAGCCCGATCCATCCGAGCTGGATTCGATATTGAAGCATTAGGAAACGCTTACGTTGACTTTGCGATCGAGAAGCCCCACCTATTTCGGCTCATGTTCGGTGGCGTGTATCTCACTCTAGAAGAATGTACGGATATGGATCACTCGTTTACCCACGTATTGGCGGCCATTCATCATCACCATCCAGAGATGAGCGACGATGAAGTGAGACTTTCTGGTCTCGGGCTCTGGGCTTTCGTCCATGGACTTGCTGACCTTACGATCGAGCGATTGATTACACCAGTGCCGTTGTCAGCTCTGAGGAACATACTAGCAAGAGTGCTTGCCGACGCTCGCGCTTAGACCGGCGCATCCTTCAAGATCATCTCCACCCATTTAGCCTTGTCCTCCGGCGGGTCGGTGACGAGGTTTCGGGCGTGGCGGAGCCACTCGATTCGGGCTTTCGTCTCCATCAGAGATGAAAGCGTCGCCACAGTTGAGAAGTAGTGACCATCGGCGGCATTAAGGCGCATGGTCGATTGAACAAACTCCATTCTTGCTTCTAGGCCTCTGATCGAGTCGTCGATGAAGGCTATGCGGGCTTCGGCGTCCACGACATTAAGAAAATAGAACCGTAGACGAATCAGGTCGGCGGAGTGCGCGATATCCTGCGCAGAGATCGGAGGCGTGACCCATTCGCGAAGAGCTTCGATCCCTTTGGCGGTGATGCGAATATGCGGTTCGCCAGACTCCTGCGGAACATGCTCGAAGTACCCTCCGCTTACCAATCGCTTTGTGACCGAATACGCGGTTCCCGCTCGCGATTTGTAATATGTCGACCCGGACATCGACATCATTTTCATCAGTTGGTATGTCGAACCTGGTCCGTTTTCGTGGGAGAGGCCGAGCAACATCAGCTCGATGGTTGAGAGTTTTCGCGACTTTCGCATTTTTCAAAGTTTCTTTACGCAATTAGTAAACCCAAGAAACTCCCGGGCGCGTGTATAGTGTATTACGGATTGTAATATGGTTGTTGTCTCGACTCTCGTTCTCGCCACTCTTCTTCAAGCCGATGCATTGCCTCGCCGAGGCGCGCTTGGCCTCGCCAGCGGGCCCGTTCCTAAGGAGCAGGCCGCCAGTCTGAAGCTTGAGGAGGGAACAGGCCTCACGGTTATTGAGGTTGTTCCCGGCCTCACGGCAGATAAAGCCAAACTGATGAAAGGCGATATCATCGCAAAGATCAACGGCAAATCAGTGGCCCCGCAGACGCTTGGCGAGATGGCGCGAAATCTCCCAAGCACACAGGTTGTCAATTTTGAAATCCGACGTGGGGACAAAACGATCACCTTACGAACCGATATGGTTGAGAAGCCAAGAGACCCCGGCACAGACCTCTATACCGTGAACTATTCGCACATCGTAAGCAACGGCAAGCGAATGCGCACCATCATCACGACCCCGAAGAAGCCAGGCAAGTACCCCGCCTTCTTCTTCATCCAAGGTTTCTCACCAAACTCCTACGATTTCACACTCTCGACTTCGACTGGGGACGTGAAGACGATCGATGGCCCTTTGCTTCATCAGTTTGCCTCAGAGGGATTTGTGACCTTTCGAGTCGAGAAACCAGGCGTCGGCGATAGCGAAGGCGGCCCGTTTGCCGACATGGACTACACGACCGAACTTGATATCTATCGTCAAACTCTGAAGCAAATCAAGGAGCATGGCGGCGTTGACAAGGACAATATCTTCATCTTTGGGCACTCGATGGGTGGGGCTTTTGGGCCAATGATTGCGGCCGAGAGCCCAGTGAAAGGTATCGCAACTTACGGTACAGCGGCGCGGACGTGGTTCGAATATCTACTCGATATCATTCGCTACCAAGGAGTCCTGGCTGGTCAAACCCTGCCGGCAGCCGATGATGAAATGCGCATCGCCGCGCAAGTCTTTGCTCAAGTCATCATTGAGCGAAAGAGTCCAGCTGCGCTTAAAAAATCTCATCCTCAACTCGCGCCCTACGCAGATGCCTATTTTCCGGGAGGACTCTTCAACCAAAAGACGTTGGAGTTTTGGCGCCAGTTGAACGACATAAACTTCCCCAAGCAGTGGGTGAATGCGAACTGCCGTGTTCTCTCAGTCCGAGGCGTGAGCGACTACGTCACCTATGACGCTGATCACAAGGTTATTGCTGATGCTGTAAATGCCGTTCATCCAGGTTGGGGCAAGTTTGAACTTTGTCCAGATTCGGATCACTTGTTCCACGATTGGGCGACTGAGAAAGACTCTATGAAGGGTTGGACAAAAGGGAAGTTCAGCATGAACTTCAGCAACATGATGATGAAGTGGATTCGCGACGTGATTGCCGAGAAGTAATCTCTTCTGGTGTCCAGGGTTGTTTTGCTTCTTCGAGGGATCAATGTCGGCGGCGTCAAAGTTCCGATGGCGGAGCTGAAGGCATGCCTTGAAGAAGCCGGGTTCCGGGATGTTGAAACGGTGTTTAATACCGGCAACGTAGTTTGTACACCTCCGGCGGGGGATCAGGTCGAACTGAGTGAAGTTTCTCTATCGGCTCGCTTTGGATACTCTGCGAAAGTGCTAAGCCTTTCTCCGGATGAGTTGCGGAGGTGTGCCACTGAGTTTCCCTGGCAGGACGTGCCGGAAACGAGCCACCGGTATGTTGTGTTCGGAGATTCTGACGAGCTCCTCGACGAGCTTGTCGAGGTCGGTCAACCTTCGCCCACCGAGCGCCTTGCAAGAGGTCCGAAATGCCTCTACTGGGTCGTTCCGAAAGGGGATACGCTTGGCACTGACCTCTCGAAGCTGTTCGCAAAACCACGTTATAAGAAGTCAACGACGACACGGAATATGAACACGGTGGAAAAGCTGGTTGAACTCTGCAAGTCGTGATACAATCAGATCGGTCATTTCAAGCGGACTAAGCTGGGGACAGAAGCGTACGCGGAAACTCTCAATCAGCACGGCTTGCCGTGGACCATTCGACTGTGGATCGAACTTGAAACGGGAAGGAGGCAACCCGCAAGGGTAGGACTGTAAAGGTTATGCGGGTGCAAAACCCCCACCTCACCGCTCTGCCTCCACTCCCGGGAAAGAGATTTGTCAATGTTTACGAGTAAGCACACTGTTTACGAAGGGAATAAGGGGTTGTACTTTTATAAGGGCAAGCTCGAACGACTCCTGTCGCCTGGGCAGCACGTCTTTTTGGGATCGGGGCACGAGGTCTTTGATGTGTCGATTCAGCCGAAGTATGAGATTGTGGGTGGTCAGGACGTTTCGTCGTCGGACGGTGGAAATTTCCGGGTGACAGTTGGGGTGGTTTGCCAGTTGGTTGATCCACTCTTGGCATATCAGCAGGGGATTCTGAGCCTAATGTTCGGGAGTTTGAGCGTGCTGAATGTCGCCCACGTGCCTACGCAGCTTGGGATTCGAGAGTGGGTGACGTCGAAGACCTTTGCTGAGGCCTATGAAAACCGGGCGACGTTGCATACAGATATTGCTGAGGGTATTCGGGAAAAGCTGGCTGGCGTTGGCTTCGATCTCATCGAGACTTACTTGATCGACATGACTCCGACCGGCGGGCTGAAGTCGGCCATGGCAGACCTGCTCAAAGCTGATCTCGAAGGGCAGGTGGCTCTGGCTCGAGCTCGGCATGAGGCGGCGACAATGCGAAGTTTGCTCAATACTTCCCGACTCGTGCGAGAGAATCCTAAGTTGCTTGAACTACGCATTCTGTCTACCGGGCAAAAGCCCCGCGTGACGTTCATGGTAGATTCCACGAACTCTCATGAAGTGGCTAGCTCGGAAGAGTAGTTCGCACCAAGACCTTGACGGGCAGAAGTGCCCTTGGTTCGAAGCCGAGCTTCTTGTACATCTGTTGGGCCGGATTGTCGGACTCGGTATGGAGAAACGGGGTATTGCCTCTGGATATGATTCTTTGAAGCATGAAGTTGGTGACCTTCTGCCCCAAGCCCTTGCCACGGTGGTCGAGGTGAGTGCAGATCGCGCTCACTTCTTCGTACCCAGGAAGCTTCATTCGGATTCCCGCCATGGCAATCAGGTCTTCCCCTTCGAAGATTCCGCAGTACTCGCCGAGCCGTGCTGTCTCCGCACGGAAGTAGCTCGGATACACAAGTGATGTCAGCTTTAGCATTGCAGGAACGTCAGATGTGGTCAGTAATTGAATCGAAGGTGATTCGGAAACCGATTGAGTTGCTCCCATTGTCATCTGGATGACATCGAACGTCTTGATGACCCTCCAACCACCTTGATCAACTGGCGATTCTCCTACAAGAACGGCCTGCTCACCAGGTTCAAACAACGGCAACAGGTCAGCCTCTCCACCTGGGGCGAGGCCACCGAAAGGTGCAACTTGAGAAGGGAATCGCCGGGCAAGCCTTTTTCCAGCCGCGACTGAGGCGTGCCCCGTGAGGAGCGCATTGTACATCGGATTATCGAGAATGTGTGTGCCCATGCGAATGTTCAAGATGTTCGGTTAACGAATCACCTCCGAAGTCCTCTTTGAAGTCTCGCCAAACCGCATGGATATGATTTGCATCGTTCTGAGTGTTGTCGTACTCGACCACGAAGCCATCGCCCTGAACTCGGTAATAGTGCTTCTCCCCTGGCTTTGTTGAACCCATCCAGACAAATCGAAGTCCTTTGTCCTTCAATGCCTTGTTCACCCTGCGATCTCGCTCCTTCGGAACTTGGATCTCGGAGTGAGCAAGCAAAAGCGACCTGATTAGCTTGTGCTGCTCTTTTGTGAATTCGCTTGCAGCGGTTCCGCCTTTATGGTCAATCCTTGCTCGAATCGAGTTCATCGTTAAGATGTCTGCGGGCGCCTCCGCGGAAATGATCGCCTGACTTCGCTGTTGAGGAGAGAGTGAGTTAAGGAGCGCGTAGCCAAGATCCTGCTCTTTGTGCAGAATCTTTGTTCCAGCTTTGGCGCCGTTGCGTACTTCGCCAGGATTTGAACCTAGAAACTGAGGCGTGCTGGAAACCGTAATCCCCCTATCGAACGCAAAAGTCAACGAAGTGTGATGCCCCTCGTAGCGCCATCCCCACTTCTCCGAGGAGGAAGGTTCTCCATAGATCGCAAACCAATACTTCTCCGGATCGCGGTTCATATTGTTGTTTTCGATCTGCCTGAGAACCAATTCTAACTGCCTAATCCCATCAACTTTGACAATTCCTTCGTTACTCAGTGCGGATGCCAGAAGGCGTTCGGCTGCCTTCCGCTGCTCAGGACTCATTTCTGCCCAAGAGATTCCTTTTCGAGTCAACGGAACATATGCCCATTGAAACCTTTGCTCAGAGGAAAAGGGAACCAGAACCGCCTGCCGTTGCACATCGGTCAATGTTCCAAGAAAGGTTTTGGCGGCAGCCACCGCTGGCGCTTCAGGGCGCACGGCCATAGCCGCCATCCCCAAGGAGAGAACCACCAAATTGAATCGCTTCATAGCTCAGTTTAGACCTATCAGTTGTCTAATAGATTTATACTTGGATTAGATGTTGATATTGGGGAAAGTAAGTTGGCTTTTCTATATCGTTGGAACTGCCCTTGTGTTTGGCAGTTGGATCAACGCGGTATCCGCTCAGACTGGTTGGATCGGGTGGATTATTGGAATGATAGGTTGGGGTCTTGGACTGGTACATCAAAAAACGAAGTCTGAAGGCGTGTCTGAGCTACAGCGATTGGCTCAGCTCCACCAAGATGGCCAACTGACTGACGAAGAGTTTTCCGTTGCGAAAAGAAAGATAATTGGATAGCCAGATCATTCCCAGCTTTCCGTTCTCCACCGACCCCAAACGTTAGGCTCTTCCCACTCTTCTGGTGGCTCCTGTCCATGGAGTCGTAGGGCTAAGAAGATGAGTCCTACGTGCCAACCCTCATGCCAGACCATATGTTGCATTAGCAAGATCGCATTGTCGTAGGTGACATTCTCGCCTGCCAGAGGCTCGCCGGTCGCTAGGCCCTTCTCAACAACATCACGGATAACACGGGAACTTTGGCTCAGGGCAGACCGAACTGTTTCAAGAGTCGCCGTTATCTCGCCCGCGTCATCGACCCCGAATCGTTCGGACTCCGGCAGGTCAGGTGCGACTTGCGAAACGAAGAATGTGCGCGTGTTATGACAATGGGCTAAGTGCCGATCGATTGACCAGCCGTCTTCGGATGGCTTGAAGTAGCGGTTTTCTTCGTTCACCAGCGAGGCGACCGAATCCAAAATCGAGCACTGTCGATCCCAGGAGTCGAGGAGCATTTGGGCGATCATTGCGCCGATTCTACTTCTTCGAACGACGCAATAGGTAGCGCAACGCATCGCTTACACTGGCAAAGCGAAAAGTGCTGTCGACGTAGTGTTCGATGACATAGAACAAATAGTAGTACCACCGGCAGGCAGCCCAGATGGCGATGCAGATGAGAGCCAGGTTTTGCCATCTGAACTCTGGCACGAGCAATCCGGCCACCGCGATTGCGGCTAAGAGCAGGAACAACCAGCCTTTGACGTGGATCATCCGGGCCGATTTGATGTCTCCAAGGTGCTTCATTGTCAGTTGCATTGTAATGGAAAGCGATAAACTACGGGGCAGTAAACGAGATGGAGTTCGAATTTGAATCCGTTCTAATCGAGTGGCGTGGCCCGGCTCCGTTTGTCTTTGCACCGATTCCGGAGGAGGAATCGAAAGCGATCAAGGCTCTAGCAAAGCGGGCGTCGTACGGGTGGGGTTGCATCCCAGTTTTGGCCCGGATCGGGGAGACGGAGTTCACGACTTCGATCATGCCGAAGGATGGCCGGTTCTTGGTTCCGGTGAAGGCTGCTGTTCAGAAAGCTGAGTCGATTGCGGTTGGCGATAGGGTGCGAGCTAGGGTGCAGATCGAGTTTCGTTAAGGCAGCATTCTACGCGGCATACCCCTGTGAGTAACTCAGGTTAGTTAGAGATTGTTTCGCCTCTTGATTGCTTCGATGGCGGATGTGGCTTCTTTCACAAGCTGATCATCATCGGAAAGAAGTAGTTTTTGAAGCGCCGAGAGCGCGGCCGGATCTCCAATGTTCCCCAGAGCTTCGATCGCTTCCGAGTTATCGGGCCATTTGGCGTCGAGAAGTTGAATCAAGAGCGGAACGGCGCAGCGATCCCCGATCTTGCCGAGAGCTTGTATGGAGAAAAGCCTGCCTTCAAAGGGAGGGCGGCTGGCGACTTCGATCAAAGCGGCGAGGGCATGCTTATCACCGATTTTGCCTAGAGATTCTGCGGCAGATGAGGCTACATAGTCACCTTTATGCGATAACAGTTGCACCAGTCGCGGCACGGCTGCTCGCAGCTTTAGCTCACCCGCGGCTTCAGCGGCGTACCAAAGGACGTCGGATGCAGAATTATTGAGATAGCTCAGAATGATGGGCTCGGCTCGAGGGTCGCCGGAGGCCCCAAGGGCTGAGATCGCAGACAGCCTAACCATTGGATACTTCAGAAAGCTAAGAATCGTTTCAAAGGCTCGTGGGTCGCGAGTCTTTCCAAGTGCCAAAGCCAGATGCCACGCCTCACTTCCCTGGCTGTTTGCGGCCAGCGCGATCAGACTTGGGACAGAGGGCGGACCAATTCGCCCAAGTGCTTCGAAAGCACTTGCGTAAAGCTCCGGTTCTTTGACAGCCCGGAGGAGGATTGGAATTGCGGCGGCCGACCGTAATTTTCCGAGAAGCTCTATTGCAGCCACCTTCGAATCTTCGTCACCTGTCTCGGCAATTCTGATTAGCTTTTGCTCAGCGGGAGCGGCGCGGCTTGGATCCAGATACTCGATTGCCCAACGCTGCACTTTAGGAACGTCCAGAAGCAAAGTCAACTGTCTGGCCGCACGTTCGGGGTCCAACTTTGTAAGGACGAACATCGCTTGGTTCCCAATGAAGCGAGAATTTTCTCGAGCCAATGGCTCTACTAGATCGAAATCTGCTGAGCCACCTACGTAACCGATGCTCTTTACGGCTGCCCCTCGTGCTAAAAGATGGGTATCCATGATCATCCTTCTAAGCAAGATGATGTTGCCAGGATCGTGGTTTGATGCCATTGCCTCAGCAGCAGCAACTCGGATGTTTGCGTCCGGATCGTTGGTGGCCCTCTGAATGACCGGGATGCACCTCGGGTCTGGTGTTTGGCAGAAGAAGTGAATGGCGTTCGCGCGAACTCTCGGCTTGGGGTGTTTTTCTGCAGCGATCAGAAGTTCGGGGATGGCACGGGCCTTCATTTTTCGGAGTGCCCAGAGGCCGGGCGTGCCTGAATAGCTGTTGATGCCTTCATCCATTCGATTGATCAGAATTCCGACTACGCGTGGGTCGTCGAACTTAACGAGTGCATACATGGCTTCGGAAACAAGAAAGTGGCTGGAGGTTTTAATCAGCTCTACCAGGCCCTCCATTGCGGCCGGATCTTTCGACTTCGAGAGCACGCGTACGGCGGCTATTTTTGCGGCGTAGGCAAGCTTATCCTTCTTCTCATCGAACCTGAGAAGTTTGACGAGAGGACCAATGGCGATCTGACCAAGATTGATGACAGGTTGGACTTCGGCGGGATCTGACCAAGCTTCGCCATGTTGGCCAAATTCTCGGTTCCTGACGAGATACGTCATGGTCCAGATTGATTCTTCGCTCACTGTTGGATTTGAGTCTCGTGCGCTTTTCGCTAGCGCGGCGAGGGCCGCTGCTCGAAAGGTCGGGATACCATCTTTGGGATTGTCTCGAATCTCACATCCTTCGGTATCAAGGATTCTGATCGCGCGGGCAACCAGAGCCCTGGTTTGAGGGTTCTTATCGTTGAGGGCACGGATGAATTCAGGCGTCATGGCCCGATACGACTTAACTGACTTCTTGAGCGAAGCCTCCCAAGATTTGGATTTCAGGAGTGTGCTTACATCGTTTGCTGCCACTGCAGTGGCGGCAACTGCGATTGCAATGAGGGCTGCGCTGAATCGAAGATCCATTGATTCCATAGTAACACGAACTGCTTTTTTGGAAAGTGTTTTTCATGCCCGGAGGTTCTTGTCGAGCCGATTGTAAGCCAAACTGAGCCTATGATCACAGCAACTCTTGTTCTCCTAGGCTCGACCAAGATCTTCGACGGCAAATCTCTCAAGGGTTGGGAGGTCGTCGGTGGCGGAACTTGGACAGTCGAGAGAGGAGTGCTGAAGGGCGAATGCACCAAATCGGATGACCAGGGAATCTTGCTCTACGAAAAGCCAGTGAAGGACTTCACCGCCCGCCTCCAGTTCCGGATCTCGGGCGGAAACAGCGGCTTCTACTTTCGAGCCGAGCGCATCAACGAGCAACCGCTCGTGAAAGGAATGCAAGCCGAGATCGACGCCATCGAGGATGTCGCCGGAATCTGGGAGACCGCTGGCCGAGGCTGGGTGTTCAAGCCAGATGCCGCGTTGCATGCGACGGCTAAGTTTAAGCCAGGCGAATGGTCAAAGCTGGACGTTAGCGCAATCGGCACCCACTACACCGTGAAGCTCAACGGCAAAATTATCACCGACATCGAAGACCCCAAAGGTCGCCTCGAAGGTCGAGTCGCGTTGCAACTACACGGTGGAATGGATATGAAAGTCGAGTTTAGAGATGTTTGGCTGGAACATCGATGACTCTACACCTTTGAGCTGCTCTATGGGCCGTGCACGAAACTAGCGAGCAACTAGTTGTGATAGAATTCAAGAGGCGCAAGGAGCGCCTCCGGGTCCGCGGGAAGGACTGAGTCCATCTGAAGTAGTTCGTCGATTGTTACGCCGACCTATGTTGTTGCTTGTTCGCGGACCACAAGCCACACAACACAGGTTATCGATGTCAGAAAAACTCCCTGAAAATGCCGATGTTCGGCAACTTCGCACCCGTGCGAAAGAACTCCTCCGCACCCTTCCTGCTGGCTCCAAGCTGGCGGACGCCCAGCTCAGTATCGCTCGTCAATACGGCTTTGACAGTTGGCCGAAGCTTATTGCCGAAGTCGAAACTCCAGTCCTGCTTGACCAGTTTCGCCGAGCGATTGATGAAGGCGATGCTGCCGGTTTGGAGCGATTGCTTGCCAACAAGCCCGCACTGAGAAAGAGGGTCAACGACCCCATGTTTGCATTCGACGCTCAGCCGATCATCCAGGCCGTGCGGCACCGTGAAGCGGCTCGGCTCTTGCCGATCCTAGTGCGCCACGGTGCTGACCCGAACGCGAGAACCATGTGGTGGGCGGGCGGTTTTAGTGCTTTGGATTTCGCTCGCGGTTCTACAGTCGATGTCTTGCTGGGCGTGGGCGCCCGGTTCGATGTTTGGTCAGCCTCGGTTCAGGGTCGGCTCGATGTTCTTCGCGAATTGCTAGACGCCGATCCTGCGAGCGTCAACGCCCCAGGCGGCGACGGCCAGCGGCCGCTGCACGTTGCGGCGAACGCCGAAATCGCAGCATTACTGATCAAGCGAGGCGCTGATCTGGAGATTCGGGATACCGACCACGAGAGCACGCCGATCCAGTATCATATCAACAACCTGCCTGTAGTGCGTGAGCTGCTGCGACACGGAGCAACGCCAGATGTCTTTACGGCGGTAGTGCTCGACGATGTCGAACTCATGCGTTCTATTTTGGAAACGGACCCGAAATCAGCTTCGGTCCACGTGGGTGAAGCTCCGTTTGTGACTACAAAATCAAACGGCGGCCACATCTACGCCTACCAACTCGGTCCTACAAAGACCCCCCTCCAAGTCGCCATCGAGCGCGGAAGCCAAGCGGTCGCGGCGGAACTGCAACGCGGAGCGCGTGCCGTTGACCGGCTGATCGCGGCGGCCTGGGCAGAGGACGAATCATTGGTCGAGAAAATCTTGGCGGAAGAACCTGCCATCGAAATCGGAGCTTCTGCTCGGATGATCACGGAAGCTCCGCAAGCCGGAAAGGCAGAGACGGTGCGGCTCTTGCTAAGGGCGGGCTTCGACCCAACCACCCCCGGTATGGACTCGGGCTCGGCGCTTCATGTGGCGTGCTGGTTCGGCTACGTTGAAGTCGTGAGAATGCTAGTCGACAAAGTCCCGCTCGATCTTCGAGATGCCCACCACGGAAGCCCCCCGCTCGGCTGGGCCTGTCACGGCGCCCAGTGGTGCCGTAATCCCAAAGGAGATTACGTCGCTGTCGTGAGGGAACTTATCGGGGCCGGTGCAGATTCATCGTCGACGGCAAATTCCGGCGGAACTTCGATGATTGAACAGGCAGGGAAGCGCACCGACGTCATCGCGGTTCTCAAGCAGTATCTTTAGGTACTCAAAGTGTCCTGAATCAGAGCCTTGAGGACATCCAGTTCGATGTCCTTAAGGCTTTTGAACTTGATGCAATAGCCAGTGACCTTCGCTTTTCCAATCGTTTCAGAGTAGGTTCTGGCAAGATAAGCCTTGTCTTCGAGACCCATGATGTAAACCGAAATCCCGCTCGTGTTCGCGCTCATTCCGACCCGGTAGAACTCCCGCGAGGAACCGTCTTTGTAGTTGATTTGGCACGATCCGTAGCCGATATTCGGGTTCGTAACCGTTTTGCCAGAGTCGTCTCGACCGTCGAGGTACCGAAGCTGACACGAAGGGAACTCTTCAAGGATCAACCGATGCAGAGCTTCCATGTCCCGCCGCTTCCCCTGACTTTGGCTCGCAAAAAGCTCCCGAATCTGCTCTTCAACACCCATCCTAGTTCCAGATTATGGCGGCGTTTCTTGACCGAGCGCGTCATACTCCGGGTATGGATAACACCTATTCGCGTCGTACATTCGCTCGTTTGGTCAGCGGAACTGCTGTCTCCGCCTTCGCTGGTTTAGGGCTTGGGCGGGACGAAACTAAAAGTCAGGGACCAACGGAAGTGCCCTTTACGCGGGACTATCCAGCACCTGGGTTTCGGCCCGGTTGGAAGAAGCCCCAGCTGAACCGAACGATGCTCGAAGACTTTGTGATTTACGCTCACTCAGACATTGAGATGACGAAGAAGCTGCTGGACCGTGAGCCCATGCTGATCAATGGATTCATGGACTGGGGTGCAGGCGACTGGGAATCGGCACTTGGAGGTGCATCCCACATGGGACGACACGACATTGTGAGCCTTCTACTAGAACGCGGTGCCCGCATTGACATCTTTTGCGCGACCATGATGGGGCAGTTGGATGCTGTCAAGGCCTTTTTGACACTGCAGCCAAAGCTCATTGATTCGCGCGGCCCGCACGGATTTACGCTCCATTTCCATGCCCAACTCGCCGGAAAGGAGGCAGACACAATGCTCTCATACTTGCAGTCGATCAAGAAGCTCGAGATGAAGCCCAATCCGTTTGTGAAGGGTGGCGGCTAGATCTCTAGCCGATGGTTAGCGAAATGACGGCGGAGTGAGGGATCAGCCCCTCCCGTTCGGGTGCGCCGAATGGGAATTGAAGCCGAGATGTTCGATGGGTCCAAAACCGTTCACTCGTGCACGCCCAAACTCGCGACCAAATCTCTCACTCCGTTCTTAAAAACTCCACCTGCAATGAGAGTGAGCACCCTGCCTAAAAAGCCGTGGTAGGCGGTTCCGAACCTGGTTGGCGGTTGCCACCAGAGGAGCATTTGCGGAATGAGGGTAGCGAGGAAAGCACTGTATACATTCGCCATGATTGAGGTGAGGAGAGGGCGCAACGGTCAGTCAAGTTCAAGTTTGGGATCAAAATCCCAGATGAAAAATAAACAATATTGATCCAAAACTGAACAATGTTCAGAAAATGGCGTATAGTCAATATATGAGATCAAATCAATCTCTACCAACGATTCTCGTCACTGGCGCCACCGGCAAAACCGGAGGCAGCGTCACTTCGGCCCTTCTGCGCGAAGGATATCCCGTTCGAGCCGTTATTCGGAGAGAGGATATGAGGAGTGAACAACTTCGATCTAAAGGTGCAGAAACAGTCCTCGTCAACGTTTTCGATACCCACAGCTGGGTCTCAGCCATGAGGGGTGTGAAAAGGGCTTACTTCGTGCCGTTTTTCGACCCCTTCATGATTCAAAGTGCTACGGCCTTTTCTGTTGCGGCTCGAGAGGCGAGGCTTGAAGCGATCGTTCAACTGAGCCAGTGGATCGCGAGTCCTCGACATCCCTCGCTTCACACCCGCCAGCTTTGGCAGACTGAGCAGCTTTTCAGCGCGATCCCAGGTGTTGCCCACACGATCCTCAATCCCGGCTACTTCGCTGACAACATTCTGCGGTTGATGGACTTCGCCACAGTTCTTGGAATCTATCCGAACCTTACTGCCGAAAGCTTGAGCGCTCCAATCTCGAACGAAGACATCGCTCGGGCGGCGGTGGCTCTATTGAAAGATCCCGATGCATACGCCGGGAAAAGTTATCGACCGACTGGACCTGAGTTGGTCAATGGAGCGGAAATTGCCAGAACATTGGCGTCGGTTCTTGGCAAGCGGGTCGCATCGGTTCCGATGCCAATGTGGATGATGCTCCGGGCGGCGAAAATTCAGAAAGTCAATCCGTTTGAACTCGACGGATTCCGCTTTTATGTGCAAGACCATCTACAGGGCGCATTTGAAGTCGAAGGCGTGAATTCGGTGCTCGAAGACCTTACTGGGAAGCCTGCCGAGCCTTTCAGCAAGACTGTGGAACGATACTCGGCAAATCCCCGTAATCAGCGGAACGCCGCCAACTGGTGGAGAGTCTTTGTCCAATTCAACCTCGTGCCATTCGTGCCCGGATATGATTTTGATCGCATTGCAACATCGCAAGGATTTCCTCGACAGAGTCATTCTGAGTTCACGCTCGAGTCGGAAACCTGGCGCATGTCGCACCTCAATATCCAAGGGACAGGGGGCATCGCATGAAAGTTCTTGAGAACAAGATTCCCCCACCAATCGTGATGTCAATCATAGGGGCGGCGATGGTCTCAACCTCATTCTTTGCACAGAACACTCCTCATCCGGCGCAAATTGGGATTGGGTCAGCAATAATCTTTGCTGGCTTCTCACTCGCGGGACTCGGAGTAAGGGAGTTTCGCAAGTCGAAGACAACCATCAATCCCGTCATGGTTGATAGCGCCGTGGTACTTGTGACCAGCGGAGTCTTTCGTCGAACCCGCAACCCAATGTATTTAGGTTTCGCCGTGATGCTTGTTGGCTTGGCAATAGCATTAAGAAATCCGTTGGCATTCGTCGGCCCGCTCGCTTTCTTCCTGTACATTAACAAGTTCCAGATCGGACCCGAAGAGCGAGCCATGGAACGACGATTTGGAGCCGCTTACAAAGAGTACAAACAAACGGTGCGTCGATGGTAACTCATTCTTGGTCTCAATTAGCTGCTGGGGTGTCTCATGTCGAATGACCCACTTGCCATTGGATATCTAATTCTGAGCCTAACTGTCGCGGGAATCTCAGGATGGATTCTCTACAGAAATGTTGAGGGCCGGAGCAAAGGTGTTGCTGTCACGGCCTTCATGGGTTGGGTTTTCTTTGCGGGAATGCTGGGCTATACGGGGATTCTGGCCTGTAAGACCCCTCCGGGACCGGTGTTCGTCGGAGTTCCGGCTCTCTTGATCGTCTTCTTTGGGATTGTCCGAAACCCCAACAGCGCCGCCTTTGCCGCCAGAGTTGCGCTTCCAGTTCTGACAGGTTTTCAGGCGTATCGCGTTTTCGTAGAACTTGGTTTTCATGAACTCGCGAATAGAAAGATGGTTCCTCAGCTCATGACCTTTAGAGGTCTCAACTTTGACATCCTAATTGGAGTTTCCGCTCCGGTGGTCGCACTCGTCGCCTGGAAGAAGCCCAATCTCAAACCGCTCTATCGAGGCTGGAACATCATTGGACTGCTCTCGGTGATCAATGCGATCATGATCGGCGTCCTCAGTTTCTTAGGACGGACGCACGGTGTACCCGGCGGAGATGTGCCGAATACTGCAATCGGAATCTTTCCATTCAGCTTCGTACCCGGGCTATTGGCGCCTCTAGCGATAGTCCTCCACGTTTTGTCGCTTAAGGCACTTTCTGTAAAGGAGATCCAAAAGCAATGAACGACATGATTCTGAAGCTGACACAAGAAGTGAACTGTGTTCATAAAATGAGTAATAATAAGCAAGTGATCTCCAAATCCGTGGCTCGGCGAGAACGCGAAAAAGAAAAGTTGCGAAAGACGATTTTGAGTGCCGCCCGTGAAATCTTGGTCACGGATGGTTATGAAGCGATCTCACTTCGAACGATTGCCGACATGATCGAGTATTCGCCAGGGGCTCTGTACCTCCACTTCAAGGATAAAGACGCGATCCTGCAGGCCCTGATTGAGGAGGGCTTCGACGAGCTCGCGATTCGTCTTCGAAACGTTATGGATCCAGGTTCGCTGGAAGGCTTGATCCAAAAGGGTCTGAACTATATTCAGTTTGCGGTAGACAACCCACGTCTGTATGAAGTCATGTTCTTGGCACGTTCCCCAGAGGACCAGGAGCACATGAGGGCCATCGCTGACGCACCGCCAGACTGCTTTTTGTCTTTGGTTGAGGCAGTTCAGGCTGGTCAAAGGCAGGGAACTCTCAATTGCGCCCTGCCAGAGCCCATCCTGGCATACGCCATCTGGGCTCAGGTTCATGGGATGGCTTCAATCGCCATCGCCCGACAGTTCTTCTGGATTCCCCAGGATCAAATTGAGATCCTTTTTCGAGAGTCGGTTAAGGCAACAGTTGTTGGACTAAAGGTCTGAAGGGGTGACGGGATTTAGGTCGCATGGCAGATCTATGAATACCTGCGCAAAACAGTGCTCGCGACCCTGCTCAAGTACATACCTTCCGCATCTGGGGATAGGAGATTTGCCGCGGGCTCGCGACTAGTTCGGATCCTTTCCGGTAGGACGGAATCTCGAGGTTGAAAAGTCGTGGTACGCCGATACTTGCGCGCTTACATCTTCCCTCACTCACGGTGGCTCCCCGAAAACCGCATGTATAATCGGGGCACCTATGTCCAGTTCTCAATCCAGACCAATTCGCAGCCCGCGCCAAGGAGCCATCCGTTGAGCGCGCTTACGCGAGAGAAACTTGCGCAAGCGGCCACTTTGGTCCGAGAATCAGGCGCGCATGTCTGGTTAACCTTTGTGCGGGAGACGGGCGAAGGGTCGGATCCGGCGCTACCCTTCATCTGCGAAACCGGACTGGTCTGGATTTCGGCATTGCTCGTAGGTCGTGACGGACGGAAGGTCGCAGTGGTCGGCAACTACGATGCAGATCCCCTCAAGCACTCTGGAGATTGGGATGAAGTGATTCCATATGTGCAAGGAATTCGTGCGCCTCTGCTTGAGACATTGGAGTCGTGGATTCCTAAAGGCGAGCAACCTCGCATTGCCGTCAACTTCAGTGAGGACGATGACAAGGCCGATGGTCTAACGCACGGTCTCTTCCGCCTTTTGACCTCTCACCTCGAGGGAACTCGATTCGCAGGGTCGCTCGAATCAGCCCATCCGATCGTTTCACGTTTGCGAGGTCTTAAGACGAGCGAAGAAATCCGCCGTCTTCGCGAGGCAATTACCGCCACCGACGGCATTTTCGCGACTGTGCCAGGACGCCTACATCTTGACCTGGACGAACGCACGCTCTATAGGATGATTCAAGCCGATATTGATGCGAATCGGTGGGGCTACGGCTGGTCACGCTCCGGCAATCCGATCGTCAATTTTGGTCCTGATTCGATGATTGGGCATGGTGTGCCTTCCGCCGAAGTCCGCCTTCGACCCGGCCACCTGGTACACATCGACCTCGGAGTTATCGTGGATGGCTATTCTTCGGATATCCAGCGCTGCTGGTACGTTGCCGAACCGGGCGAGTCCACGCTTCCTGCCGACCTTGAAGCAGCTCTCGCAGCGGTAACCGGTGCGATCCAAGCGGGTGCGAACCGGTTGAGGCCGGGGGTGAAGGGTTACGAAGTGGATGCTGCCGCCCGATCCTTTTTGATCAGTACGGGCTACCCTGAGTACATGCACGCACTCGGGCACCAAGTGGGGAGAGTTGCTCACGATGGAGGAAGCCTCCTCGGCCCACGATGGGAGCGTTACGGCCGGTTACCGGATGAGCCAATCGAGGAAGGACAGGTGTACACGCTTGAACTTGGCGTGACGGTTCCGGGACGCGGCTACCTGGGGCTCGAAGAGATGGTCCGAGTCGGTGAGAGCGGCATCGAGTGGCTCAGCACTCCTCAACGATCGATCCCTGTGCTTACGCTAAACGAGTCTCGCTAGCGCGGTCGAGTGGGTGTTTGGTACTCCGAACGGGATTTGAACCGGCGATGTTAGCCGGGGATTTCGCTCCACTCGACGAGGTGAACTTCTCATGGCTCCTTGATACCAATAAAGAGTGACCTACCCTCGGTAGATCAACTTTTTTGGTACACCGAATCGTACAAATTGCGACCTTCTGAACTTAGCGCATGCAGCGGAGTCGAGGCCCAAGTCGTCTAGACTTTGCGCTTCGACGCACCTGGGCTAAGGAATGCGTCAGGTGAAGAATGAAACGATAACGAACCGGTGGCGTTCCTCGTTCTAACGCCAAAGAAATCATATGCCGCCTTTGCCAAGTCCGCGATAGTCTGCTCGGCGGCAGTCAATGAGTCTGGAGGCACGCTGTGCACAAAGCAGGCGATGGCTAGGCGTTTACCATTGGGCAAGTCGATAATGCCCACATCGTTGACCACGCATGATTGTGAGAAGATGAGGGTGCCGCTCTTAACTGCCGCACGGTTGGTGGTTTGAGCCAGTTTTGCTCGGATTCTCGACGAGCCGCGCGCCTGTCTCATAAGCCCGAGCGCTAGCGCTGCAGAGTCGGGCTTGACTATCTTTGCTTCCTCCAGGTCGCAAAGAATTCTAACCATATCTACGGGTGTTATCGAATCTTCTTGCGACTCGATAAACTGGACTAAGGCCTTAGCTTCACTCTTCTGATCGATTTGGATCGCAGCGTTGTACTTAGCGAACGTGAAACTTGAGTCATGAACAGCACCTGATTTCCGAACTGCCGCCAAGAGGCCTTGCAGCATGGAATGATCGAGGCGGTAGCTTGAGTAACCCAGGCTGCGCATGGTTTGCGTAACTTCTCTCGGTCCGCCGACCTCTCTCAACAAGAGGTCAGTCGCTGTGTTGTCGCTAATGGTCATCATCAGACGAGCCAGGTTTCTCAAATCTAGGCTTACACCCGGAGGGTCCAATAGGAGAGCGAGATCGCTTCCGGGCCTTAGATCGGAAGGATGAAGTTCTACCAGGTTGGAGGGTTTCAACTTCCCAGCTTCCACTTTTCGCAAATAAGTAATCAAGATGCCGACCTTTGAAGTACTGGCCATCGGCATCGGGCGTTCCCCTTCGAATGTAGCCAACGTATCGGGTTTGCCCACAACCATACAGGCAACTCTTGGCTTTCCTGGCGCTCGGCTGCAAATCTTGAGAAATTCTTCACTCAGGCTGTCATTGACTTGGATGCCAATTGCGATCGTCGAAAACGCTAACAGAGTGAACATGGACGCATTTTGGAATACGGAGGTGACGGTATGCCCGGTTCCGACAATCCCCTCCAATTCCAAAATCTGAGCCGATTGCAAGAGGCTGGCCAACTCACACTCTCGCAGAGCATAGATGCGGACAGCTCTGGAACCGGGAAGGGCACGACGACGAGTTGCACTTCAGCCAGGACTACAAGCAGCAGTTCGACGAAGCTCCGATATGCGATGAGGCAAGGCGGGGTGAATTCGTCGCCGCCGACTAGCTCTTGGCTGGCCCAGATCGCTAATCCCGTTCGAACTGACTCAGAAATTGAACCTAAAAAGCGTGGTACTCCGAACGGGATTCGAACCCGCGATCTTCGCCGTGAGAGGGCGATGTCCTGAACCGCTAGACGACCGGAGCACAGGAAGGAAAGAGTATACCCGGCACTGTTTTGGGTTGGGAGTAGGCCGGTTGGGGTTGTGGTTTCGGATTCAAGGGAATATGATGGGGTCATGAAAGCAGCCCTGCCTCTTTTGCTCGTCGTGTCTTCTGTCCTCATCGGAACCGTGGTCCAAGCCCAGATTCGGGTTCCTGGAGGTGTGAGGAATATCGCAGGAGATTGGCACACGTTCAAGAACAACACCTCTGTTTTTCGATACGACGCAAAGACCGGTCGTACCGAACAACTGGGATTCGGCTCCGCAACCAATGCCGTCAAGTTCAAATGGGATTTGGTGACCGAGGACAAGAGTCTTGCGCCTGGTTCCGGGCCATTTGAGGTCATCGAAGGCAACAACAAAGATGCCATGGCAGTTCGAATCGATCGATCCACGGGCCAGACCTGGATCATGTACGGCATCAATGGAGGCGTGTCCAGATGGGAGGCGGTTCGCGTCCAGTAACTACTTTAGGATCATCGACTTAAAACCAAACCTCCGGGCTAAATCTGCTTGATCTGCGGAATGTGCTCCAGTCGTTGAGACGCCCGGGGTGACGACGTTCATCCCAGATTTGCCGACTTCGACGAGTTGGATATACGTTCCGCGATTGCGCCAAGGGATCGGCTTGGTTTCGGGCGGAACCGGGATGTTGGCGGGCGTGAAGATGTTATCGCCAGTCGCAGACACGGCCTTTTCGAGGGCGCTTTGAATGACTTGTCTAGCAGTTCGGCCCTGCAAGTAGTCAAACTTGGTCTCACCGCGTAACGCCCGCAGCATCACATCCGGCTGAGCAACCAGGGCAAAATTTTCGGCGGAGCCGAGATTTCCCGTCACGTTAAGGAAGAGTTCTTCACGGAGCATTGAGATGAACTTGGAGTACACAAGCCCCATCTTCGGATCGTCTCGGTAAGAGCCGTTCCACTTGTCAAGCATCGTGCCCTTGAGCATTGAGGCAAACGCGGGGAACGTTTCGGCGCAGGTCGCCATTCCGGCAACCGCCTTCTGCAATGAATCGGGCGAGAGCTTATTCGCTTCGAGCTGAGAGAGCAGCAGACGATTTCGGAACGCCTCGCCCCATGCAGGGGTGTCCAGATTGGGCCACCACGCCGCCGGCTTGTTGTTCCAATTCGCCAAGTAGCCTCGCTTCGGGTTCCACGAGTGCGGCATCTGATCAAACGGAATCATCCCATCCCACTCCGCTCGCCGAATCGGCGGCAGCGGAAACCGTGGATCAAAACCGCTTGTACGCTTGGGTACGTCACCCAAGTATCGCCAGCCGATGTCGCCATTCTTGAGGGCAACGAAGCAGTTGAAGTTCATCGTTGCCCGCGCTGTAGATGCATCAAATCCCTTGCGATCCTTCACTTTCCAAAGCCCCACGACGGCTTCGTAAGACTGCAGCTCGCGGCCTTCATATGCGCGCTTGCGAGCAAAACCGACCTTCTTTGCTCCAACTTCAAACACGATTTGCCCATAGTCGGTGTCTCGCCGCTCAATCAGTTTCGGCTCAGCTCCCTTGACGGGAATCGTGAAGGCAACATTCCGGATCGCACCGTCCGACCAATTGTCTTTATCCTTCAGGTTCAAAAGGTAAATATCTTCGGTATCTGCAACCCCGGTTGTCAGTCCCCAGGCTGCGTTCGGCGTCGCTCCTACCATAACGCCAGGTACGCCTGGAACGGCCATTCCTGCGACATCAAGTTCCGGAGCGTGAAGCGAAACTTCGTGGACAATCGAGGGCACGGTGAATCCCATCTGGGGTCCGCTGAGAAGAAGCGAACCGCCAGTGGTCGATTTCTTTTTGCCGACAACGACGCAGTACGACCCGCTCTTGAACGGAGTTTTCAACGCCTCGGCTCGACGTTTGGATTCATCCAAGCTGACAACACGCACTCCAGGAAGCAACTCGAAAACGCCCAAAGCGGGAAGTGATGCCAGGTGCGTCTTGGTGATCTCGGGAGTGATCTCCGGGAAGTTTGGCTTGGTCTTCACCAAGTCGTCTTCAGCAGGGCAAGTGGGAACCGAGTTGGGATCATTTTGCCAGGCGAAATCTCCGAACACATCCGTCGCACGATCTTTGATTTTTGCCTGCGCTTCAAGGAATTTGTAGAGGGCAAGATTTCGTAGCTCACCTGCTCCTCCGCGACCGAAGGTTTGGAGGAGCTTGATCGTGATCGCCGCCGAATCGATCTCGCTCCAAGGCTCGGGTTTGAATCCGTTTCGCTCATACTCCTCAGGCAGATTTCCTTCGTTAATAAACCGATTCACTCCGCGGGCATAAGACTTAAACCACCCCTGCATCGAAGCTGGCAAGCGGACCAACTGCGCCCGCATCTCCGCTTCCGTGTAGAACTGCTTCGCTTGCTCGATGTCGGCGTTCACCGATCCCGGCCCAAGAACCTCGGCGAGGCGAGACCTTGCCCCTCGCCGACTCATTTCCATTTGCCAGAGTCGATCCTGGGCGGTGGCATATCCTTGCAACTCCATCGCCTCGGCGGTATTCGTCGCTCGAATGATTGGGACTCCGTAGTCGCCCCTGGTCAATCCGGTTTGCAATGTGAGCGCGATCAGCGAGGTGAGCATGGTACTTGCATTTTAGCCCGAGCCCTTGGTGCGGACCCCGTTTTGTCGTGCAAAAGCCTCGGCGAGTTGCGGAGCCGGACATCGTGCTCAGGTGAATCATGTTGATTCATCCGTCAATCCTTCAGTATCTCGTCGTAGATTTCCAGCAGTCTTTTGCAGTGGTTTTCTGCCGTTGGAGGCTTTGCCCAGAATCGCTCGTAGGCGGCTTTGCTCATGCGGTCAACGGTCTCATCGTCGAGCATCCTCGCCATCTTTTCCGCAAGATCAGCCTCGTTTTGATGCTTGAAACCAAGACCCGTGACCCCGTCCTCGATCTCATAGAGCGTCGAAGTGCAATCGCTCGCGATGACCGGGATTCCTTTGCCGAGGGCTTCTAGCGGGGCGAGCGGATTGACCTCGTACCAGATCGACGTGATCGCCATCACTCGCGCCAGCTCCATCTCCTTTAGGATCTCATCACCCTTTATCCAGCCCGAGAAACTAGCCTTGGGATAGCTGAGGGCCTTCAGATCGTCCATGAGGGGCCCATCGCCGATAAAGCGAACTTCGGCATCAATCTTTGCTGCCGCCTTAATCAGAATCGCGGGATCCTTTTCTTGTGATAGCCGGCCCGAAAACACGAACCGGCGGTTCTTTGTCACGTCCACGCGAGGTGCTTCTTCAGCCTGGATCGGATAATGCATCATGTGCAACTTGGCGTTGGCTGGCAAGTACTTGCCAAACGCATCCACGCTCTTCTGACTGAAAACGCCGAAGTGCTTTACTTTGGTTGGCAAGCCAGCTCGTCCTCGCTGAACGCTCCATCGGTAAACTTCCACCCACTTGGGCAGGATGGTTCGGGTTCGGGTGCAATGCGTCATCACGCACTTGGCGGAGCCGGGTTCGAGAGTGCAAATCTCGTACGTCTGGTTATTGAAAAACTGCCCTGCCGGACAAGCGACGTGATAGTCGTGGAACGAGCAGAGCAGGTGCGCCCCTCCGTCTATTGCTGCGTTAACAAAGCTCGGTGACGCCCCAGTTTTCCAGAGGTGCGAGTGGACGATTGTCTGCTTCGGATCGCCCTGAGCGATTAAATCCCGAACCAACTTGTACATGTCATCCAAGTAGGAAAGCTCGACGAGCTTCCTCATTGTCATTGGAGTATCGGGGCGACCAAGACTGTGAAACTTGATTGTCCCGAGTCCTTCGAAGTAAGGATCAACACCCTCGAGTCCGGATACGTAGTGAACCTCGTGCCCCGCCTTTGCAAGGTGCTCCGCGCTCAAAAGCGCGCACTTAGTTGCTCCGCCCGAAATCACGGCGTTGTCATTGACAATGATGATCCTCATCAGATTCCTAATTCCTTGCGCTTCAGCTCCCAGTTGTAGGCTGTAGTCAGAATGTTCTCCAGCGAGCTATGCTCGGCTTCCCATCCAAGGACCCGCTTCGCCTTATCCGGACTGGCATACAATCCGGGAGGGTCGCCTTCTCGCCGAGGGCCAAACACGGTTGGAACCTCTCGCCCGGTCACTTTGGTCGCCGTGTCAATCACTTGGCGCACCGAGAATGGAACTCCGCTTCCGAGATTAATCTTCGTGCTTTCACCGCCGCCGATTAAGTATTTCAAGGCGGCCACATGAGCGGTTCCCAGGTCGGTGACATGAATGTAGTCACGCTGGCAAGTGCCATCAGGAGTCGGGTAGTCGGTGCCAAAGACATTGATCGCCGGGCGGATTCCCATCGCCGCCTGGAGCACCAACGGGATCAAGTGAGTTTCCGGATCGTGAACCTCGCCAACTTCACCTTCCGCATCCGCGCCGCTTGCGTTAAAGTAGCGAAGGGCCACGTAGCGCAGGGGATGCGCATTGGAGTACCAGTGGAGCATCTTTTCTCCGATGAGCTTGCTATCTCCATACGGTGAGATCGGGAGTTGGGTGTGTTCCTCATCAAGCGGAACCTGGGTCGGAACTCCGTAGGTCGCGCAGGATGAAGAAAAAATCACATTGTTAACATTCTCGTCGATGCAAACCGAGAGTAGGTTGTGCATTGCTACGACGTTGTTTTGGATGTACTTCCGAGGGTTGCTGACGGACTCTCCGACATAGGCGTTCGCCGCGAAGTGAATCAGCCCAACGGGTTGATGTTTTCGAATCGTGGCGGTAATGAAGTCTGTGTCGCCTGCATCGCCTCGCTCAAGCGGACCGAACTTGACCGCCCATTCGTGTCCCTCGCTCAGATTATCGACCACGACAGGCAAAAAGCCGGCTTGTTTGAGAGCCTTACACGTGTGGCTCCCGATATAACCCGCACCTCCGACGACCAGAACTGAATGAGACATAAGAATACGAAAACCTTACCAGGAAGAGTATCGGTTGGAAGTTGAGTCCTTAACCCGGTAGGCCTGTCAGATTAGAAGCGAAAGCGCGGCTTGCACCGCGCAGTCCATCCGTGATGGATGTCATAATCTCATATGGCTTCATTTAAGGAAGGATTGAGCTTCGACGACGTACTGCTGGTGCCCCAGCACACCGAAGTTCTCCCATCCGAAGTCGATCTCTCTACCCAGTTTCTGCCCGGAATTCGCTTGCGTGTTCCTATCGTCTCTTCGCCAATGGATACGGTGACCGACGCGCGAATGGCGATCGCGATGGCTCGCCAGGGCGGAGTTGGCGTGCTTCACCGGACGATGTCGATTGATGCCCAGTGCGCGGCAGTTGATCGAGTGAAACGCTCGGAGAGCGGAGTCATCACCAAGCCATTCAAACTTACCGCCGACGCTCTAATTCAAGATGCCGTCGACCTGATGGAACGGTATCACATCTCGGGTGTTCCGGTCGTGGACGCCGAGGGACACTTGGTTGGGATTTTGACGAACCGCGACATCCGATTTGAGACGGACTACAACCAAAAGATTTCTTCAAGGATGACAAGCAAAGACTTGGTCACCACAACGGTGGGCACCTCCTTGGACGAAGCCCAAAAGATTCTCGCCGAGCACCGCATCGAAAAGCTCCCCATCGTGGACGCCGAAGGAATCCTCAAGGGTCTCATCACGATCAAGGACATCCTCAAAGTTCAGCAACACCCGCTGTCGACTAAAGACGACAAAGGTCGATTGATCGTTGGAGCCGCCATCGGCGCACTGCGCGAGCCTTATGAGCGGGCAAAGGCGCTTCACGATGCTGGGGTCGATTTTGTTGTCATTGATGCTGCCCATGGTCACAGCAAAGGCGTGATGAGTTGCCTCAAAATGCTCAAGGAGAAGCTTCCAGATCTGAAAGTGATCGCGGGAAGCGTCGCGACTCCGCAAGGGGTCAAAGCTTTGGCTGAGCTTGGCGCAGACGGGCTTCGGGTGGGAATTGGGGCCGGTTCTATCTGTACCACACGTGTCGTCGCGGGAATCGGCGTTCCTCAGTTTACAGCAGTTCTTGAGTGCGCCGACGAGGCGAATAATCTGGGAGTCCCGACCATTGCTGACGGTGGAATTCGGTCATCGGGTGACATCGTCAAGTGTCTCGCGGCTGGTGCAAGCTGCGTGATGATGGGCAATATGTTCGCCGGTTGTGAAGAGAGCCCGGGCGAGGTTGAGATCTTCCGAAACCGGGCGTACAAAGTGTATCGAGGCATGGGGTCGGTCGGCGCGATGAAGTCGGGTTCGAGCGATCGTTACATGCAGATCAAGGATTCTGGCGCCGTCATCGTACCGGAAGGCGTTGAAGGTCGGGTTCCGTTCAAGGGTCCGCTTAAAGACACAATGGCTCAGCTCATCGGCGGACTTCGATCGGGAATGGGATACGTTGGAGCGGAGAATCTGTTACAACTGAGAGAGAACGCCGAGTTCCAGAAAATCACCAACGCCGCCCTCCGCGAGAGCCACCCTCACGATGTTCAGATCACGAAGGAACCGCCCAACTACAGCAGCCCCTTCGGCGGAAACGACGGAGACTAATCGGGGCGGATGTAGGTTTCTACTCCACCCAGGGTTCGCCGCTGCGAAATGAAGAACTTCTTCAAAGCCGAAGTCAATGGGAGGCCCCTCACGTGGAAGGACGGCTGTGCGCTCTTTGGACTCGCGTTCATTCTCCTTGTCATGGCTGGTGTACTGCTTCCTACTGGTCAGCCAAAGCACATTGCCAAACGAGCCGCCTGCCTCTCCAATCTCAAGCAGTTCGGTAATGCGGTCCAATTGTATGCAGCAGACAACTCCGAATCCGCACCGCCCTATCTGACCACGAGCCTAGCCGTCGAAGGCCAGACGTTTTTTGCTGATGCTGTGAGTCCTTACATCAAATCTGAAAACGTTTGGCATTGTCCCGAGACGCCTCGGTCACTCAGAGGGAATGTCTATATGGGGATCGAAGGTTCAGGGAAGATGAGCTATGTCCATCCGATCGAATACGCCCGATTCGTCCGAAAAGTCGATTCTTTCAAGCTCACCGCAATTCCGGACCCCGCAAATCTCCCCTATCTTCGCGATCCGATCCGAGCCATCGAAGAAAACGAGGGAACCCTCCTTATCAAGAGTGGACACGGACTCAAGTTCAACCTGCTATTCGTTGACGGACACGTGAGGGTCGTCCAAATGAACCGAGATGGACTCAGCTTCCCGAAGCAGACTTCATCAGAGTAAGAACCCTAGAGTCCCAAAAGAAACTTCAGAGTAGGGAAGAGGGTGTGCTGCATGTACCAGCCGATGGGGTTGAAACCGATTCCCCGAGGCAGTAAAACCAGAGCCAAGAAAATGTACATTCCTGGCCCATGGCAGAACTTGTACCATGCGTTACGCTGTGGTGGAAGCATCATGGCTCCGACGATCCAGTGGCCGTCCAGTGGGCCAAGCGGGATCATGTTGAAGAAGAACATTCCGAGGTTGTAAATGAGCGAAGAACTAACCCAGAAGGTGAGGAACGAGCCGCCGCCTTGCAGGAATGCAACCGGCTCGTAGATGCTGTTTAGGCTGAAAGCAACGAGGCCGGTCCGGAGAATGATGGCGTAAAAGATCGCCTGTCCTAGGTTAGAAATCGGCCCCATAATGACGCTCACAAAGTGGTCAAAACGAGGATTTCGCATCTGACCGATGTTGACCATGACCGGCTTCCCCCAGCCGATTCCGACACCGGAGGCCGACGACAGCACCATCATAATCGTGCCGATTGGATCAAGATGCGCCAGCGGGTTAAGGGTCACGCGGCCCTGAGAGCGGGGTGTCATGTCGCCCGCCATGTCGGCAAACTTTGCGTGACAGTACTCGTGAAGTCCGACCGCGGGAATGAAGACTAGCAACCTGAGGAATGCTCCGACGAAATCAAAATCCTGCATGACTTAGAGTCCCTCCGGAATGATCTCGCGGGCGAACATTTCATCATACGTTTCAGGCCGCTGAATCAGTGCAAATTCACCGTTGGTTCTCTTTAACACCGTTGCGGGGCGTTGATAGCGGTTGTAATTGCTCGCCATGCTGCTGTTGTACGCTCCGGTTGTAAGGACTTGGATGAGGTCGCCTTCCTTTGGCATTCGGGCTAGTTCAACATTTGGGAACAGTGTGTCCGTCTCGCAATGCCTTCCAGAGATGGTGACGACGGCTCCCTCACCAACTTCCCTCGTGAAAGCCATTGCTCCCGGACCGTCGGTCTGGTACTCCCATTTCGAGTCTCGCAGAAGTTCAACTTGATACCGCGCTCCGTACATGACGGGTCGCGGGTTGTCGGCCAGGCCGCCATCCACAGCGACATAGGTTTTCTCACCAACCGTCTTCACAACTCCTACCCGGTAAAGCGTCAATCCACACTCGGCGATCAGGCTCCGTCCCGGCTCCATGCCGATCAAAGGCTCGATGCCTGCTGCTTCAAGAATTGGGAGGAGCCGAGACATGACTCGTGAGACATATTGTTCAATCGTCTCCGGCTCGTCGCAGTCCAGATACTTAACTCCTAAACCGCCACCCACGTTGAGATAGTCCAGCTCAAACCCGTGCTTCTTACGCATTTGAACAAGCCAGTTGCCGAGTAACTCACCCGCGTTTTCCTGAGCTTCACCGTCCATAAGCTGGGAGCCAACGTGGCAGTGAATTCCGACGATCTCAATCCCTTTCGCCTGAGCGTACAGCAGAGCTTCCTCGGCGGAGCCGTTGGCGAGATTGAAACCGAACTTGGTATCGGCCTGGCCGGTGGAGATCTTCGCGTTCGTCTTCGGATCAACGCCCGGCGCAGCTCGAAGGACGAACTTCGTCTCTCTTTTCGAGAGTGACGCAAGCATATCGATCTCGCCAAGATGATCGATCATGATGTGGCTCACGCCTTGTTCAAGAGCAAAGGTGAGCTCAGAAATGCTCTTGTTGTTCCCGTGCAAGTGACAATGGCCTGCCGGTACTCCAGCTCGGAGCGCGGCTTCGAGCTCTCCTCGGCTGGCGACGTCAATGGTCGCACCAGCGTCATGTGCGATCTTTAAGAGCGAAAGAGTTGAGTTCGCTTTGCTGGCAAAACTCACTTCAAAGCGAGGATATAGAGCGGCAAGCGCATGCCGATAGCGGGCGACCCGCTCGCGCAACCCGGCTTCATCCAAAACATAAAGTGGTGTCCCGAATTTCTCCGCCAAGTCATTTGCAGAATCAGCGGAGAGGCGAAATCGGGAGTCTGGCACCCCTAAAGGGTACCTAGCTCAATACCGATAGGAGTCTGACTTGAACGGACCTTCTGGGGTCACGCCGATGTACGATGCCTGCGACGGGGTCAGCTCGGTGAGCTGGGCTCCAAGCTTGGCGAGCTGCAAGCGAGCAACCTTTTCGTCGAGGTGCTTCGGCAGCACATACACGCCGGGCTTATACTTTCCGAACTCGACGAAGAGTTCGATTTGCGCCAGAACCTGGTTGGCGAACGACGAGGACATGACGTAGGACGGGTGTCCGGTTCCGCAACCGAGGTTGATCAACCGACCTTCGGCCAAGAGGATGATCCGCTTGCCATCAGGGAAGATGATGTGGTCGACCTGCGGCTTGATGTTCTCCCAGGTGTACTGCTTCAATCCCGCGACATCGATCTCGTTGTCAAAGTGGCCAATGTTACAAACGATCGCCTGATCCTTCATCTTGATCATGTGCTCGTGGCGGATGATGTCCTTGTTTCCGGTTGCGGAAACAAAGATGTCGGCCTTGTCGGCGGCGTACTCCATGGTCACGACTCGGTAGCCTTCCATTGCTGCCTGAAGAGCGCAGATCGGATCGCACTCGGTCACCCAGACCTGGGCGCTCAGGGCTCGCAGAGCCTGGGCTGAACCCTTGCCAACGTCGCCGTAGCCACAGACGACCGCAACCTTTCCGGCGATCATCACGTCGGTTGCGCGCTTGATTCCGTCGACCAGCGACTCTCGGCAGCCGTAAAGATTGTCGAACTTAGATTTGGTGACTGAGTCGTTGACGTTGAAGCAAGCGAACGGCAACTTGCCCTCTTCGTGAAGCTTGTAAAGCCGCTTTACACCTGTCGTCGTCTCTTCGCTAACGCCCTTGATTTCGGCTTTGATGCGGGAGTAGAAGGTTGGATCGGTCTTGAGCTTCTCGCGAATCGAAGCGTAGAAAATCACTTCTTCTTCCGAGCCTGGGTTGTCAAGCACAGAGAGGTCCTTCTCGGCTTCTGCTCCAATGAGAACGAGCATCGTCGCGTCGCCGCCATCGTCCAGAATCATGTTCGGAGTCGAGCCGTCAGCCCACTCCATGATTCGGTGGGTGTACTGCCAGTACTCTTCAAGAGTTTCGCCTTTGTAGGCAAAAACGGGGATGCTCGCGGCGGCGATGGCGGCGGCGGCATGGTCTTGGGTGCTGAAGATGTTGCAGCTTGCCCAGCGCACTTCAGCACCGAGGTCAACCAGGGTCTCGATGAGGACCGCGGTCTGAATGGTCATGTGAAGCGATCCGGCGATCTTTGCGCCCTTGAGCGGCTTCGATCCGGCGTACTCCTTTCGGATCTCCATCAGGCCAGGCATTTCGGTCTCGGCAATCGCGATCTCCTTGCGGCCAAACGCAGCAAGGCCCAGATCGGCAACGTGGAAGTCAATTTTGAGGTCAGCAGGGGCTGTGTTCATTTGTTATCCTTTCCTTTGTTAGTCGGTCTGGAAACAAAAAAGCCCATGACCAACTTTCGATCATGAGCGCCGTTTATTCGCCGAGCCTCGCCACTCGAAAGTGACTGCAACGCCCCTCGGCTACTTACTATTATGGCGTGAAGAGCCCGAAAGTTACCAAATTTCAATCAATTTTGAAAGGAACTCTCTCATGCACGGATACCCGTGGTATTCCAAAGATAAACTCTGAGCCATGACCAAACCACAATCTGGGTTGCGAAGACTTTGGCAATACTCCGGACCCCATCGGACCCAGGTTTGGCTTGCTTCAACATACACCACCCTGGGCAAGGTCATGGACGTCGTCCCCGAAGTCCTTATCGGCGCCGTTATCGACGTGATCGTGCGCGGCAAGGGTTCCTTTTTAGCCGTCCAGTTTGGGGTCGAAGATCGGTGGTATCAGCTCGTGATACTCACGATCGCAAACGCTCTCTGCTGGATTTTTGAGTCTTTGTTCGGATACCTCAGTGCAGTGACGTGGAGGAATCTATCCCAGACGATCGAACACGAGATGCGGATCGGCCTCTATGACCACGTTCAAAAACTGGAACTCGCGTGGTTCGAGGACACGACAAGTGGGGGCCTGATGAGCGTGATGAATGACGACATCAACCAATTGGAACGATTTCTTGACGGGGGAGCTGCATCAATCATCACGGTGTTCTGGAATGTCGTCCTTGTCGGAGCGGTCTTTTTCCTTAGCTCGCCATTGTTGACTTTGCTCGCGTTCTTGCCAATTCCCATCATCATCTTGGGATCAGTCAAGTATCAAAACAGTCTAAAGCCTCGCTATGCAAAGGTGCGCGAGGCAGTCTCCGAAATGGGTTCGGTGCTGGGAACAAACCTTGGCGGAATCAGCACGATCAAGGCGTTCACCTCTGAGCCAATGGAATCAAAGCGGGTCATGTTGGCATCGTCGAACTATCGGGAAGCCAACCGCGAGGCGATCAAGTACTCGGCCGGATTTGTGCCGCTGATTCGCATGGTAATCCTTACCGGATTCACATGCACCCTCATTTTCGGAGGCTGGCTCGTCCTGAATGGCGGCATGGAAGTTGGCATCTACTCGGTGCTTGTCTTCATGACCCAGCGTCTTCTATGGCCGATGACCGGCTTGGGCGACACGTTGGATCAGTACCAACGAGCTATGGCCTCGACGAATCGAATCTTTGCGCTACTAAACACTCAACCCAAAATGGTTGAGGGTTCTGCGACGCTCGAATCGCCTGTTCGGGGGGAGATTCGATTTGAGAACGTCACGTTTGGCTACACGCCAGAATTACCAATTCTCAAGGGAATCAATTTGCACGTTCCTGCGGGCGAAACTCATGCGATTATCGGTGCAACGGGTGCGGGTAAGTCGACAGTGATTCGCCTTCTGTTGAGGTTTTACGACACTGTTTCGGGACGCGTCACCATTGACGGGATGGACATCAAGGACTTAAGCTACGCCAGTCTGCGCGGAGCCTGTGGATATGTTGCCCAAGACGTGTTTCTGTTCCATGGCACCGTCCGCGAGAACATCCTGTACGGCCGTGAACAAGCAACCGAAGCCGAAGTCCAAGAAGCCGCGAAGCAAGCCGAGGCGCATGAATTCATTATGCAACTGCCCAATGGTTACGACACTGTCGTCGGCGAACGGGGCCAGAAGCTGAGCGGCGGCCAGCGGCAACGAATCTCGCTGGCTCGCGCGATTCTACGTACACCCGCAATCCTTGTGCTGGATGAAGCCACTTCGGCAGTCGATAACGAAACAGAAGCTGCGATCCAACGTTCACTTGCTCATGTCACGAAGGGCCGCACCTCGCTGGTGATCGCACACCGGCTTTCCACGGTTCGCGACGCAGATAAGATCTGGGTGCTAGAGGCAGGGCAGGTGACCGAATCTGGACGTCACGAGGAGCTTCTGCGGAACAACGGCCTTTACGCTGCACTCTGGCGAGTCCAAACTGGAGAAGCCAACCTCGTTCAGTCATGATCCTGACTCAATCTGATTCATTCTTCGAGACTCGTACGTACAATTAAGTGATGAAGCGCGTTCTTCTCTTTCTCGGAACCAACCTGTTAGTCGGAGTGCTGTTGTTTGTGGTCACCTCCGCGCTGGGTCTTCGCGGCTGGGCCGATTCCAGAGGCATCAACTACGGCATGTTGATGGTCAGTTCGATCATCTACGGATTTGCCGGAGCCTTCATATCGCTTGGCCTCTCAAGAGTCATCGCAAAGTGGATGATGGGGATCAAGCTGGTCTCCCCGTCGGAGTACGGGCCCTTCGGTCAAGTTGCCCGGGATGTCCAAATGCTCGCAGAAAAGGCGGGGCTACCGGCGATGCCTGAGGTAGGAGTTTACGAGAGCGAAGAGCTTAACGCTTTCGCCACTGGCCCAACTCAACGGCGGTCACTTGTGGCGGTATCAACCGGACTCCTCGCCAACATGCCTCCTGAAGAAGTTCGTGCAGTGTTGGCCCACGAGATTGCGCACATCAAGAATGGCGACATGGTCACCATGACCTTGCTCCAAGGTGTTATCAACTCGTTTGCAATCTTCCTCGCCAGGATTATCGCCTGGGCGGCTTCAAACGTGGTTGATTCGAAGCTCTCGGGAATTGTTTACATCGTTGTTAACATCGCTCTACAGTTCCTGTTCACTTTCCTGGGATCGTTCATCACCATGGCATTCTCGCGAGCACGTGAGTTTCGGGCCGACGCAGGAGCAGCTGACCTCGTTGGTGCACGACCAATGGCTGCCGCTCTCAACACTTTGAAGGTTCGCTATGAGCCTCTGGACGCTCCAAACGGATTGCAAACGGCTAAGATTTCGGGCGGTTCGGCACTGTTCAAGCTCTTGTCGTCTCACCCGCCACTCGAAGATCGAATCGCAGCCCTTCAATCCCGATGAAACCCTTGCCTCGGCTCACTAAGGACGATGTCGAAAGACTGAGCCGGGGTGAGGCCACTCGGTCCAGGGCGGGGAGCCGGGGAGTCGGTCATCGGCTCACTGTTCGCGAGCGGGCACTCTTCGAGGCCGCCAAGAAACAAGGTTTCCTCAAGATACCGGTCACCGGAGCTAGGGAGAACGTTCGGAATGTTTATCGCAAATGGTGCGAGGCTACGGGGCAGACCGCCGTTATTCTGGAGTCGGACGAGCGATGAGCTGTTCTCGGTTTTAGGAGAGAACTGCGACGCGTTTTGGTGGGGTAGTCAGGTTCAAATGTTGTTCGCTTTTCGATTTCACCTGGGTAGGGGTGGGTAGGAGGTCTTGGGTCTTGGGGCTTGAGCGGGGAGAGAACTGCGACGCGTTTTGGTGGGGACATTAGGTTCAAATGGGTGCTCAATTTTCGTTTTTGGTGGGGACAAGTGGGGACAAGCTTAGCAGGTTGGGGTTTGGAGTAGGGAGCGGTCAGAGATGACAGCAGCCCCACCGGTTCGCCGGAGCTCACCCTCCACTCAAAGCCTGCCTTTGGGGCAACCTTTCTAGCGGACCCTTCCCCATCGAGTGGGGAGTTTTAGGCCAACCTCATTCGTCGTTTTGCCCGAGCCTAGGCGTGGGCAGGCGAGATGTCCGGAGTGCGTCGGGACATGTTGCGCGCGGTATCGATAATTTGGTTCATCACCTAATAGGCGACGTAAAGCTGGGTTTGTCAACCTGTTTTTTAGAACCCCGTGCTTTTCCTTTCGGTTCTTGAAGGTTATGGTTGGAAACAGGTATGCGGGGGAAGGCTGCTATCGCGCACTCCCAAAGGTGCTCTGGCTCCTTCCATGATGGTTGTGGTCCCAACCTGTGAGGTCACAGAACACGAGGGATCGGAACCGGAGCGAAAGAGACTATGTTCTGATATGATGGAGTATCGGCAGGATCGAAAGGCTATTCACTGGCAAGCTCGTTTTCAGGTGGCTGGACGTTCTCGGCGTTTGGTCGCTTGACAGTGCCACCCCAGCTACTCCTGCTTACTCTGCCCACGCTAATGGCTCGTCGCTAGACATCGAACACCCAGCTTGTCAGTGGACAGAGTATGGAGCAAGCGTTCACCATCCATCTGCCTCGATCTTTCCCATTTCTCCTCAATGAACCGTCTTGTCTCGAGATCATCTATGATTCATCATATCAGAGTAAGGCCCCGAACTCAACGGCGGCAGCTCAATAACCCGAATGGCAATCAGGCTTCCTTTTGGCTGCGTGGTTCTGAGGCGAGGACAGGAACTCTCAGGGATTTCCAAGTTGGTTCACTGGTAACCTGGCTCGGTGAGAGCGTCAATCTGGTCTGGGCGCGGTTACCAGTGCCACCCCGGTTAGTTCTGCTTACCCCGCCCACGCAAGTGGCTCGTCGCAAGTGGCTCGCCCCAGCTACTTCTGCTTACCCCGCCCACGCTAGTGGCTCGTCGAATGGCGAACCGGCTTCCTTTTGGCGGCATGGTTCTGGCGCGGTGAGCAGTTCTCGGTTCTAGGTTTTCGGCGGGAGCTTTGGACAGGACGGAGTCTGGTGGTCATGGAGGATGGCTCAAGTTTTAGCCTGCGGGATCAAGGATCCCGAGGCATCAAATTACGTCACTCTACTTGCGAGGCCTTTTGCATCAACTTAGCAATACCCTTACCCCAACCTCGATCTGCTTCTCCTACGTTTATTTGAAATAGAATCTTTCGTCGTTTTCCACCCTTCTCCTTCGGGCGTAGAGCGAATTCGACAGTATCCCAAAAATCAATTAAGGACGGCTCTTCACCAATACTCTTATCACGCGAAGACTTCTTAAAAGCTTCAAGCCAATCCCGCATCGGTTTACGAGATGTAATTTTTATCTTAGTATACAAACCACTCTCTTCACTCCGTCTAGTAAGTCCAGGACCGTAGAGGGTAATGCTCTCGAGATTCTCAACCTCAACACCTCTCAAGCAATTTCTAATTCTTATATTTGGTGTTCGCTCTTGCATCACAGCCATACACCATAGTGCAATACACGTAATCACTGTGACCCCCTAATATCTCCCAGAAACACTATCTGGACATGATCCCATTTTGAGGTCGGCCTTTTCATAAGACGGTTTCTTCGTTGTCCTAGCATAACTCAATCCCATTGCTTTTTGTATGTGAGGGTGAGCCACTTGCGTGGGCAGGGTAAGCATTAGGAGCTATTGGTTCAGCGATGGCTCAGTTCGGCATCTCGGGGATCTTTACCTGGCCACTGACGATGACGGCATTGTTGATCACTTGCACCTTTTCGGCCCGAACGGCATCGAGGAGGTCTAGGTCTTTTGCGAAGTCGATGACGGGGTTGAGGGTGTTGATGAGGGCTTGCTCGCTGGCTTTGTCGGGGGTTTCGCCGTTCATCATGATCCGGCAGTCTTCGAGCCGAAGTGTGCCGCCGTCGGTTCCGACACGGGCAAGAATGTCGAAGGAGGCGTTTAAGATCAGGAATTGGCCGCGACCTTTCACGCGGACTTTATCGCCCTCGGGCTCAACCGTTACCTCCTGGATTTCGGGATATTTTTTGAGGATGAAGGGCGCGAGGTCTTTGATGAGAATCCGCACTTCTCCGGGGCCGATTCCGCTGCGGCTGAGGCGGATTTTTCGTTTGGATCGGGCGAGGGCGAAGTCGAATCGGCAGTTGGGGATGCTGGCGGTGAACGAGTCGCAGTGCAGGTCTCTCAGATAGAAATCGGTAAGTTTGAGCCTTAATTCTTTCACAGTTCCCTTTTGGCTTCGTTTGGGTTCGGTGAAGAAGGGGAGTCCTTCGGTTCGGAAGTGGGAGGCGGATATTGTTGCGACGCCGATCTCTCCGATGGCGGGGCTGAGCAGTCCGGGATAGGTCACGTTGATGGAAACTTGTTTCTGGTCACCTTCCAGTTTCGCCGCGATTTCTCGGGCTGCGTCGCGCTCGAAGCCTTTGAGGGTTGCTCCGGTGAGGATGAAGAATCCGCCGATTAGCCAAGGATTCATCGTAACCGCCTTGGCGTAGAATCATTGACAGATGAGCGACTCATTCGACGATTATAAACGGCTTTCTGCCGGCGAAGGGCCGTTTGACCTCCCAGATTGGTCGATCATCGAGATATCTGGAGAGGATTGGCGAGAGTGGTTACAGGGCCAGATCACCGGAGATGCTCGTCACTTGACGCCGACCAACTCGATTGGGTTCTGCATGACCAAGCCAACCGGTCAGATCCTCAGCTTCGGTGAGTTGTTTGAACGCGACGGCAAGGGGTGGCTCACCGTTCCGAGCGCTACCGTGTCGGCGATCTTGCAAAGGGTCGAGAGTGCGGTCATCCTGGAAGATTGTGAAGCCAGGCTTCTCGAATTACCGGTCGCCTTGACGTCGATGGGTATCACCCCGGGCATCCCAGGCGAACCTGTGAATCTGATGGCTTGGCGACTCTTCTGGCTGGAGAACAATCAGCCGAACTGGATTTTTGATGTTCGCGAAAAGACCCTCCCACCGGAACTAGGGGAGGATTTTGCCGCTCGGCACATCAACTACAACAAGGGTTGCTATACGGGGCAGGAAGTCCTCCAGAGAATCCACTCCCGAGGACATACCAACCGAACTTGGATTGTCGAGAAATCCGCAACGGAAGAGCTACAGCGGGCGGGGTTTGAGCAGACTAACCAGGCACTGCATCCCGACGGCTACTGGCTTGTAGCTGGATACCAGCGAAATCGGACCTCGGACTAAACGAGGTCGATCACCGGACTCGCCATAATGAAGGGAGTGAATGCCGCCGCAAAAGAACGCCTGTCCAAGGTCAAAGCCATCTACTTCGACCTAGACGACACCCTCTGCGGCTACTGGGACGCGTGCAAAATCGGCCTTCGCGAGGCATTTGACCAAGTTCCGATTCCTGGCGTGACTACCGACCATGCGATCGATGCTTGGAGCGCAGTTTTCCAGGCATTTAGCGGGCAACTGAAGGGCATCGACGAGCTGTACGAAGCTTATTTGACATCTGGTGAGCGAACGCGTACTCACCAGATGCAGCTGACGTTGGCTGCACTTGATATCGAAGATGACGAACTTGCGGCCCGTTTGAGTCAAGCCTATATGGAGCGCCGCGATGCGAATCTGAAGCTCTTTCCTGACGCCATTGACGTTCTAGAACGGCTGTCTAAATCATATAAGATCGGGCTGATGACCAACGGCCCTGCCGATATTCAGAATCAGGAGATCGACACGACGGGCATCCGGAAGTATCTGCAGGCGATCTTCATCGAGGGCGAGCAACGGGTCGGGAAGCCCGAGAAGATTGTTTTTGACCGAGCAGCCGCGGCAATGGGATGCACTCCGGACGAGCTTTTGATGGTCGGCAACTCGTTGCATCACGACATCATTCCCGCGATTCAGTTCGGCTGGGCGACGGCTTGGACCTATCGCGAGTCTGATGTTCCGCCGAGCTCAAAGACTGGAAAGCCCGAGCCGATTCCGACCGAAGGGCCTCTGCCGGATCTGATTGTCAGCCATCTGTCCGAGCTCTTGCCTTATTTGGAGAAGTAAATGCAGAGGGAAATTGAGCTTTTTCGGTCGATTCACCTCGGTGCAAAAAGCTCATTTCTCGATGCAATCTCGCTTGTTTTCAGTTGGTCCGCTCTTGGCTGGTTTCCGCCCTTGGTCGCGCTGCTCCTGCTTCTGCACCCTAAAACGAAGGCTTACACCGCGCCGATTCTCCTATCCTCGCTCCTTGGGGGTCTGATTATTGTTCACGCGATCAAGGACGCTATGCCACGCCCGAGACCGAGCAACCTGAGATTTGCGCAGCCGATGGAGGAGCATCGCCAATCGAGTTTTCCCAGTGGGCACACAACGCTTGCCTTTTGCACGGCGACATCGGCTTTTTGGGTTTCACGTCGGCGCGGGGACAAGTACGTCGCGGTGCTATTTCCTTGGGCTGCAATGGTCGGCTGGAGCCGGGTGTATCGCGGCGTTCATTGGCCCAGCGATGTTGTTGCGGGAGCCTGCCTCGGGTTTCTCGTCAGCTCTATTGTCGAACTCGTCTTCAGCCTTTTCGGCGGCGGCAAAGAGCAAGCAGCGAGCCAATTGCAAGAACCGTAATCGTCCCGGGTTCCGGCACGACGCTTGCGCCATTTTGCACGAGCCAGCCGTTGTATTCGCTCAGGTCGGCAGCTCCAGAACCGAAGAAGTTTGTCGGATGATTGCTGAACTGGAACCAGCTCGAAAAGGTTCCGAAGTTGTCGATCCATGAGTTGATACCGACGAGCTGCGGGCGAGATGATCCATCTTGCAGGAACCAACCTCCTCCGGAGTCGCCACCGACGAGGGCCCCTTGTCCGTTGGATCGTAGCGGTGAATAGATCGACGCAAGGCGGAAGCCTGGTTCCTCAACCATTCGGGTACCTTCAACGATTCCTGTCGCCTTGCGCCGAGTGCCCGCACTGATTGTGATATCGTAACCCGTTCCTGATCCGTTCAGAACTCCAGAAGCCCCAAATCCGACCATCGTAATTGCGGTGTTCGCTGCTACTCTGTTGACGTTGATCTGAGCGTAATTTGTCAGAGTCGTTGACCCGGTATCGATTTGAAAGAGTGTGAGATCGTCGGTTGGATGGTTCTTGACGCTTCCGGCAAGAACGTTGAAGGTGCCGATTCCGGGGAGGGTAAATGTTCCGGCGCCAACATGGCGCGCGGTCAAGACGGTATTCGCTCCAACAAGAACGCCAGACGCACCATTGACTTGCCCCACAAAATCAAAGTCCGAAGTATTTACATCCGTCGGTAATCCGGGAGCAACCGAGAATGAAAGAGCCGAAAAACTAAGGGCGACAAACCCGGCAATGCAACGCATACCCAAGTTTTAGCACAAACCGAACCTAAAGTAAACTATTAGATTCATGCAGTTTCCGGGGTTCAGGGTGGGGGATGTAAAGGTGGAGACCCCGCTGGTTCTAGCACCGATGGAAGACGTGACCTCACTACCCATGCGGCTTATCTGTAAGCGCATCGCCAACCCTGGGCTAGTCGTGACCGAGTTTGTCTCGGCGATGGCGATTCACCACGGCGCAGTGAAGACGCTCAAGAAAATGCAGATTCATCCCGAGGAGCGTCCGCTGGCGATCCAGATCTTTGGCTCAGAACCGGATGTGATGGCAGAGACCGCTCGCCTTTGCGAAGAGATGGGAGCCGATATTGTTGATATCAACATGGGTTGCTGGGTCCCGAAGGTTTGCAAAACTGGATCCGGTGCTGCCCTTCTGAAAGATCCGCTCCTTGCGGAAAAGATTGTTTCTTCGGTTGTGAAAGCGGTCAAGATTCCAGTCACGGTCAAGGTTCGGGCTGGTTGGGATTATTCTCTTTTTGCCGCTCCCGAGCTAGCGAGCCGGTTTCAGGATGCGGGAATAAAGATGCTGACACTTCATGCCCGGTTTGCCAAGCAAGGCTTTGAAGGCGAGGCAGATTGGGACTTGATCAAGCGGCTCCGAGAGTCGGTGACGGTGCCGCTGGTCGGAAATGGCGACGTGAAGACGCCGGAAGATGCCATCAAGATGCTGACGGAAACGGGTTGCGACGGAGTCATGGTTGGTCGGGCGGCGATCTCGAATCCTTGGGGTCTAGCTCGCATCGCCGCGGCTCTGCGTGGCGAACCGCTCCCGGAGGAGCCAACTATTGAAGAGCGAATAGAAACCGCCTTGCAGCACGCTCGTCTCCAAGTCGCGTACCAACTGGAACTAAGTTCTTACCAAGAAGCTCTCGGGCATCCTGAGCACAAGCAAAATGAAGGCTGGGCCATTCGCTCGCTGCGAGGTCAGATGCCGATGTACATCAAGGGCATTCCTGGCGCCGCTCAGATTCGGGCCGACCTTTATCAGGCGAACACCGTTGAAGATGTTGAAAGAGCACTGAGAGCCATCAACCATAACAGCTATGAGTCCGAACACCCCGTCTCGGTGCTCGGCTAAACTTTCGAGGATTAATGAAGATCATCTTTGTAGCTCATGGGAACGAGCCGATTCCGCCGAATGGATGGGGCGCGGTCGAGCAGGTGATCTGGCAATACACAATCCGGCTCCGGGCTTTGGGACACGAGGTCATCCTCGTAAACAAAAAGCGTTGGGGAGCGATTTTCACTACGATTTGGTACTGCTTGACGAAACGGATTGATGTCGTTCACTGCCACTCCGAAAAGCCAATTCAGGTTTTGGCGACCGTGCTGAGAAGACCACTCGTTGTCTCAACTGTCCACCATCCGTTGAACTCAGACAGCCTCGATAAGTCCGAACTGAAAGCACTGCGCAGGTGCAATCACGCACCTTATCACCTGATTCTCAGGGCCGATATTGCGAATCTGATTAAGAAGCGAAATCCGTCGGCGATCTGTGCGGTTTTGCCCAACGGCGTCGAGGTCCACGAATTCCAAACCAATCTGGTCGGTAACGGAAAAGCGGTCTGCATTGGTCGCATTCAAGCGCGGAAGCGACAAGATGATGTCGCGAGGATTCTTGCTCCGAGCGGGATCATCTGCGACATCATCGGCCCCGACTATGGCGAGATAGAACCTTCCCCTGAGCTAAAAGAGCGGATGATCGGTTCCTGGGATCGTGACATGATCCATCAACGTCTTTGTGAATACTCCTGCCTGATCCTACTTTCGACATCAGAGGGGCAACCTCTTGTGGTCGTTGAAGCTTTGGCCGCAGGCTTGCCGGTTGTCATCTCTTCCGCCTGTACCGGAAATCTTGACCTCAGTCAACCGTTTATTCATCTTGTCGAGAGCGACGACCAACTGATCCCCGCAGTGACGAAAGCCATTGCCCAGCGGGATGAAATGACGGCACAGATCAGGCGTTACGCGGAAGAGAACTTTGACTACGATTCACTGGTCCAGCGGTATCTGGATCAGCTCCAAGATTGGCGGGAAGTACAATAAGGGGAGCAATGTCGCTCGCTCGTTCCTTCATCCTCAAGACCTCCGCGCTGAAGCCGGTCGAGTCCATTGTTCGCAAATCGTTTTTGTTTAAGCCCCTGGTGACTCGGTTCATTGCGGGCGATTCGCTTGAGGATGCGTTGAAGGCTTCCGAGGGAATCTTCCCTGGCGGACAACGAATCTCTCTCGACTACTTAGGAGAGAACACCCACTCCGAAGCTGAGGCGCTTGCCGCTTGCGATACCTACCACAAGATGCTCAACCGCATCGACTCGGTTGGGAAGGTTGGAGAATGGAAGGCAAATCCGGTAGGAACCGAGCCGCTGAATATCTCGATCAAGCTCACTCAATGTGGCCTTGACCAGGGAACCGAGTTTGCTACCGAGAACTACCGAAAGGTCGTGGCTCGTGCTGCTGAGCTGAATAACTTCGTGCGAATCGACATGGAGGCCAGCGAGTACACGCAGCGCACGATTGATATTGTGACCTCGGTGTTCCAGGAGTACAAGAACACGGGAACGGTGTTGCAGTCCTACCTGCACCGCAACGACGATGATGTGGATCTGATGATCGAGAAGCAGATTCGGACTCGTATCGTAAAGGGTGCTTATTTGGAACCTGCCTCGGTCGCTTATCCGGAGAAGTCGAAGGTGGACGAGAAGTACGTTGAGCAAGCTAAGCGGCTTCTCAAGAAGGGCTTCTACCCGGCGATCGCTTCGCAGGATGAAGCGATTATCACCGAACTGAAGCGATATGTTGAAGCGGAAGGGATCGACAAGCAGTCCTTCGAGTTCCAGATGCTTCTCGGCATCCGCCGCGACCTCCAGAACTCACTGGTGAAAGAAGGCTACAACGTCCGGGTTTACGTCCCCTTCGGGGACCAGTGGTATCCGTACTTCACGAGGCGACTCGCTGAGCGTCCGGCGAATGCTTTCTTCATCTTGAAGCAGATGTTTAGGAAATAGTTTCGGACTTCGGAACCTTGTTCCCGCTTTAGATACGACGTGCTTTTCACAAGCGGTAACCCGGGGTTCCCTGCTAGAATCCCATTGTGGAAATAGGTGTTTGTTGCTCTCTGGAGAATGCTCGCCTTGCTGCAGCCAAAGGCTTCAACTACGTCGAGGTCTCCGCGTCCGACATGGCGGCGATGGAGCCTTGGGATTCTTCGGTTTACGCGGGGCTAAATGTCCAGGCGACTAACCTGTTCCTGCCTGGAGGCGTTTCCGTTTGGACCCTGCCTCCGGCCGTCGTTTTGGCTCAGTTGCGGAAGTTCCTCCCGAGGGCCAACGAGGTTGGCGTTGAAGTCGCGGTAATTGGCGGTGGCGGGCAACGGAATCACCCATTCACACGGGAGATGTGGGACGCTCGGCCCATTCCGTTCACACCTTGCTCGACTCCGGAGTCTGCGTTTGGCAAGCTACTTTACTCGGCGATTAGTGCAGTCTATGAAGAAGAGCACGAGGCATTTCTCGGTGACTTTGTTGAAGCCGCCTCTGAGCCGCCACCTACTCGCGAACAGTTCCACGAGCAACTCCGCAACGCAATCCGCTCCTGGATGTCGCCCCTTCTTGCTCCCGAGGCACTCAATCGATCGGAAACAAACCTAGGGAACGACTGCGGCAAGTTTGCCACGACCCTGGCGTATTACGGCATCCCTTACACTGCCGATGTCTATCACATCCTCTACGAATGGGACGCCGACGGAAGGGAGGGTGGTTTGGCCGTCCCGAGCGAGGCATTCTGGGAGGCGCAACTTCCTTTTGCTCCTGTTCACGTTCATCTTGCCGACTTACAGGGTCGGGCGGCGCCATCGGCTCACGACCCGATGATGGCAGGATTCTTCCGACGTCTCAAGGCGTTGGACTATCAAGGCCGAATGTCACTTGAAGTCAGAACCCCTTTTGATGAACTCAACGGAGCTGCCGAGCAGATCAGGCTCGCCTACTCCCAGAGCTGAGGCGCAAAGGTATAACCTTCGGGTGAGTACATCGAAGCGAATCCTCAGCGGAATGCGCCCCACCAATCCGAAGGGCGGGCATTTGGGCAACTATGAAGGCGCGCTTCGCAACTGGGTGAACCTGCAGAATGAGGGGTACGACATGTTCTGCATGGTCGCCGATTGGCATGCGCTCACCACTCTGGACGACACTGACAGCCTCGCCCAGAACACGATTGAGATCACCAAGGACTATGTCGCCGCCGGCATCGATCCTTCGAAGTCAGCGATCTTCGTACAGAGCCACGTCAAGGAGCACGCCGAGCTCCACGTGCTGTTCAGCATGGTGACCCCGCTTGGCTGGTTAGAGAGAACTCCGACATACAAGGAGAAAAAAGACGAGTTGGAAGGCGTCGAGCGCGAGCCCTACGGCCTCCTCGGCTACCCGGTTCTCCAGACTGCCGACATTCTGCTTTACCGCCCCTACGGTGTGCCCGTTGGTCGAGACCAGGCTCCGCATCTTGAGATCGGGAACGATATCGGAATCCGGTTCAATCGCCTCTTCAACCAAGAGGTGTTCCAGACCTACAAATACCTCATCCCTGAAGACGAGACCAGAGCCAAGCTTCCCGGATTAGACATGCGGAAAATGAGCAAGAGTTACGACAACTGCATCTTCCTCAGCGAGTCTGAAGACGAAACCGCAGTGAAGGTAAAGAGTGCGTACACCACGCCAAGCAAAATTAAGAAAACGGATCCTGGCATTCCCGAAGGGTGCGCCGTCTGCCAGTATCTCAAGATCTACTCGCCCGATTGGGAAACCCTTTGGGATGAAGATCGGAAAGGCGAGCGCGGCTGTATGCAAAACAAAACGGCTTGCATCGAGGCCATCAATGAATACTTCCGCCCAATTCGCGAGCGGAGAAACGCCTTGAGCAACGATGACGTCCACGACATCCTCAAAGAGGGCGCGAAGAAGGCTCGGGAAGTCGCTGGTCAAACGATGGCAGATGTCAGGTCAGCGATGGGACTACTTGGCGGGTAGCCGAGTAAGAAGGGTTGAAGTTCGTTCGCGGTCATCTCCGGTGACCAGAGATGTGGCAATGATGTCGCCTCGACGGTTCACCAACTCGGCGAACGAAAAATGGCCGCCTAACGGCCATTGCGGGTGTCGACGGAGATCGTAAGGGATTCCGTCCCTCCATACCGTTGGCACCAGATCAACACTACCAATCTGCAGCGCTCCAAACATGAGTCCGTCTTCCGAAATCTTCTGGATCATGACCCCATCGAATCCCGGTGGAGGAAGAATTTCCTTCCAAGCGCCTTTTTCGGACCGGAACGCGCGATTGACTGCTGTAGATGATTTTGTGCAAACGGTTAGGACAGAGGCCCCGTTTGTGGTCGTGACAAGCTTTGGGACGCCGATCTTACCAACCGCCGCAATGTCAACCTCCTCGACATTTTGACCGCGAAACAGGTGGAATTCAGGCTTTCGTGCTGAGTTCCGCACCTCCCAAGTCCAAAGCTCGTCTCGATCATCAACCTGCCCCAACAGGAGCTGATTTTGGGACTGAAGCACAGTCTTCGTCGGCTTGCCCTCGCGAACAATATTGATAGAATTCGTTTTCGCGGAGTACTCGTAACTCACCATCGCTCCGTCCTCAAGAAACCTTCGCGAGGTGCCATAAGGACCTGAGTTGGGCGCGAGGAGTTCGGACAGCGTAAGTCGAACATTGACCCGCCTTCCGAACCCTAATCGGGAGGGATTCACTCGAAACTTGAAAAGTCGTCCCCGTTGAGATAAGGCAAATCGAGTTGCGGGATCATCGGACGGGAGCTTTTTGAATGATTTGCTTGCACTCAGGTAGCTGTAGGTTCTTTCACCTGTACTCTCGTCGAGTTCAGATTCCAAAACTGATCCGTCATCCGCAAGGTCAACCGTGCCGGTCGGGGTGACCCGTATGGATTTGAACTTCAAGAAAGTCGGACTCTCCAGCTTCGGCGGCGTGAGAGTCGGCGTTGGTCCGGCTGAAGTCTTCTCTGGATTCGCTGAACTTGGCTGTATTGGAACGACCGACAGTCGCCACCGCCCAAACGCCGAGATGGTCGCCACGAGCAGGCAAACCGACGCTATCATCCGATACTTGCCGGCAACCTCCATCATAAGATTCTGACGAAACCTTGCCGCCAAACGTCACCACGCGTTTGCTACTCGCTAAAATGCTGGGTAGTGAAACGTTTTTGGCTTCTCGGATTGTTGCTTAGCGGGTCGGCTTTTGGGCAGATGACTCCGGGAGAGAAGACAGCGATTGGGCAAGCTCTCCAGATTGCCGTGCTTTCTGAAGACGATCTCAGTTTTGCTCGCCAGAGCCGACCGTATCCGGTTTCACCTCCGATTGTCGGTACGTGTCTCGCTCGCCCGGTCGCGGCAATCGGGACTCTTTTGGGCCTCCATGAGAAAACTGATCCGAGCCTCAAACTGTTTTTGAAACAAGCTTTCACCGCGATTTATGGCGATCCACCGTCTACTTTGGTCGCTACCGAACAGGTCTTGATTCCTCCGACCGTCGAACTTCCGGAGAAACTCCGTGGGCCCGTCGCCGATCTACTCAGTTCCATCGCCAGCGCGAACGCCAAAATACGTCAAGCCCTTTCTAAGCTCACTCCGGATGAGAAGCGAGGGCTGATTGAGTCTCTTCCTACCTGGGCGGCCCAAGGAACCGATATCAAGTTTGAGTTCATCACCAAGCCACGAATGACCTCGATGGCGCTCGACAGCGCACTCGCGAAAGTAGAGCTAGGCACAATTCGGGAGGCGGCTCAGGAACTCTCAGCGGCAACCGAAGCCGCCGTTCCGACCCTTCGTCAAGCGGCAAAGGAGGGTTGGAAGGGATCGGTGACGTTTGCCGTGAGCGGAATTCCGGTCGAGATCTGCGGATCAGGCGACGACGACCACAGTGCTCTGGCCTCCGGTCTCTGCATCGACCTCGGCGGTCGCAATCGCTACAAAGGCCGCTACGGAGCGGGGATCGGCTACGCATCGGTCCTCATCGACCTGGGTAACGACACAAAAGCTGATTTTGTCGATGCCGCAGGCGGAGCGGGAGTGCTCGGCATCGGTATCGCTCATTTCCTTGGAGTTCGCCCCGATCTCTACGGAAAGTCACTTTCTTACGGAGCCGCGGCTGGCGGAGTTGGAATCGCGGTTGTCGAACAACAGTGCCGTATTGAGAGCCGTTCGTTGGGCCAGGGTTTCGGGATCGCTGGCTTCGGAGCTTTGGTGCTTGGAAAGGGCTCCGATACTTTAAAGCTTGGCTACTTGGGCCAGGGTGCCGGAATGCTCGGCGGAACCGGATGGCTTATCAACCACGGCGGCAATGACCGCTACCGGGCTGGCGGGCTGGTGCCGGACAGCACCAACCCAGGGGGGTTCATCTGCCGCGCCCAGGGCTACGCAGGGTTAATGCCGGGAGGCCTTGGGTTATTGACCGACCTCGGTGGAGACGACCTTTACGAAGCAGGAACGGACTCGCAAGGTTCGGCTCGTGCGTTCGGGATCGGCTCCATTTACGATGCCGCAGGAAATGACACCTACCTTGCGCTAACTCAATCGCAGGCTTCGGCAACCGGCGAAGGGGTCGCCGCACAGTTCGACCTCGAAGGCGACGATACCTACGTGGTTCGGAAAGGTGCCTGCCACTCCTTTGCTACGGACCGATCCGTTGCAATCCTTATCGACCGGGAAGGGGACGATCTCTATGCCGCCCGGGATAGCCGCCCTGCATTGGCGCAAGAAGGCTCGGTGGCGATTTTCCTTGATGAGGCAGGATCAGATCGTTACGCCGGTCCAGTTGGCATTGGGGTGTTGGTTAACGGACGCCCAGGGATCGCCCTGTTTGTCAACCTGGGTGGGGACGACGCGTTTGCCGATGGCCCCTTGCCAGGAACCGCTAGTTCGTCTGGCTCTCAAGGTATCAGCTTTGCGGCTGAGGACGGAGCTACCAAGGATCCAGTGCCGGTGAAACCTGGTTCTCTTTCGGCGAAAGCTGAGGAGATCGACTCCCTTTGGGAACAAGTGCGCTCGGGCGGAGCGCGGTCTGCGCCTTCGGCACGCAAGTTGGCGGAGATAGGCGCACCTGCCCTGGATCGTTTTTGTACCCAGTTTGCAGGAACCGCTCCAACGCCCATGATTAAGGTTGCCGCCGCATTGGTTCTGAATGAGCCAGCCGCAAAGGCGACCTTGGTCGAGCAGTTCGGAAAGGCGAGCCCCTTCGCGCGGGCATCCCTCTATCAAGTTGCGACTTTGGCAAAGCTGATTGAACTCAAAGGCACCGTATCGGACGGTCTCAAGAACGATGTGACGCGGCGAGCGGCGGTTCGTTACGCAGCCGTCGCGGGAGCTAAAGATGCGGTCGATCAAATTTCGGGAATCGTGCTCAGCGGCGACGCGATCACGGCGGAGGATGCGATGATCGCACTGGCCGCACTCGCCGATGACTCCATGGCACCGACGATGGAGGCATTGCTCACAAATCAGAACTTGGTGATTCGTCGAGCAGCGCTGGGATTCTTATCGAAGTCGTCGAGGCGGATGGCTTTGGGCCAGTCTCTGTTGTCGCGTTCCGACGAGAGGTCATTGCTACTGGGAGTGGAGTTGATGGGCTTGGTTGGAACGCCTGAGGCGTTGCAAATGGCGGGCTCTGGGCTGAATTCCAACTCGACGGCTGTTCGCATTAAAGCGTTGCATACGCTGAACGGCCGAGTTCCGACGGGCTACCGACAGCGAGTTCTGGAACTGATCAACGACCAAAACGCGTTGGTTTCGATGGTGGCGAAAGGCGTGGACTTGGGGCGGCAGTGAACAGAGGGTTGGGAGTTTGGAGGTGGGGGTTAGGGACCCTGAGTTTGTTGCTTGTGGGTTGCGGTTCAAAGATCGGTTCTTCCACCGCTGAGTCAAAGCCACTTCCTGAGTACTTGGCGACGACGGGGACTTTTCGAGTGACCGAGATCGACGAATCGGGCTTCACCGTTTTGCTGCCGAGTTCATTTCAATCTAGTGGTGAAGAGAAACTGGAGTTTCGCCGCCAGCGAGTGTACGTTCCGACAAAACTTCCTCCGATGTCAACATGGAAGATCCTCGACCCCACAAGCAATTTTCCTAAGTACTTAGCCGGGGATGCAACGATTGAGATTTCGGAAGAGATGGTTGAGGATCCGGAGGGCCGTTACCTTGACTTCGTGTTTCGTGCAAGCTACCAATCAGCTGATGCAATGCCGCTAATTGATCGAGAGAGCCTGACTAGGAATCCTGCAGATTCCGTCAGAGTTGAAACTACCGAGAACACCATCTCGGTGAGCTTCCGGACTCCATCGAGCGAATTGCCAGTTATCGCCGTCGACCTCGAAGGCCCCCTGGAAGACCAACGCTTCATTCGAACCATAGTAAACCGAATCACTAGTGAGTCTGTACGACAAGTGCTGCCAGTAGCAAAGCATGGCTTTGCACCGTTCGGACTCAACAACTCCTTCTACTTCGGGCACACATTCTGGGATATGGATGTTTGGGTGTTGCCTTCGATGCTGTTTTTGCAACCCGATGCAGTTCGCCAGATGAACCAGTACCGGCTGGATCGAGCCGCGCAGGCGGAGAAGAATGCGGCGGAGTTCTTCAAGAAATCAAACAGCGGAATGATGTTTCCCTGGGAGTCGTCGGTCAGTGGAAAGGAAACGGTTCGCGCTTCTAGTGTGAAGGAGCATCACATTTCCGGCTCGGTCCTGTGGGGGCTGAATCTGAGCGAAAAGGCTGGGATTTCGAGTTCCAGTGAGGTCGGAAAAGTCGCCAGTGGTGTCTCTCGATTCTTTGATGCAAGGTCAGTAACCGGCCCGAATGGCCGAGAAATTAAGGATGTGATGTCGCCCGATGAGAACCACATTGGTGACAACGATCTGTACACCAACTTACTTGCCCAGTGGGCAATGAACGGGCGCAAGTGGGAAGGGCCCGCTAAGTTCAGGCTTCCGAAAGACGAAACTTCCTTCCTGACCTACGACGACGATAAGCTACGTAGCTATAAACAGGCCGCCGCGGTCCTCTCTATTTTCCCGCTCCAGTACCCCGAGGCGGAGAAGCAAGCTAGAACCATGATGGAGCGGTTTGAAGGCAAGGTCAGCAAGAACGGGCCGGCGATGAGCGATGCCATTCATGCCACGATTTGGGCGCGCCTTGGAGAGAAGCAGAAAGCTTACGACGCCTGGAAGCGCTCCTGGGAGCCGTTTGTGAAGGGGCCGCAGATGATGTTCAGCGAGAAGCGGTCTTCTGAGCGAACCTACTTCTATACCGGGGCGGCGGGTTGTCTTAACACCGTTGTCTACGGATTCGCCGGGTTCAGATTCGACGAAAAGCCCTTGGAGGGTGCGGTTTGGAAGAAGCAGCTCAAATCGGGCTGGTGGCTAAGCTGCAAGCCTTGCTTGCCACCAAAGTGGAAGAGCTTGACGATTAGTCCGATGGTGATCGACGGTCAGAGGTTTTCGGTAGAAATCACGCCGGAGAAGGTGAATATCCAGCCTTCGGTATAGGTTTACACAGAATCTGTGGCACAATGTTTGTGTGAAGAATATTACATTGAGTTTGCCTGACGATTTGTATGAGAGAGTGAAGGCGGCCGCGCACGAGAAGAAGACCTCCGTCAACGGTTATGTAAACGTGCTCCTGGCGGCCAAGCTTACAATGTCTCCTCAAGAGTGGCTGGACAATCACTACGTCCATATTCAGGAGTTCAAAGTGTCTTACGGAAAGAAGATCACTCGAGAGGAAATCTATGAGGAAGATTGACTGTGCCTTTCTAGACACTAATGTTCTGATCTACTGGGCGGATGTCTCAGCCGGGTCGAAACACATTAGAGCAAGAGAGATTCTTAATGATCCCACTTTCCTCAAGAGAATTTCTCCGCAAGTGCTGACGGAGTTTTGTCGGGTTATGGTCCGAAAAGCAGGGGTGCCTATTTTTAGTCTGATCCCAACTTTGGTGCACTGGGAGACATTGATCAGTTTTTCAGTTGAACCCAGCTTCGTCAGAGATTCCGCTATGATCAGCGCCCTCCATACCGTCTCTATCTTTGACGCCCAAATTATACAGGCGGCAGTGCTCTCAGATTGTGATGTCTTGTACTCGGAAGACATGCATCACGGTTTTAAGTACAAAGGAGTTGAGATTGTGAACCCATTTCAGGGTCTCTAACGGGTATCCTGCTCGTCTAGGTTGAAGCGTTTCCTGCTCCTTAGCGATGGTTCCCAATACGAAGGTCGAGCTCTTGGTGCCGATGTTTCTGGCGTCGGAGAGGTGGTCTTCAATACTGGGATGACTGGTTACCAGGAAATCCTTACCGACCCAAGCTACGCAGGTCAGATGGTGATGCTGACCTACCCGATGATCGGGAACTACGGGATCAACGATGACGATTTTGAATCTGATAGGATTCAGCCCAGCGGACTGATTGTTCGAGAAGCCTGTGAGGACCCTTCGAACTGGCGCTCTAATCGAACCGTGAACGCGTTGTTGAAGGAGCGCGGTGTTGCAGGAATCCAGGGACTGGATACGCGGATGATCACCAAGCATATCCGCAGTGCTGGCGTCACGATGGGAGTCATCTGCGATGATCCGCTTGAAGGCAAGGCAAAACTTGCCGAAGCGGCAGGTTACGACGAGCAAGACTACGTTATGTCGGTGACCACTAAGAGTGCCTACAAGTGGGGACCGGAAGGGAAGGAAGCCGTGTCGGAACCGGACCCAGCCGGACGTCCGCGATTAGTGGTGCTTGATTGCGGACTCAAATACAACATCCTCCGTAGGTTTTGGCGAGCCGGGTGCCGCCCAATTGTTCTTCCGGCTACGGCTACGGCTGACGAAGTGATGAGTTGGAAGCCGGACGGCATCTTTCTGAGCCCAGGTCCGGGGGATCCTCAGCGACTCGAAGGAGTTGTACGTACTGTAAAATCACTACTTGGCAAACGACCAATGTTTGGGATATGTCTGGGGAATCAGATGCTTTGTCATGCGGTAGGCGGGCAGACTTTTAAGTTAAAATATGGCCATCGAGGCTCTAATCACGCAGTCAAAGATCTTGAAACTGGGAAAGTTACTATAACGAGCCAGAATCACGGCTACGCCGTCGACCCTGGTAGTCTCGAAGGAACTCGAGCGAAAGTGACTCAGATCAACGTCAATGATGGAACGGTTGAAGGAATATCTGTTCCGGACGCGGATGCTTCGAGTATCCAGTACCACCCAGAGGCGGCTCCGGGACCCTGGGACTCCAGGCCCTACTTCGCACAGTTTGTAGAGAAGATCAAGAATGGCAATTGAGATTTTAGAAAATCCCCTGATTTCCTCCTTCGATGAAGGGATGTGGGAGTCCATTAGCAACTTTCCGGACGAGATCTATTTGATCTCGGTGGGTGACGGGAAGTATGCCTGCAATAATGCGTCTACCCCTGACGGAATGGTGGTCAACGGCCTCTCTTGTTTTCCTTCGATCGACGATGCGATTGGGTACATGGCTCAACCTGGAATGCTCAGCGGCGAGACCAAAAGGGTCTCGTTTGAGGACGCCCGCGAAATCGCGAAGGGTAAGCCAGTTCTAGATTCGTTGCTCCTGTGGGACAACAGTCGAATCGTCGAAATCCACTTCGTTCGATAACGTTAAACATTTTCTCGAAGAATTTAATGATCTGCTAACAATTAGCAAAGATTGTTTTGTATATTGGATGGGAGTCTGGCAGTTTGCTGGACCAAGCGATTATCTGGTCGCCCGACCTTAAATGGGAACCAACATGAAAACAAAGGCATTTACTCTCATCGAGTTGCTCGTGGTCATCGCAATCATCGCGATCCTTGCAGCAATCCTCTTCCCCGTCTTCGCGCAGGCGAAAGAAGCGGCCAAGAAAGCGCGAGTCATAAGCGACACCAAGCAGACTGGAACTTCCTTCAACATTTACACTACCGATAATGACGATAACTTCCCAAGTGCTCATGCCGTAGATCCGGCAACTGGCACTGTCTTGGGATCATCGTGGGTTCCGCCAGGATATTCCTCCTACTGGTTTGCCGCTGTGCCAGCCGGTTGGGGTGGTCGGGCAGCATTCGCAGGAGCGGACCAGTTGATTTGGTACAACTCAATTTTCCCTTACACGAAGAACAATGACCTTTACCAAGGAAGTGGAGGCTCGGTTTACACCACTGGCTTCAACTACTCCACTGCTCCGGCGAACTTGCCGGTAACGATGATGACCATGAACGGCCTGCTTACCCTGTATAGCGCTACCGCAGTACAAGACGTCAGCGGTACTCCGCTCGTTTGGTTCGGAAACGGAAAAGAAGCTTATCGAGGCTTTGGCTACACCTCTCCTTATATGCGCTGCAACACCGTGGGGACCGCTGCTGCGCCAGCCCCAGCTTGCCGCTTCAATCCTGGTGGACATCCTCAAACAGGAGCTGCGGTAACCGGTCGTCAAGACACCTATGAGCTGACGTTCTTGCCTGCAAACGATACTGTTCGAGTCTTTGGCCGTGGGAATATCCTCGGATTCGTGGACTCTTCAGCTAAGTGGATCGCAATGGGTAGCGATGCCCCGCAGGCTACTGCAAACGGGAACAGGCGATACCTAGAGCCAGCTTGGACTTATTACGGACCGCAAGGTGGATATCCTGCAGGAAACGTTGATCTTCCGATGCGCTGTCAAGCGGGAACAACTGCCCCCTATTACCTCTCTATGTTCCGACCCGACCAGCAGCGCGGATATCAGTTTGGATACAACGGTAGTGGAGCACAGTGCAACCCGTAATGAGGACGATTCATGTTGCTGTAGCGGCAGTTTTGGGTGGAGTTTTCGTTGCCGGATGTTCGTCTGACGACTCTGGGAAAGGGAATCCTGCCGGAGCACAGGCGGGCAAGTCTCTCAGCAGAGAGGAAGCTCTCAACATGACTCCGGATCGCGGCGCGGCTGGTGGTGCTAAGCCGCCAAACGCGGCAAATGCTGGGTCCAGTCAGGCAACGGCTCCCGACGAAGGCGGAAAGTAGCAACAAGTTGATCAATTGAGATCGTCCGGAATTGGAAGATTCTAGAGGACAATCGTTGGAGAGGTGCCCCTAACTGGGCACCTCTTCTGCGTTATTTGATGTATCTTCGGCCCGCAAGTGGAGTTCGGAATCTCTTTTAGAGGGCCCGGAGCTGTGGCCAGCGGAGCTCGACTCCCTGGTTGGAAAGAAGGCCATGTAATCCAGCAACTTCTTCGGTAGACCCCGACACCGCTTGCGCTGAACCCATCCGCAGCGTGCACGAGGCCAGGGCCGCGGCGGACTCTCCAATATTCCACTCCACCGGATGCAGCCGATAGCAACCGTTCGTGATATGGGTTACGCCAAGATTTTTGCAGGCCGGGATTAGGTTTGTCATCCGAACCGGAACAAGCGACCTCAAGGGAATCTCAAACGGCAGCGTCGAGGTGTCGATTGTATTCGCCCCGTTCGTGCTCGGGTGAAGATCGATTCGATAGGCCCCAATCCCGACTGAGTCCTCAAAGGAGGGTGCCCGATCGGCTCCTTCGTTGGTATAGGCTGCAACATCTTGCTCTTTAACCACGTACTCGGCCTGAATTCGCCGAGCTTCGCGGATGTAGGGGTACTTTGCAAACCCGTCGACGGTCCCCGCTAACTCCGGGCTCATATACAAGTTTGGATACGCCCCCGGTTGGTCGTCGTGACGGGGTGCATCGTTCTGGAGCCAATACAGTAGGCTCAAGCTGAGCTGTTTGGAGTCATGAAGTCGGCTTGCGGAAACTGGCCCCATCGCCCCGGGGACGTCGAAGTGCTCGGGGATTTCGTCGCCTTTCGGGAGTGGATCGACATCCATAATCGTCCCTTCGAAGTAGTCATTCTGGGGCCAATTCACCACAGTCGCTGGATGTTGACCAGGAAAAACGCTTGGACTGACGATCTGACGGTAGGGAAACAGTGCGTACCAATCGCCGGGCTTTCGTCCGTACAACGGCAACTCGCGAGTCTCACCGGTGTGAGCATGTAACACCTCAAAGCCTAGGATGGATCCGGGCCAAAAATTCGGCTTCCAGTTCTTCCACTTCTCGTACTGCGCTGGTTTCTCGATCCGGTGCTCGCCGTTAGGATCGCTGGCGAGGGCAAAGCACCACGTGATTCCCTGCACGTTATCCCATTCAGCAGGTCCTTCAACTGCGTTTGGCTCTTTCGTGTCGGCCTTCGACTCGGCCCCAACGACGTATTCCGTCCCGGTCATCGGGAGCAAATCTCCGAGTTCGGTGGCATCCAGGAAGACGTCCGCTTCGATGGTCAGAAGCTTTCCGGACTCCAAGTTCAAGAATCGAATGGCTTCGACCTGGTCATCATTAACCATGGCTGAGTGGGGCTTGTGCTTCAGCAGAATCGTCAGCAACCCTTTGGCAACATAGGGTGCGAGCATATCTTGGATCACTTTCCACCCAACTTCGGGCTCAAAGCATAGGCGGCTAACCCAACCAGTTCCCGGATTGAGCAATGGGTTCTGCCGGGCAGACTCTGAGAGACCCGGGTTTGCGTAGTACGCTTGTCGAACCCGGTTTCGAAAATCTCGGTAGCGGCGGGTACAGCCGAATTGTTCGATCCACGGATGCTCATCTGGAGGAACAATTTGGGAGGTTAATTGACCACCGACCCAGTCGGTCTCCTCGGTCATGATGACCTTGTGACCAAGCTCACATGCCATCATCGCAGCGGCAACGCCGCCTGTTCCGCCACCGGCGATTAGAATTTCAGCTCGCAAGCGAGATCACCTCTTCGAGGGCGGATTCGAGTTCGTTGCACACTAGCATGGTCAGTTTTGAAAGGTCATCGTCGTTCGATTGGGCATGAACGAGCGAATCGATATAGTCGGTTCGTCGTTCGACTCGGAGGATAGCTGGCACATAGCCACTTTGAATCAGAAGAAGGTTCATCAGCAACCGCCCTGTTCTTCCATTTCCATCGCGAAACGGGTGAATCGAGACGAAGTCATAGTGTGCCTTCACTGCTCGCCCCACAGGATGCAGGTTACCGGTCGCAAGTTCGGCAACAAACCGCTGCATGAGGTTCGGAATCTGAATGTGGTCAGGATACTGATGCTCAGTACCAGCGGCCTTGACATTGACAGTTCGATATTTACCTTGTTCTTCGGGCATGTTTCCCCTCACTACAAGTGCGTGGATCTGTCTGATTTCATGCTCGCCGAGATGCGAACTTGTGGTGGCAAGTTCCTGAATGAACCCAATGGCCTCCCGATGACCGATCACTTCCAGATGCTCGGCAACAGATTTCCCTCCAATCGTTACGCCTTTTTCAAGGACGAGTTCTGTCTCGCTTTGTGTGAGTGTATTTCCCTCAATTGCGTTTGAGTGGTAAGTCATTCGAACGTCGATCAGCTTTTGGTATTCCGCAAGGAATTCCGGCTTCAAGGGACGCATGGCGTCAAGTTTTGCCTTGAGGGCATCGATCCTGTCGAACATCAGATACTCACCCTCGCTGTGCCTCCATCTCGGCAACTTCGGTGTTCAGCCGCTCCCATTCCTTCATGGTACTGGCAATCGTTTGTTGCAACTCTCCGTGCTGAGTTGAGAGTGCTAGAACATCGTCTCCAGGGCGAACTCCGGCGAGTTTCATTTCTAGCACCGCCATTTCGTTTTCCTGGCTAGTGATCTTGTCCTCGATCTGTGATATCTCTTTGTTGAGTTTTTCGATCGCCTTTCCGAGCTCCCTGGGAGAGAGCTTGGGGACATTTTCGTCGGGCTTTGCCGACGAAGAAGTAGTCGAGACGACTGCGGGCCCAGTTGTTTTTCTGTTTCGATAGTCGGTGTAGGAACCAGGGAACTGGATCACTTCGTTCCGGCGAACGTCGAGGGTGTTGTCGGTCACTTGGCTGAGCAACCAGCGGTCGTGCGAAATGAGAATCAGCGTTCCGTCGTAATCCTTGAGAACATCCGCGAGAGCCTCGCGCGAAGTCATATCGAGGTGGTTCGTAGGCTCATCGAGCACTAGCAGATTGGGATTCAGATTCGTCAAGCGCGCCAAAGAAAGTTTGTTCTTCTCGCCACCGCTGAGGGTTCGGACCGGGCGGTAGACGTCGTCCCCAGTCAGCAAGAATCGCCCAAGCAGGGTTCGCGCTTCTGGCGGAGTGAGGCCGTCTTCGTAGCAGAGGACGTCCAAAGGCGACATCTCAGGATCTAGATCGCTGGCATCCTGGGTGAAGTAGCCCGCAACCACACTTGAGCCGATCTTGGCAACTCCACCAAGCGGTGGAAGCGCACCCATGACGGTCTTGATGAGTGTCGATTTCCCGGCCCCGTTTTCGCCGATGATGCCCCACCGTTCGCCGATGCGAACGACCCAGTTCAATTCTTTGATCAGAGTCAAATCTGGAAAGCCGACCGCGAGTTTCTTTGTCTCAACAACAATTTCTCCCGAGCGAGATGCTTTTCCAAACCCGCCCGCCATCTGCTTATCGCTCTTTGGCGCATGAACTCTAACGGCTTCGAGTTTTTCCATCTGCTTGAGCCGACCACGCGCCTGGGCAGTGCGCTGGCTATTCATGAAGCGCCGGACGTATTCATCCATCTTGGCAAGCTCAATCGATTGCCTTTTCGCCACTTCGGCTTGGCGTTCTTCGTCGGCTTGTTTGAGTTCTAGGTACTTACCGAACGGTCCCGGATAAGCCTTAACCTGTCCATCCCGCAGTTCCAGCACTCGCTGAGCCGTCGCTTCCAAGAAGGTTCGGTCGTGGCTGACCAGCAAAACGGCGCCGTGGTACTGCGTGATCCAGTTCTCTAGCCATTCGGTGGCTTGAAGGTCAAGGTGGTTGGTTGGCTCGTCGAGGATCAGGAGGTCTGGTTCTTCGAGCAGGATCCTTGCGATGGCGAGGCGAGTTTTTTCTCCGCCGCTGAGGGCGTCGGTCGGCTTATCAAACTCATCCTCCTCGAATCCCATTTTGATGAGAACTGTTCGCACATCTCGCTCGGCCGAGTACCCCTCGGCGTCAAGAAAGTGCTCATGGACGAGAGCGTATTCGTCAAGGTTTTCGGCGGTCGCTTTGTCCGCCTCGATCAGCTCTTCGAGTTCTCTCAGCCGAACCTGGATTGCGAGGCGATCTGCTGCTCCGGCCTGGGCTTCTTCGATGACGGATCGCCCAAAGGTGACCGGCTGCTCTTGGCGGAGGTACCCGATTTTGGCCCCACGGTTGATGTTGAATGAACCCGAATCTGGCGTATCGCGTTCGGTCAGAATTTTTAGAAGAGTCGACTTTCCGGCTCCGTTTCGACCCACCATTGCCACCCGCTCCTTGGGGTCCAAACGGAAGGTGACACCCAAAAGAATCTGGTCCGGCCCAAACGCTTTTTTGACATTTGAGACAGAGAGGAGCATTCCGAACAGTTTACTTCGGGAAGCCGTGGGATAATGAGTTTGGAAATGGAGTCAAATGCCGACCGAGCGGAGTCTTTCTCGACAGAGCGGGATGATACGATGCTTAAGATTCTCCACAAAATGACCCCGACCGAGCGAGTCGAGTATCACGAAGGCATCATGCGAGAGATCTTCGAAATTTGGGAGCAAAATGGCATTGTTCCGCTGAGATGGAGGACAGATGAGCTCTCCGAGCCTTAAGGCGCTCGCAGCCGTCTTCAAAAAGCATAACGTTAGTTATGTTGTGGTGGGTGGCTATGCACTACTGATGCAAGGTGGAGACCTGACCACATACGATATCGACTTGTGCATTGCCTATGATTCAGAAAATTTAGATTCGCTTGCGAACGCCCTGAATGAGGTTGGTGCCAGAACTCGCAGCGGTGAGTTGAGCCGTTTAGATCGGTTTTCCTTTGGGGGTGCGTTCAACACCTTTTTCACAGAGGTCGGTGTTGTTCAGATTTTGAATCGTGTATCAGGCTATGAATCATTTGCAGAATTGGAGGCCCAGTCAGTCACTCTGACCATACAAACTACATCGGTGCGAGTCGCAAAATTGGCCGCGCTAAAAGCGATGAAGCTGGGTACCGGACGGGGCAAAGACAAAATTCACCTCAGCCTCATTGAGCGGCTTGAAGCATTGTCGACGCTTGAGGAATGAATCTGTCCACGGCGTGGAATCCCGGTAAACTCTTTCTTTAATGAAAGTCCTTGTGATCGGCTCCGGACCCATCGTCATCGGTCAAGCAGCGGAGTTTGATTATGCGGGCACTCAGGCTTGCAAAAGCCTGCGCGAGGAGGGACATTCGGTCGTTCTCCTCAACTCCAATCCCGCCACGATCATGACCGATCCGGGCGTTGCGGATGCCCTTTACATCGAGCCGATGACGCTCGATTTTTGCACCAGAATCATCGAGCGTGAGCGGCCGGATGCGCTGCTGCCGACTCTCGGGGGACAGACTGGCCTTAACCTGGCTACTCAGCTTGAAGATGCTGGAGTGCTCGAAAAGTACAACGTTCGGGTGCTTGGAACGCCGCTCAGCGCGATCAAGCAAGCCGAAGACCGTGAGTCCTTCCGGACGCTCATGCGTGAGATTAAGGAGCCAGTTCCCGAGTCGTGGATCGTTGGTACTGAGGCAGAACTTGAAGCTATTCTCGATGTTGTTCCTTATCCATGCATCATCCGACCTGCCTATACATTGGGTGGAACCGGAGGCGGAATCGCGAACAATCGAGAAGAGCTAATGGAAACGGGACGCAAGGGCCTGAAGCTTTCTATGCGAAGCCAGATCATGGTGGAGCGGTCGCTGCTGGGTTGGAAAGAGGTCGAATATGAGGTGATGCGAGACTCGATCGGCACCGTCATCACGGTCTGTAACATGGAGAACTTCGACCCGATGGGAGTTCACACGGGTGACTCCATCGTAGTTGCGCCTTCCCAGACGCTGAGTGACCTCGAGTACCACATGCTTCGAACGGCCTCGTTGAAGATTATCTCGGCTTTGGGAATCGAGGGTGGGTGTAATGTGCAGCTCGCTGTGAATCCTCACTCGTTTGACTACTACATCATCGAAGTGAACCCTCGAGTTTCGCGCTCTTCCGCGTTGGCTTCTAAGGCAACCGGTTACCCGATTGCGCGGGTTGCGGCAAAGATTGCGGTTGGACGGACTCTAGACGAGATCGACAACCAGGTGACGGGAACGACCAAAGCCGCTTTCGAACCTGCTCTCGACTACTGCGTCGTGAAGCTGCCGCGATTCCCGTTCGACAAGTTCGCCACTGGCGATCGAACTCTGTTCACTCAGATGAAGGCTACCGGCGAGGTCATGGCGATTGATCGCACATTTGAGGCGGCAATGATGAAGGCGATTCGGGGGCTTGAAGTGAAGCAGAAGGACCTGCGGCACGAGAAGTATCAGGCTCAAGATGACGTGACCCTTGAGGCCAGTGTGAAGCAACCGACCGACGACCGAATGTGGGCGATCATCGAGGCGATTCGGCGCGGTTGGTCGCTGGATCGAGTCAATAAGATCTGTAAGGTTGACAAGTGGTTTTTGCGGAAGTTGCAGAAGTTGGTGGAGGTCGAGCAACGGCTGGTTACCGCCTCATCGTCGGGTGAAGATTTGGCCAATCTCATCTCCGAAGCCTTCCTGATCGGTTTTTCGTCTCCCTCAATCCGCTCCCTTTTGGGAGGATCAGGCGAGTTTGCTGAGCGGGCAGCGGCTGAAATTGAAAAGCAAAAAGTGCAGCCCGTCTTCAAGATGGTTGATACCTGCGCGGGCGAGTTCGAATCGAATACGCCGTACTACTACGGCACATTTGAAGTCGAAGACGACGCTCTGAGCCGAGCCTAATCCCGACGGTTTGTATGCGATCACATACAAACCGTCCTATTCTGCCCCAAAAAATCTCTGATTTCATCGTTTTTGCATTCGATCGAATACAAAACTGCGAAATGAGTGTCAAAAACGATCAAAACGGCCCATAATGTATTCAATCGAATGCAAAACGGTGAAGATATTGGAGAAAAGGTAGCTCAGCGTCGAAAGGCACTGGGGCTTTCGCAAAGTGAACTCGCCGAGTTTGCTCTTTGCGGGCGCCTGTTTGTCTCTCAGTTAGAAAATGGAAAGCAATCTGTCAGGTTAGATAAGCTCCTGGCGATCCTCAATGTTCTCGGCCTGGAACTAGAATTAGCAGAGGTTAATCGTCGGTGACTGCCGATCCACGGCGTATCGATACTCTAATCGTAACTCGGAAAGACGTTGAGATTGGTGTCCTCCGAAGAATAGAGAACGGTTGGAGGTTTGATTACGAAGAAGCCCCGCACTACTCTGTTTGTCACTCGATGCGGCATCAGCAGAGTATGGCTTTCGAGCGAATAGGAGTGAATCTTCCTGCATTCTTTGCGAATCTGCTGCCCGAAGGGAGCCGTATCAATGCTGTTGCCCGAAGCATCAAGACCTCAGTTGACGATCTTTTCTCATTGCTCATCGCAACCAGCGGAGATTTGATCGGTGATGTGGGAATCGCAAACGAGCGAGGAATCGAGTATTCACTGGCTCTCCATGAGCTTAAACAAGAAAGCTGGGCCGACCTTCGGGGAGAGGTGCAAAGCGTCGCCGGAGTGCAGGAGAAGATGTCGGGTCGTCTGACGGCGGTTTCGGTCCGCACCCGGGGTGCGCCATGCCTTGTTAAGTTTGACAATGTTGCCTTTCCAAACATTGTTGAAAACGAAATGTTCTTCTTAGGGCTCGCAAAAGTGTGCGGACTCAAAGTGGCCCACGCGGAGGTGATCTCGGATTCCGCCGGAGATAAAGCTCTGATGGTGCAACGATTCGACCGCACAGATCATGGCAATCGAAAACTTGCTCAGGAAGACGGATGCCAACTTCTCGATCTCTACCCTGGCGATAAGTATCATCCGACGTTCCACGATCTAATCCGGAAGTTTACAGAGGTTTGCGCCAGTCCGCGCCTTGCGGCGTTAGACCTAATTCGGCAGTACATCTTCTCCTACATCATTGGGAACGGCGATATGCACGCGAAGAATGTGAGCATTCTGGAGAATGCAAAATCAGGCTTGATCGAAGTATCCCCCGCGTATGACTTGTTGACTACCTTGGCATATCCTGGTCTAGACCAGAACATGGCTCTGGCCGTACTTGGGAAGGATTCAAACTTTCGCGCGTCCAGCTTTGTTGACTTAGGACGGAGATTCGACATTCCGGAAACAGTTCTGCTTAAGAATCTGCATCAACTTTGCGAAGGAGTTTCAAGCCGAATTCAGCATTGCGAAACGATCTTTGACCCCAAAACTGCCGAGAAGGTTGTCAACGAAATCCAGCGGCGAATTCAGAGGCTGTCTTAAGTCGTAGCATATTCCACGCCGTCAGCCACCCAGAATACATCGATCTCTCGCACGAGGGTCATGCCGACTTTCTCCATAACGCGCCTTGATCGGTGGTTTTCGGCGAGAGTTCTTGCAATGACTCGCTCATTGGCAAAGTCAATCAGCATTTTTGATCCCTCGGTTGCTAAACCCTGTCCCCAAGCCTCGGTCTTGAGCCGGTATCCAAGTTCACACTCACCGGTGTCCCGGGAAGGGCGAAGATGAAACCATCCGATGAATTCATCGCCGAGATCCGCCGCCCAAAATCCCCTTCGGCTACCTTCAGGGTATTGAACAGCCAGTTTCCGGATCCACTCTCGAGTTGCATCCAGTGACGGTTCGACGTGGCCGAGGAACTCCGTGACTCGCGGATCACAATCCATCTGGTAGAGAGTCATTGCGTCCGCATCCGAAAGCTTTCGAAACCGCATTCTATCGGTCGCGAGGACCTGCATCAGAATCGGTAGCCCAAAGTAAGCGCATAGCGTGAGTTATCTTTCCGTGCCCCAGGAGCTGGGGTGGAGTCGTAGTCGGCGATCCACGCTACGGCCAGCGAGATGCGCTGTGAGATCGGAATCCCGAGGTTCAGGTTGCTGGTCAGGAAGAAGTCATCAAAACGGTCAAACGCAGGATAAAACTCCGCATAGTGATTCACCGAGACACCTTTCTTGAATACCTTTCTGAACGAAGATGCGAACTGCAGGCCGGGAGCATTTCGTGACCCAAGGTCGTTGAGATATGTTTCAGTTAGATAGCTTAAACCTGCCGTTATCTTCCACTCAGCATCTCCGACAGCGTCGACGCGGCCGGTCTTGAAGGGGTTCTCGGTTCGGACCGCGAAGTAGCCGTAACCAATGGTTGTCACCGACCGCGAGCCGAGTTGAACGACCGCATTGCGGTCGAAACGCTGATCAATAAACCCAAACTTGCGTCGGCTGGAAGGAGTGTCGTAATGCGCTCCGACACTCCAGCGATCCTCGGTCGTATCGAACTGCCCCGTGGTCGCATTGGTCTGCCGACTCAGCCCGTAAAAAAGCGAGTACTCAAGCTGATTACCCATCTTGAGCTTGTTCACTGCACGAAGGTTAACAAAAACCGAAGAAGAATTCAGTGCCGACTGAGCTTCTGTAAGGTTGAGGTTCAACTGCCCCGACCAGCCTTGGACCTGACCCAAAGCGCAGCCCGCTAACGCGAGAAGAGAGAGACCACAGATTCGATGGAGCACCGTAAGGTTCTACCCTCCTCGGATACAATATGAACATGCGCTTCACCGCAATTTTGCTTGGACTATTCGCTGCCTCACACAGCATCGCACAAAAGCCGTTGACGGTGACAATTCTCCACTCCAACGACCTCCATAGCCACATGGAGCCCACCGCGATTAAGGGCAAGACTTATGGTGGCTATGCGCGGCAAGCGACGATTATCAAGCAAACAAGGGCCAAGGAGAAAAACGTGCTCTTGCTCAATGCGGGTGACTGTTTTCAAGGCACGCTGTACTTCAATATGTACGACGGCCTAGCCGATCTGGCGTTCATGAATGCGATGAACTACGACGCCCAGTGCGCTGGCAATCATGAGTTTGATAAGGGGGCCGACGTACTGGCGCAGTACGTGAAACGAGCAAAGTTTCCTGTCCTGTCTTGCAACATTGACTTCTCCCACTTCCCGGTTCTGGCTCCGCTGATTAAACCTTCAGCGATTGTCATGGTTGACAAGCAGAAAATCGGGATTGTCGGTGTAACGACTTCTGATCTCGAAAACTTGACGACGCTCGGAAACGAACTGAAAGCATCCGCACACTTACCATCGGTTCAGCGAGCGGTGGACGAATTGACCAAACAGGGTGTCAACAAGATTATCGTCATCTCGCACATTGGTTATGAAGAGGATCAGGCTTTGGCGCGAGGGCTACACGACGTTGATCTGATCGTTGGTGGCCACAGCCACACACCGCTCGGAACCCCGCCTTTGGACGGTTGGCGTCCTTCGGGTGGATCGTATCCAACGATTGTCAAGGACACGACGGGTGCCACAGTTCCGGTGGTTCAGGCTTGGGAGTGGGGGAAGGTCTTTGGCCGGTTCAAGGCCCAGTTTGATGCGGCCGGTCGATTGACCAAGATTTTGAATCCGGAGCCGATTGTCGTGGACGAGTCGATCCCCGAAGACCCGGAGATCGCTTCGCTCATCGACGCTTTCCGAAAGCCGATTGAGGCAATGGGGAACACCCAAATTGGAACATCCGCGGTTGCCCTGACTGATCGGGTAAAGGTCGGATACTTGGTAGTGGATTCGTATTTGGACGCGACGTCAAAGCTGGGCGCAGTGGCGGCTCTGGTTAACCCCGGCGGAGTCCGGTCGAATCTTGAGGCGGGCAAGCTCACGTTTGCAATGCTGAACTCGGTTTGTCCATTCCGAAACACGCTGACCATTGCAGACCTGACTGGAGCTGAGTTGGTAGCGTTGCTCAACGACTCGAAGGGGTCGCTGATTCCTTCAAAGAATTTTCGGTATAAAGTAGCGGGCGGGTCGGCTCGTGAATTGACGATTGACGGCGTCGCGGTTGATCCGGCGAAGACCTATAAGGTCACGGTGAACAACTTCATGGCCGGCGGAGGAGACTCGCTAACGACTTTGAAGTCGGTGAAGAAGCTCGACACCGGATTAATTGACCTCGATGCTTTTGTCGAGTTCATCAAAAAGATGTCGCCGATCGGCGAACAGAACGAGATTCGAGTCAGTCGATGATCCTCGCTTTTCAAGCTCTACAGCCAGTATTGGCGGTTGAGCGGACGGATCGGAAATCCCGGATTGCCCATGAGCAGTTACTCGCTAAGGCCAAGTCAGGTCGAATCGACCTGTACTTCCTAGGAGATTCGATCACGCGGCGCTGGGGCTGCTCGGATGAGAAGTATGCGGACCTTTACGCCAACTGGAAGGCTAACTTCTGGGGATGGAACGCGGGTGACTTCGGCTGGGGGGGCGATACGACGCTGAACATCCTGTGGCGGGTTCGGAATGGCGAGCTTGATGGTGTAAATCCGAAGGTGATCGTTCTGTTGGCCGGGACGAATGATCTTCCGGGTTTGGGGGGCAGCGTCGACGCATCAAAGATTGTTGCTGGGCGAGTATCGGCGATTCTCGCCGAATGTAAATTGCGCGCGCCAAAGGCGCGGTTAGTGCTTACGGCGATCTTCCCTCGAACAGATGCTTCGGGAACTCTCGTGGTCCCGGTAAACCAAGAGCTGAAACTGGTTGCACGGGCGTCTCGAGCTACGTTCCTTGATGCTAACAAGGGCTTCACCGACCTTCCGAAGATGTTTCCGGATGGTTTGCACCCCTCTGTAATGGGGTACCAGGTTTGGGCAGATGCCCTGCGCCCTCAGTTGAGGAAGTGGTTAGGCAAGCCTTCGACGACCGATCTGGCTCCACCAACAACTGGCGATCCGGGGCACTTATCCGAATAGTCCTAGGTGGCGGCGAGAGATTGGGCTAATGCAAAGTAAGACAGTAAGCTGTTCGCTACGCAACTTTCTAGTTCACTCCGGGGTAATACAGTGACAGAGATGCGCAATGGAACGATCTGAAGAGCGATTGGAAACTCTCAAGGTGCGTGACGACGAGCTGCATGATCTTTTGGCTCGTCTTGCCACGGCGGATGGCGCGATGGCAACGGGGAGTACTACCGTGGGAGACGTTGCCGAGGCAAGCGGATACTCGGTTCAAGATGTCGCGATGGCTTTACAAGAGATGCGTGGACGCAGCGGGCTCTGGGCTGGGTCTGCTCCTCTGACTCCCGCTCAGCAACTTCAACGTCGGAGGGCGCTTTTCGTGATGGCGCTTTCTTTTGCCATCTCGATTCTAATCATTGGATTTATGCTGTTGCAGCAGCAACCTTCAGGACCCCCACCTACCAGGATCTTGGAGACTGCTGTTGACGCGCCTCCAACTCCTACTGAAGTCGCTCCGCGCTAGCACTCGGCCGATCTTGGGAGGAACCTTCTTTGGAGGGTCACAGGATTATCGTCCTTATGGCTCGACCTGCACGAATCTAGATTCCCGTGCCCTACGTGGCTCAGCCGCGTAGGACACGGGAATCTAAATTACTGGATTGCTTGCCGGAGCCGCGTGTATTCCTTGTTCTCGGCGCCCGGAATCCAGCGGACGTCTAGCTGTTTGACGGCCAGAGTCTCGTCTAGGCGTCCAACAATCTTTGTCGAAGGCGCATTGTGCAGGAGTTCCGGTTCGGTTTCAGCTTCATGGCAGATCGCGATTAGCGCGTCGCAGAACTCGTCCAAGGTTTCCTTGTTCTCGGTCTCGGTCGGCTCTATCATGAAGCACTCGGGAACGATGAGCGGGAAGTAGTTGGTGGCGGGGTGGAAGCCGTAGTCGATAAGGCGCTTCGAGATGTCCAGTGCGCGCACGCCCTTCTCCTTTTTGTACTTCTCGGCGGTAAGAATGCACTCGTGCATGCAAGGGCGGTCGTGTGCGGGGGGAAGAACATCTTTGAGCCGAGCCCGAACGTAGTTGGCATTTAGAACCGCGAACTTCGAAATCCGGTGCATGTTCTCCTTGCCGTACGCCATCAGATAGGTGTACGCCCGGACTTCCATGAGGAACTGACCGTAGAAGCCAGCGACTCGTCCTATGGACTTTGGCCGGTCTTCATCGGCGATGATTTTGCCGTTTTCGGTTCGGATCACCGGTTTGGGAAGGAACGGTTCGAGGTGCTTTTGCAGGCCAATCGCTCCGCATCCTGGACCCCCGCCGCCGTGCGGGGTGCTAAAGGTCTTGTGGAGATTGAGGTGCATGCAGTCGAAGCCGTGATCGCCTGGTCGGGTGGTACCAACCATTGCGTTCATGTTGGCTCCGTCGCAGAAGACCTGCCCGCCTGCATCGTGAATCATCTTACAAATCTTTTCGATGTTTGGCTCGAAAAGCCCAAGCGTTGAAGGATTGGTCAGCATCAACGCGGCGACCTGGTCGCCGATTTCCTCAAGAACTTGAGTCAGGACCGCAAGGTTTGTGTTGCCCTCAGCGTCGGTTGGAATCGACTTGACATCGTAACCGCAACGAGCGGCGGAAGCCGGGTTGGTGCCGTGAGCCGAGTCTGGAACAAGGACAATCTTGCGCTTCTGTCCTTCGCCGCGCGACTCGAAGTAGGCGCGAACGAGCATGAGACAAGTCATCTCGCCGTGAGCACCAGCGAGTGGTTGCAAAGTGATGTAATCAAAGCCTGTCACTTGGCAGAGGATGCTCTGCACGCCGTGTAAAATCTCCAAAGCACCTGGAATGGTTTCGACCGGCTGAAGCGGGTGAAGATTGGCGAAGCCCGTCATCCGTGCGGTCATCTCGTTGATCTTCGGGTTGTACTTCATTGTGCAGCTACCCAGCGGGTAGAAGCCGGTCTCGATGCCGTAGTTGATGTGCGAAAGGTTGGTAAAGTGCCGGAGCATGTCGAGCTCTCCGACTTCGGGCAGGTGAAGGTCTTCGCGGGTTTCGCCGAGGATTTTGCCGAGGTCAACTGAAGGTGTATCGCACTTGGGAAGGTTGCAGCCAACGCGACCAGCGCGGGACTTTTCGAAGATGAGTTTTGGCTCGGGAACGGTGGTTTGTCGCATTAGGCAAGCACCTCTTTGAGGGCAGAAACGTAGGTGTCGATCTGGTCCTTCGTTCGGAGTTCAGTCGTGCAGATCAGGAGCGTATTGGGCGGACCGTCGTAATACTTGCCCAGCGGGAGTCCGGCAAGGATTCCTTTGCTCAGCATCGCCGAGCAGACCCACTCGGCGTCCTTCGGAAGGCCAACTACGAACTCGCAGAAGACCTTGTTGGTCATGGCCCCAATGCCGATTTTCTCGAGTTCGGAGATCATGTACTGCGCGTTTCTGACGCTCGATTCCGCTACGGAGCGCATGCCGTTTTTGCCAAGGGCGATCATGTAAACCGTGTTGGCAAGAGCCATCAGAGCCTCGTTGGTACAAATGTTCGACGTGGCCTTCTCGCGGCGAATATCTTGCTCACGGGTTCGGAGGGTCATGACGTAGCCGGGTTTGTCACCGTGGACTTCCTTGGTTTTTCCAACGATTCGGCCCGGGATGAAGCGAATGAGTTCTTTCTTACAGGCAAAGAGTCCGACACCAGGTCCACCGAGTCCCATTGGAACTCCCATGGGTTGGCCTTCGCCGACCACGATATCTGCGCCGAAGTGTCCGGGCGGCTTGAGAAGGGCGCAGGCGACCGGGTCAGTAACGACGATCATTGTCGAGCCGTTCTTGTCGCATGCTTCTCGGACGGCGGCGAGATCTTCGATTGAGCCAAAGAAGTTGGGGTACTGGACGATGTAGCAGGCGGCTTCTTTGTCATCGACAAAGGGAACGGTGACTCCTTTAGTTGACGGAGCGGTCTGTACCTCTATATCCATGGACCAGCAGTACGTGTCCAAAACTTGTCGGTAGTGAGGATGAACACCCGCACTGACGACGACTTTCTGCCGCTTGTTGAGGCTGGTCGACATGATCGCCGCCTCCGCCATCGAAGTTGCGCCGTCGTACATCGAAGCATTAGCGATGTCGCAGCCATATAGCTCAGCGACCATCGTCTGGAACTCGTAGATTGCTTGGAGATAACCCTGCGAAGCTTCTGGCTGGTACGGAGTGTAGGCGGTTAAAAACTCGCCCCGTGAGATGACTGCTCCGACGGAAGCCGGAATGTAGCGATCATAGATTCCTGCACCCAGGAAGCAGGTGACTTTGCTCAGATCGACGTTTTTCGAGGCGATCTCGAGCAAGTGAGCGTATAGCTTCGGCTCGTCAAGCGCCTTCGGGATGTCCAGAGAACCCGGCTGAAGCTGAAGGTTCGCCGGAATTTCGCAGAACAGGTCGTCAATCGAAGAAACGCCGATGACGGCGAGCATTTCGGCGACATCAGCTTCGGTGTGCGGGATATAAGGCATTAGGGCTTAGTGAGCGACTGCTCCATACCCAGCGGCGTCCAGCAGCGTGCCCGGAACTTCGCCCGAGAGGCGAACCTTGATCATGAATCCCTGTCCGTAAGGATCGGTGTTCACAAGCTCAGAAGCACTTGCCAGTTCGCCGTTAACCTCGATGACTTCGCCAGCCACCGGGGCGTACAGATCGGAAACCGTCTTGACACTTTCTACGCTACCAAAGGTCTCGCCGATAGCCAGGGTTTTGCCCACGGTCGGGAGATCGACGTACACCACATCGCCGAGTTCTGACTGGGCGTGGTCGGTGATTCCGATAGTGGCTACGTCGCCTTCAACACGCACCCACTCGTGCGATTCGGTGTATTTCAGATCTGCCGGGATGTTCGACATAAGTGGTATCAGAATACCGCTTTAGGGGACTGCAATCGGGAGCGGGAAGGATTTTTTGAGTGCCTGCCCGACCGGCAAGGATCGCCATTCCTGATGGAGATCACTCATCACGATAACGGCTGTGTGGAGCTTGCGCTCGTAGCCTTCAGAAAGTGCGAGATTGGCCTCGGACGCGCTTCGCCGAATCTGGTTGTCCAGCGGATAGTCGTGCGGCTCGGGGCTGTGACGCATGTTGTCGAGATGCCCGACAATAAGTTCGGCGAGATACGCTTCGTCGGGGAGCTGTTGATGTTCGTGCGAACCAGGCACCTTATCCTCGAACGACAGAATCGTACGACCTTGGGCGATTAGCCCAAAGAACGCTTCTTTGAAGCCGAAGGCCGATTCGACAGCGAGGTGGACCAGGTCGTGAAGAACAAAGAACTCGCCGGACTTGCTCCAGGTCGAAGTGCCGTCCGGCCTGGTGTAAACCAGCATCGCGCCGGTCTCGTTCTTTCGGAATTCAAGTTGCAACATGGCAGACAGGTACCCTCTCATTGTGCCTCGAATCGACTTTGTGACGCTCTTCCCCGACATGGTTCGCGGGGCATTGGAGCATTCGATTCTGGGTCGAGCAGCTTCAGCTGGGTTAGTCGAGTTTCGGGCGGTTTCGCCCCGGGATTACTGTTACGACCAGCACAAGAAAGTTGATGACACCCCGTACGGCGGACATCCAGGGATGCTGATTAAAGCCGAGCCTGTTGCTCTGGCGATAGAAGAGTTGATCCCGATTTCGGCGGAGGCCTGGGCTGGTGAGACAGTTGAGGTGGAGGCTCCTGAGAGTTCAGACAGGCGCCGTTTTCACTACTATTTTAAGACTAATGAAGTCGGAAAAATCGTTGGACCTTCTTCTGTCGTGGATCTGCACAAGCAGAGCATCGCAATCATCTTTACGGAGCCATCCGGAATTCCATTTAAGCAAGAAAATGCCAAAGAAATTGCACAATACGAGCAGATCGTTTTCGTCTGTGGTCACTATGAAGGCATCGACCATCGAGCAGAAGAGGCGTACGCGACCCATGTGTTTTCCGTCGGCGACTATGTCCTGACCAACGGCGAATTGCCAGCCCTGGTTATGGCCGATGCCATCACCCGTCTCTTGCCAGGAGTGCTGGGGGCGGCCGAGTCTCTCGAAGAAGACTCATTCTCTGGGCAGGGCCTCAGTGCTCCGAACTACACCAAGCCGCCGGTTTGGCGCGGAAGGGAAGTACCCGAGGTTCTTCGGAGTGGTGATCACAAAAAGATCGATGAGTGGCGGCGGGTTGAAGGAGAAAGGCGGACTCGCGAGAGGCGGCCAGATTTACTGTAGTGAAGGTTTACATCGATCCGGACCGGACCGCCGCAACCCAAATGGCTCGGGACCATGAGCTTTTTGAAGGCGCTCTGCGCGGCGAGCCTTCCGCAAGAATCTACGAATGGGACCAAACCTGGGTGACTCTCGGACGGTTTCAGAAGCCAGAGGAGACGCTGGTTAATGCCTCCGTTGACAATTGGACGATTCGGGAGACGGGTGGGGCCGCCGTACTGCACGGTCACGACCTGACGGTAGGAGTGTCGGTTCCTCTCATAGGTTCCGTTGGAGTCAGGGCTGTCTACCGGAAGATGGTGTACCCGTTGGTCCTCGCGCTTCAAGACTTAGGCTTCGATGCAGCTCTCGGCGCAGATGCTGGTTTTGCCGAGCGCTCGACCGGTCCGTACTGCTTCCTCGGAAAGTCTGAAAATGATATCGTGTCGGTATCTACGGGCCAAAAGCTGTGTGGGTGCGCACTTCGCGTGAATAGAGGAGCCGCTTTACTTCAAGCTTCGATTCCGATCCGCCGACCCACGATACCGGCCATCGAGCTAATTCGGTCGGCCGAAGATGACTCGTGGCGAGACTGCCATGCGGAAGTTATGATTGATAAACTGCGCCTGCGGTTGTTAGAAGCCTAGTAGCAACTGCAAACAATCTTTGGACCATAAAGAAAAGACCCCGAACATGGTTCGGGGTCTTTAACCTTAACGGTCCAACCTTAGTTGTGGTGCGGAGAAGGTGTGATGGTGAAGCCTTGCGAGGTGAGCTCGGCACCGATGTGGCGGAGTTTCTTCATCGCTCGGAGTTCGATTTGACGGACTCGCTCTCGGGTGACGTTGAGCTCTGTTCCGACTTCCTCAAGCGTCCGGGCACGGCCATCGTCAAGTCCAAACCGGAGTCGAACAACATCTCGCTCTCTGGAGGTCAGGCGTCCGAGGATTCCGTCGATCTCTTCACGTCGGATTAGCGACCAGGTGACGTCACCCGGGGTCGGCATGTTCGTGCTCTGCACGAAGTCACCGATGGACGAGTTGTCTTTTTCACCAACCGGAGTTTCGAGAGAAATCGGTTCGACTGCAACGCGCATCATCTCTCGAACACGGTCAACCGAGAGTCCAACCTCGCGGCTGATCTCCTCTTCAGTTGCTTCGCGCTGGAGCTCTTGCTGCAAGCGTGAAGCGGTCTTGACGACCTTGTTGATCAACTCAGCGACGTAAACCGGAATTCGGATGGTTCGACCTTGGTTGATGATGGCGCGAGCAATCGCTCGGCGAATCCACCAGGTAGCGTAGGTCGAGAATCGGAAGCCTTTGGACCAGTCAAACTTCTCAACGGCCCGGATGAGACCAAGGTTGCCCTCTTGAATGAGGTCAGCCAAAGGAATTCCTCGAGCGTTGTACTTCTTGGCGATGGATACAACCAGTCGAAGATTCGACTCGATCAGGTGCCTCTTCGCCTCAATACCCTCGTTGATAACGCGGGTCTTGATGAACTGGTTCAGCTCAGTCGGCTTACCAACGGGGTGAGTGATGTCCTTGCGTTGAAGAAGTTTGAGCAGCTCTTTCTCTTTGCCCTTCTCCAGAAGCTCCTTGGCCATAACGAGCACGGCGAGGTGAACTTCCTGTTCAGGGGTCAGAAGTTGGGCGCGACGGGTCTGTCGCATCCACATTTCGAGTTCTTCAGAGTCGTCCGGTACCGCGGCGGCCTCCGCCTCAAGCTCTTCAAGCTCCTCATCAGAAGCGTCATCGTCTTCGATCTCGGCGGACGGATCCTCCAGCGACGTCATGTTAGGTTCCATGAAGCCGTTGGTCCGACCGGGTGTTCGGACAGTAATTGCACGTCCGCGCTTCGGTTGGGTTGGGATGCCGTTTTCAATAGCCATTTATCTTTTAGTTACTCCGTGTTTGACCTTTTCGGTATGCTCCGGCTCGTCGAACCTTGCATGGTTGGTCTTTTCGTGTTGTGAGCCCTTTAGGTGTATCACTCCACTGATATTTTGTCAAGCGAGACGCGTGCCAGTTGTCAATGTTCTGGAAAACCTTTTGAGTTTACCGGGAAATCAGTACAACGAAACGCTATCTTGGGGGACAGCAAAAAACTTAGACGTCTTTTAGCGAGCGAAAGGTTTCAGCATCCTCTCAGTTCTACGTTGAATCAGCGTAGATTGCGCAACTTCGTCACAATTCGCCTAATCTCGCGGGCGAGCTGGGCGGTGGATTCCTCGGTGTTGTGGTGAGAAAAGCTGATTCGGATAGTTCCACGGATATATTCATCGGGAACTCCGAAGGCGCGCAATACTGGTGAAGGTTCGGTGTTTTGGCTGCTACACGCCGCTCCGGCCGAGCAGCAGAACCCTGCTTGATCGAGCTCAATAAGGAGCGTTTCCCCCTCGATTCCTGCGAATGAGAGGGAGAGGATGTAGGGGGAGCGGCGGTTTCCACCATTCTCAAGGTATCTCTTCAACGGATTGGTTGAATCCCAATCCCAATCAAAGACGTTCCAAAAGACCTCATTCAGGTTTTCCACCTGCTCCCTCCGACGAAAGATCTCTTCATTCGCTATCTCGGCAGCAGTGCCCATTCCCACAATCGCGGGGACGTTTAGTGTTCCAGATCGCTCGCCCCGTTCTTGACCACCACCGGTGATGAATGGGGAGATCGAGCCAGGGAACTTTTGATACAGGAATCCGACTCCCTTGGGGCCATAAAACTTGTGAGCCGAGCCCGTAACATACTCGAGTTCACCCACCTCAAAGGGAATCTTTCCAACTGCTTGTGTCGCATCAACCAGATAGGCTCCCGGAACCCGATTCCACTCGTCGAAAATGGTTCCCGTTTCGTTGTTCACCAGCATCTGAGCTCGCAGAAGTGGCTGCCGAGGTGGAACCCCCACCCCGGACACTGGCCGAGCTACTTTTGCCGGTGGGTAGAAGAACGGAATTCCGAGTTTCTCGGCAGTATCTCGAATCGAACTGTGCTCAACGACACTCACTTCAATCTGATCTTTCAGTGCATGCAGCACCCAGTTATTCGCCTCCGTCGCCCCGCTCGTAAACGTAATCTGCGAAGGATCCTCGGCCCCGATCAACCGTGCGACCTGAGCCCGAGCTTTCTCGACCGCGTCCATCGCCTTCGCACCGTACTGATGCAACGAACTCGCATTTCCCGGAAACTCGTGAAACCAGGGCAGCATCGCCTCAACGACACGAGGGTCCACGGGAGTTGTGGCAGCGTTATCAAAATACCGCTCGTGCATATGCTGAAGTGTACTGAAACCTCACAGGGACGCGTGAGCGTATAATGCGCGTATGTTCGAGAGGTTCAATCGAAGCTGGGCGCTTGCCAAGCAAACGTTCGGAGTCATGCGGAATCAGCCGACCCTGGCTTTGTTTCCGATCATTTCGGGAATTGCGACTCTTTTTGTGTCGTTAAGCTTCCTGGCTCCCATCGCGTTCAGTGCATATCAATCGGGCATGTTTGAGTCAGGCGCGAAGACGCGAGAGCAGATTCCCATTTGGTATTACATTGTCTCGTTCTGCTACTACCTTGTGAGCTACTTCGTTGTGGTGTTCTTCAACGTCGCGCTGATTCACTGTGCTTCTAAAGCTCTTCGGGGAGAGAAGACTTCGGTTGGCGAAGGGATTAGTGTTGCGAAGAGTCGCTTGGGTCCGATCCTGGGGTGGAGCTTGATCGCGGCAACCGTAGGAACAATTCTCAAGGCGATTTCGGAACGAGTTGGGATCGTTGGGCAGATCATCGTCGCCTTGCTGGGTGGGGCGTGGAACATTGTCACGTTCTTTGTTGTGCCTTCTCTCGCACTTGAGGGCATTGGGCCGGTTTCGGCGATCAATTCGTCGTTTGAAACGATCAAGAAGGCTTGGGGCGAGACGCTCATTGGAAACGTTGGGATCTCCTATGCAATGGGATTCTTGTCGCTCCTGCCGATTCCGATGATCATTGCGGCATGCTTCACTCAAAGTGTTTGGGTGATCGTAGCGGCGATCGGGCTCGCGGTTGTGGTTTGGTTAGGAATTGCCATCCTGAGCAGCTGCCTGCAGGGGATTTACACCGCGGCGGTCTTCGAATACGCAAGAACCGGCTCCACTCCGAGTGCGTTTTCCGCGCAGCAGATGCAAGAAGCATTTTTGCCTAAGCCCGACGGAATGGTCAGCAATTACATGCGACGGAACCGGTAGTTGGCTACGATTACCGACGTTGGCCTGCTCGTAGAACAGACGATTGAGCATTTGGCGAGTGCAAAAGGTCCCGCAGAAGGATGGACTCCGGTACAGGTTCTGGATCACCTTTCTCAGGTGCATACAGGTGTTCTGCTCGGCTTGCGCTCACAAGTTGAAATGCCAAGGCGTCATGTCGGACTGGCCTTGCGAAGGCGGATCGTCAACTTCCTCATGTTAAGCGCAATACCAGTTCCGGCCCGGGGAGCTCTTCCCGCTTGCCCAGAGAATGCGGATTTTGAAGCGGCGGCTGCAAAACTCCGAAAACTTCAAGCCAAGTTAGAGAAACGGATCGATGAGGGTGTTCAAGACTCTTGGGTTTGCTTTGTTCATCCAGTTGGGGGCCCGTTGAACCTGAATGAGACTCTTGCCTTTGTGCATGCCCACCTGATGTACCACTGTAAACGTGCCGGAAAGTAGATCATAGTTTCGAGCCGCCAACGTAACGATCAGCAATTTTGCGGGCGCAGGCTCTGTAGAAACCTGGAAATGATCACTTCTTTGCGTTGGCTCGTTTCAGTAGCGGTTGGCGGAGCAATTGCGGTTTGTTTCGCCCAGGCGGATTTCTATCGATCAATTGCGGTCGGGGATCGAACGTATGTTGTGGGGCCATCGATCAAGCTGGGACAATATCTTAGCAAAGTCAAATATAGCCCTGCCGGAAACTCTGTTGTGTTCATCGAGGAGTTCGTAGAAGATTCATATGTGGTAGAGCGCGAGCGAGTCGCACGTGGTCAACAAACCTCACGGCGTCTAGTTGGCCGCTTCGATATCCAGTCGGGGGTTAAGTCCACACTGTTCGAAATTCAACTTGGCGAAGTGGTGATGGATATCGATCCAGTCGGCCCCAACGGAGGAGTGATCTGCAGTTTGGTGGTCGGAAAATCATCCGGTGATAACCTCATTTGGAAGGTTGTCTACTGCCCGGTCGGTCAAGGTGCGAAGGTCATCAAGGATCGAATAGTCGGAAGAAGCGTTTCGGTCTGTGGGTCGCGTACAGACCAAAAAGCGTTTGTGTTCTCTTGTGGCGAAGGGTGTCCGACCGAAATCTCATTCGTTACAAACAGTGGCCAGAAGACTCAACGGTTGGAAAAGATGGCCTATCAAGGCGGCGCCTACGGCAGTCGAACATCTGACGGAGACCCGATTATCACTTTACAAGATGGCGCTCCCGACTACAAGTTGCTCGGCAATTATCGGTTGAGCTTTGCGACGGGAGCGGCTTTGCCGATCTCCGAGATTCCGTCGGTCGGCCAGACCGAACCAGGGATGAAGCCGAAATTCGTGTTCAACGAGGTGGTGCGATCAAAGGGCGACTCCAACTTGGCTCAGAATCCGCTCATCGATATCGTTGCGGAATCAACGGAGAAGAGCCGTGGGAAACTGCTAATGACCCAGGGTGCCATCCAACTCATTGAAACGGAGGCCCTCGGCCGATCAGTGATTTACCTCAGCAATGAGGGTGGCTACTACCTCCGCGAGATAGTTCAGGTTTTGAAGTAGCAGTACCTATACTGGCGGCTAGCCGCCCATTGCTTGCTTGAGCAGAGCAGGTACGTCGCTGGTGCGGTCAGCGACCAAAGCTCCGCAATCCAGAAGCGCGTCAACCTTGGACTGTGGAGTCCCAGTCTTTCCGCTGATGATCGCTCCTGCGTGGCCCATTCGCTTTCCAGGAGGTGCGGTTCTACCCGAGATGAATCCAACAACCGGCTTCTTCATGTTAGCCTTCACCCATTCGCAAGCCATTTCCTCGTCCGAGCCGCCGATTTCGCCGACGAAGACGACTGCTTCGGTCTTGGGGTCGTTGTGGAACATTTCCATGACTTCGATGAACCGAGTTCCTGGAAGTGGGTCTCCGCCGATTCCGACGCAGGTGGTTTGACCAAATCCGGCCCGGGTCATTTCCCATACAATCTCATAGGTAAGCGTTCCTGATCGGCTCACCATTCCGACGTTGCCCGGCATAAAGATGTGCCCAGGCATGATGCCCATCTTGCACTCGCCCGGAGTGATGATTCCCGCGCAGTTTCCGCCGAGCAACCGGGTGACGCCGTTAGCCTTAAGCCGATTGACAACCATCGTCATGTCCGAGATTGGGATTCCCTCCGTGATCAAGGTCACGAATGGCATCCCCGCCGCTTCGCACTCCAGAACGGAGTCAGCCGCAAAGGGGGGTGGAACAAAAATGATCGACGCATCCGCACCCGTAGCCTCTACGGCTTCTTTGACCGTATTGAAAACCGGCTTGCCCAGGAACTCCTGACCGCCTTTTCCGGGGGTCACTCCGCCGACGATATTGGTTCCGTAGTTGATCATCTGTTCGGTGTGGAATCCACCCTCTTTCCCAGTGATTCCGCAAACGATGACTTTGGTGTTTTTGTCGACGAGGACTGACATTTCTGCGGGGAAGTTTACCCGGCTGGTGCGGACGTTAGAAGTTGCTCAGTTCCGCAGTTTCGCAGTGACGACATGGCTTTTAGAGCGATCCCCAAGCTCCGCAAGTTAAGGTTCGGATAACCAAAATCTAAAAGCCAACGGTCCACTCCAAGTATCCTAGTCCAACCGAATGAACGGACCCAACCCGACCGAGCTTCACCCCGTTCCGGGTTTTGAGCAGGTCTGCTTCATCAAAAACGCGATTTCGAACCCAAACGTGATCGTCGGAGACTACACCTATTACGACGACCCCGAAGGGGCAGCCGAGTTCGAGAAAAACATTCTCTATCACTTTCCGTTCGTCGGCGACAAGCTCATCATCGGAAAATTCTGTGCTCTCGCCCGAGGTGTGAAATTCATCATGAACGGTGCAAACCACATCATGAGCGGAACCTCGACCTACCCGTTCTACATCTTCGGTGACGGCTGGGAACCCGCGCTTTCCGAGCGCGCAGTTTTTCCGTTCAAGGGAGATACGGTCGTGGGCAACGATGTTTGGATCGGTTACGAGGCGCTCATCATGCCAGGGGTCACTATTGGCGATGGTGCTATCATTGCCGCGCGCTCCGTGGTGACGTCTGATGTCCCGGCTTACTCGATCTACGGCGGAAACCCCGCGAAACTCATCCGAGAACGATTCGCCTCCAATCAAGTCGAGAGGTTGCTGACCGTCGCTTGGTGGGATTGGCCCATTGATGAGTTGACTCCTCTGCTGCCAATTCTCGTTGCGGGAGAAGTCGAAGAGTTTCTTGCCCTCGCCGAAACAAAAAACTGAAAACATTTCGCATTTCATCGAAATAATGGCGTAGAATCATTTCGATGGATGTCGAAACGAACCGTCTAGCATTCCGAGCCCTTGGTGACCCAACCCGGCTTCACATTGTGGAGTTCCTCTCCTCTATGTGCTGCGGAAGGGCCTCGGTGGATGATGAGGGTGGAGTCGAAGGTCCAACCGCCGGAGAAATCTGTTGCCACATCACCGGCGAAGAGAAGATCAGCTCCACGATCTCCCACCACCTTCACGAGCTCGAAGACGCGGGTCTTATCCAAATCGAACGAAAAGGGAAGCGAATGCTCTGCACCCTTAAACCCGACGCCCTCCTCGCCCTCTCCAACTATTTGAAAACACTCGCCCAACCCAACGACCAAACCAACTGTTGCTAACACAATGAACGAAAACACAAGACTCATCGACCGAGAAGACGTACGCGAAATCGTTCGCGAGAAGTACGGCGCCGCCGCGCTCACCGTCCTCAACGGCCAGGGTGCCGCCTGCTGCGGCGGAAACACCGGAGGCGGCAACGATAGCTGCTGCGGCGGAGATGTCATCACCGGCAACCTCTACAGTGAATCCGAAGCAGGCGACATCCCGGAAGCGGCTCTCCTCGCTTCGCTTGGCTGTGGAAACCCCACTGCCCTCGCCTCGCTCAGCGAAGGCGAGACCGTCCTCGACCTCGGCTCTGGGGGAGGGATCGATGTTCTCCTTTCTGCTCGCCGAGTCGGGCCAACTGGGTTTGCTTTCGGTCTGGATATGACCGACGAAATGCTCGCTCTTGCCGAGCGAAACAAGGCGGAAAGCGGAATCACCAACGTCTCGTTCCTCAAAGGTCACATCGAATCGATCCCCCTTCCAAACAACTCGGTCGACGTCATCATCTCGAACTGCGTCATCAACCTGTCAAGCGACAAAGACGCCGTCCTTCGCGAAGCATTCCGCGTCCTCAAGCCCGGTGGACGCTTCGCTGTTTCCGACGTTGTCGTTGAGGGCGAACTTCCTCCTGCAGTTCGGGCTGACATGGAGGCTTTCATTGGCTGCGTCGCCGGAGCTATGGAGTACAGCGAGTATCTCGGAAAGCTCGCGAACGCTGGATTTGAGAATGCATCGATCGAACCGACTCGCCGCTACACCTTCGCCGACCTTGAGGCCACGACCTGCACTTCGCCAGAGGTCAGCGCCCTTTCCGCCGACGAAAAGTCGAACCTCGATGGTCGGATCATGGGAGCCTTCATCCGCGCATCTAAGCCGAAAGAGGGAGCCTGCTGCGGAACGGAGTGCTGCAAATGAAGACCGTCATCTTCCTCTGCGTCCATAACGCAGGTCGTTCTCAAATGGCTGAGGCCTTCGTGAATCATGAGGCCAAAGCTCGGGGTCTTGACATCAAGGGCGAATCCGCCGGAACTGTCGGTGGAAAGCAGCTCAACCCAATGGCCGTCGAAGCCATGGCGGAACTCGGAATCAGCATGGAAGGGCAGCATCCGAAGCTGATGACCCAAGACATGGTCGATGGTGCGGACAAAATCATCTCAATGGGTTGCGGCGTCGATGCCGCCGCATGTCCCGCCAAGTTCATCCTCACCGAAGATTGGGGTCTCGATGACCCCGCCGGACAGGGGATCGAGACTGTTCGCGTGATCCGTGACCAGATTCGAGGACACATGGTGAAACTCCTGGAGGAGATGGGTTGAACAGAAAGCTCGTTGCCGAGTTCCTCGGGACGTTTGGAATCGTCTTTGCTCCCGTCATGGCGTCGGCAGCAAAGACCGATCTCGCCATCGCCGCCTGGGTCTCCGGACTCGCGGTGACAGCGATGATCTACATCTTTGGCCCGACCTCGGGTGCCCAGTTCAATCCGGCCGTAACGCTTGCGCTCACTCTAAGTGGCAAGCATGACAAGAAGGATGCGATTCCTTACATGGCGGCTCAATTTCTCGGCGGCCTAGCCGCCAGACTGCTGGGTCTGCTCCTCTTTGGTGGGGCATTCGGAACTCACGTCCCGGCGGCCCCGGATCAGGCAATTCGAAACGTTGGCACCGAGACCGTCCTTTCGGCCATTCTCATGGCTGTCATCTTCGCGGTGATCCGCAAAGAGAACTCGTTTGCTCCGTTGGTGATCGGGCTCACAGTGGTGTTGCTCGTCATGATGGGTGGAAACATCACCGGAGGCTCGATGAACTCTGCTCGTTCCCTCGGGCCGGATCTCGTCGGTGGTTCGGCGACTTACGGAACCCTTTGGGTGTATCTGGTTGGACCTCCAGTTGGCATGATGTTGGCCTGGCTCCTCGAGTCAAAAGTGCTCTCTACGGAAGCCGCTTGACCTCAACATAGTCGATCTCGTAGGTACAAACCTGGTTCTTGGACGGATCGGCAGTCGGTTGATACTCCGCCGAGTACGCCTCCGTCCACGACTTCGCCGCTGCCCAGAAATTGAATCGGATGGGCGTTGGTGCGTTGGGAACGGCGTCCTTGCTCGTGCGAACCAGGGTTCCGTTTACCAGCCAATCCGTGTGATCCGGGTACCAGCGGATGGTGTACATGTTCCAATCCGCCGTGTTCAACCCTTTCGGAGTCACCGTCTCCGGCGAGTGATTGATCTTGTTCCCATAAAGCTCCTTCTTTTCGTCCCAATCGTTCCAGTTGGTGACGAGGACGGGGTGGTCGCCTTTGGCTTTGTTGGTCTGGGTGGTGAGGAATTCAAAGTCAATCTCGTCCGACCCGAGCTTGTCGGTCGAGTAAGTGAAAATCGAAGCCACCATCCCCGGCGGTGGATTCTTAACCCGAACCTTCGCCGTGATCTGAAGCCCGGTTTCAAGCGTGAAGTTCGGCTTGGTGTAAAGCTCGGTTCCAAGGAACGTCTCTCCGGGAGCCTTCGGATTGTAAGTCTCGTGCCTAAGGATCATCACTCCATTCCGGCACTCCGGTTTCAACCCAAACTGCGTCCGCCCCAGCTTCCAATCTGCATAAGCCCACTCGCGTTCGGTGTAAGTGTAAAAGTCATCGCGAAACAGTGTTTTGGCGGGGTAAAGCAGTAGAGCAGCGCAGAGCACCATCATATGATTCTACGAGGCATCGAGGCGCGATCAGATGCGCAAATAGCATAGAATGGATAATGATGAGGGCCGCGATCCTGGTGGCAATTGTAGGAGCGTTGGTTTGCACGTTTTGCCTCTCAATGCTGACATGGAACTGGGATGCTCAGGGTGGATGCCTCATCTTTCCCATTGGCCTTGGGTACCTGGCGCTCTGGTTTGTCCCTCTGATGAGCTATGTGTTCCCAAAGGCTGAAGAGGCGGTGAAGCTGGTCGCGTCCGAGAGGACATTCCGAAAGCGAGTGGGCGGGGCAGTTTTTCTTGGTGGCGTGTTGTTGGCCTGCTGGGCCCTCACATTGCCCTCGCCAATTCAGCGCAGGGAGGACTTGCGCTGTTACCAGCACGTCCTGCCATATCAATCTCAACCCGGTTGTAAGCAGCCGCTAAACTAATGTCGAATGACGACCAAATGGAAAGTGAAATCTACGGAAGTGACGCCACAGCGCACCGCAGTGATCATTGCGGTCGCTTTCGGAGCGGTACTCGCCGGCTTCATCATGCGCGTCCCTCTTCTCGCGGTGCTTGCGATGGGGTTCTTAGCGCCCATCATATTTGAATACACGGTCGGCAAAAAGTGCGAAGTCTCCGAAGTCGGAGCGACCGCCGGATTCAGCACGATCACCTGGGATAAGGTGAAAAGCGTGAAAGTTGAAGAAAACGCGGTACAACTGTCCCCGTTTGAGTCAGAATCTAGGCTCGACGCGACGCGAGGAGTCCGATTGGTCTTCGACGACACTGTCGACCGGGAACAGGTTATGGAAATCATCCGTTCTCATACAGGCAAAGATGTTCGATTTTTGGGAGGATGAGCTCAGCGAGGAGCAAACCGAGGAACTTCTGCAGAAAGCTGCAGGAGAGATTCGTAAGCGCAAACTCGAAGCCCCCGCGATCCTCTTTTTCGAGATGCACAAGCCAATTTCCAACGTTATGGCCCACCTGACGATGGTGAGCGCACCGATGTTGGTTCCATTTTTAGGCTTCGATTTCGTGAATCAATATAGTAATTTGCTGAGAAAGCGGGATAATGTCGAACGTCTCATCTGTATCCTGGAAGAAATTCCGGATAGTGAGCCGCAGTTATTGGAGACTTCATGCCAGAAAAACAGTTAGGAGCCTGGTCGCTGGATAGCCAGCTACTGGGTGCGAACTATTGGGACGTAGGGTGGTTTGGACTGCTCTTCACCCTGATGATTATCGTATTCATCGTGTTCAACGTGAAGCGGGCCGGGAAAGGGCAAAGCCTTTTCATCCGCCGCATCTCGGGTCTCAACGCGATTGATGAGGCCGTCGGTCGCGCTACAGAAATGGGACGCCCGGTTCTCATGGTTCCCGGCTTATCTGATCCAGTCAACGCAACCGCGGTTCAGGCGATCAACATCTGTGCCCACGTCGCCAAAACTGCCGCCCGGTTCAGTAACCCGATCATCATGTGCGCCTACTCGGCGTCGATGTTCACCTTGGCGCAAGAAGTCATCCGCGACACCTACCAATCCGAGGGCTACCCCGAGAGATTCGATCCAGATTCCGTCCGCTTCATCTCCGATCGCCAGTTCGCCTTCGCGGCCGGTGTCTCTGGAATCATCCACCGCGAGCAAACTGCCGCCGCCTTTTTCCTGGGCGAATTCTACGCTGAGTCGCTGATCTTCGCCGAAACCGCGAACTCGATTGGCGCGATTCAAGTCGCTTCATCTACTGAAGCCACCCAAACTCCGTTCTTCATCGCCGCTTGCGACTACGTTCTCATTGGCGATGAGTTCTACGCTGCATCGGCTTATCTCACTCGGGACCCCATTATGGTTGGCTCGCTCGTTGGGCAGGACTGGTCAAAGATGGTCGCGATCGGCTTCATCGCTTTGGGCTGCGTCAACGCATCATTCCAACAACGATCTCTGGCGGCTAAAACTGAAGAAATTTATAACGCCCAGAAGAGCAACCCGGAAGAGCTTGCAAAGCAACTCGGTGCCCTTGCCGACGAGCAGAAGGCCACCTTCTCTGTCTCGCGACTGATCAAGGCTGACAAGCCACCGAAAGACCTCGACATGAAGCGCGAGAAGGCCCCGCCCGAACCAGGCAAGGAGGCCGAAACGAAATGAACGACACAATATGGGCACGTAACCCCCAGGGCGACCTGAAAATGTTCATCGGAGGCGGACTGATCCTCGGGATCATCCTCTTCCTCGCGGTGATGCAAACCCCGATCCAGGCTCGCCGTCCGCTAGTCTGGCTCGTGACCTTCCTGAGTGGCGGCTTCATGGTCGCGTACACCTACTGGCCAAAGCCAATCAACTTCGACCCCAAAACGGAGATTCCGGCAAATGGAGTTGAGTCAGTCGGCTCGTTCCTCCAGCAATCATTTGGAGTTGTCTCAAGCTTCGTCCAGATCATCGCTGCGTTCCTACTTGGGCTAGGAATCTTTAGCTTGCTGAGGATTCACCTCATGAACATCGCACGGAAGAAGAAGGACTGGGCATTCAGCGTAATCCTTTTGGTCGCGATGTTCAGCATGATCACCTTCGGTTATGCGGACTTCATGGTTCGCCAAAACCAGAAGGCGGTCGACTTCGACGATCCCGCTAATTGGCATACGGTCAATATGATCCGTGACTTCTTGTTCGACGGACTCCTTCAACAGATGGATGCAGCGATGTTCTCAATCATCGCGTTCTTCATTCTCTCGGCGGCCTACCGAGCCTTCCGAGCTCGCTCGGTAGAAGCGACCATCCTTCTCGGAACTGCTCTACTGGTGATCCTCTCCTTGATGGGAGTTGTTGCCGGAGCCTGGGACGACAAAGTAGTGGCCATGGCAGGAACAGAGAAGACAGCATCCGCAGATTTCTTGATGAATTTCAAGATCACGGAGGTTGCAGGGTGGCTCAAAAACACCTTCCAAACTCCGGCGATCACCGGAATCAAGTTCGGAATCGGACTTGGGACCATCTCGATGGCCCTCCGAATCTGGCTCGGCCTCGAAAAAGGAGGTAAGGCATGAAAAAAGGCGGCATTCCTAAGTTCGTCATCTATGCGCTGCTCATTGCGTGCTGCTCGATTCCGCTGTTCTTTAAGATTCCGATCCCGAATAAGCCAAGCGATCCTTCGGTTGACTTCTACAAAACTCTGTCCGCTTTGAAAGAGGGTGACGTTGTCCTGCTCGGAAGCGACTGGACGGGTTCAACCCGGGGCGAAAGCAAGGGTCACATGAAAGCGATTCTGCGGACCCTGATGCGAAAAAATGTCAAGTTCGTCATCTGGAGTACCGCCGACCCTCAAGCTCCTCGGGCAGCACTTGACGTCATCGCCGAAGTGAACGCCGAGCGGACAGCGAACAAAGAAGAAAAGTACCAACGCTGGACCCAGTGGGTGAGCGCTGGCTACTATCCAAACTCTGATGTTGCGATCAATGCCGTTGCGCAGGACATCCGAACCGCCTTCGGTTCGAGAAGAGAAAACGACACCAAAGGTGTTCAGGAGCAGATATTCAAAAGCCCGGTGCTGGAGAAGATCAAGAGCGTCAGCGACTTCGATCTCGTCATCGACTGCACCGCCTCCAAGACCACTGACTTCCACGTCCAGTTCATAAGCGCGAAAAACGTTCCACTCATGTTCGCGGTCACCGGCGTCATGGTTCCCGAAACCCAGGTCTTCTACAACTCCAAGCAAATCAAGGGCTTCATCGGTGGACTCAAAGGTGTCTTCGATATGGAGCAGATGATGGAGAAGGGAGTTAATGTCAAAGATCCCAACGGCGTCACCGCAGTATCGTCCGAGTTGGTCAAAGGAGAAATCGCTCCACTGCCTGGCGTCAGCGTCGGGCAAGGCACCAAGTACTATCCGACCCTCCACGTTGCGCTTCTGCTCATGATCATCATGATTGGAATCGGTAACTACGAAATGATCTCGGCTCGAAAGAAGCAAAAGGGGAACGCATGAAGCCAGAGCAGTTAGAAATCTACAGGACAATCGCCGCCGGAGCCGGCGTTCTGGCGACCATCGGTCTCCTAAGCGTTCTCTACAAAGAGAACAAGTTCTACCGTGTGTTCGAGCACATCTTCCTCGGCCTTGCAGCCGGGTGGTCTGCGGTGGCGGTGTGGACCGAGTCGCTCCGCGAAATCTGGTGGGACAAGCTCACAGGTGTTGTTGAAACAACTGGGGCCGTCACCGAGCCAGGTCGCTGGGCGTACATCTTGCTAGTGCCAATCGGAGCCATGGGATACATGGTCTTCACAAAGAAGCACAACTGGATGGCGAAGATCCCCATGGGAATCCTTCTTGGAATTTGGTCTGGTCAGCAAATCCAATCGTTCTGGACCGTGTACGGCCCGCAAATGAAGCAGGGAATGCTTCCAGTCATCCCAACGTCCTTCGATAAGTTCATCGTTCGCTCGGACGCTCCTGCGGAGCTCGCGGCAGTAACGATCACTTGGTCGCAGGCGATCTCCAACGCGCTGTTTGTTTTCACGCTGCTTTCGGTTCTCAGCTACTTCCTGTTTAGCTTTGAAGTGAAGAACAAGGCCCTGAAGAACTTCAACGTGGCGGGTCGGTACCTGCTGATGATCGGCTTTGGCGCGATCTTCGGAAGCACGGTTATGATGCGGTTCTCGCTGGTTATCGACCGGATGTACTTCATCTGGGACGAGTTCTTGATGAAACGAATCCTGCATATCGGAATGTAATGGAGCACACGGTCGAAGCCATTGTGCTGAGACGACGAGACGCCGGTGAATCTGACCGGCGTCTCGTTTGCTTTACGCGGGAACTTGGCAAGATCGACTTGGTGGCAAAGGGCGCCCGCAAGCCGACTTCGCGACTTCGCTCGGTGAGTGAACCGCTTTCTGTAGCTCAGCTCACCTTCGCCAATGGTCGGCACCAGAAGTTCATCCAGCAAGCCCAGCCAATTGCCGCGTTTCGCGGATTGCGACAGGACTACGAGCGGCTCACGCTCGCGTTAGCATGGGCAGAGATTGTTTCGTATGTTGCACCCTACGAAGACCCGATCGAGGAAGTCTATGAGCTCTGCTTCAAGGCTCTTGGCGCCATCGAGAAGCACCCCAAGCCCAAAGTCGCTTTGGCTTGGGCGGAAGTCGCACTTCTTGCCGAAACCGGATTCCTTCCAAGCTTCGCCTCCTGTGTCTTAAGCGGGGTGGAGGTGAAGGAAGCCGAAGCGATGGTGTCGCCCCAGGCAGGCGGCTATATCTGCCGCGAGGTAGCCGGTGAATACTCAGACCGTTTCATTGTCCGGGCGGAAGTTCTTTATGGTCTCAATGCGCTTGTCGGACTGGATGAGCCTCCTCCTGGACTCAAGTTTGTAGATGAGACGCTTAATGCCCTTCAGCCATTCTGGCTCAACATCTGCGAGGCTCCGCTGAAAGCACGAAGCCATCTCATGGAGTCTCTGGCATTCGGAACCAGCGGCACCTAAGTTCAAGTAAAATGCTCGTTAAGATGCGAGCATTCGGTCTCTTGGTCATTGGTGCAATTTCGATTGCCCTCGTCGGTTGCGGTTCGGGTTCGGGCGGCAGCGGCGGTTTCAGCTCGCGCGGCGGAGAAGGGAGGGCTGGAGTTTTCCGATACCCACTCCCAACTAACCCAACCTCACTCGATCCAGGCAAGGTCCAGGATGGCGACACCATCGATGTGTGCCAGCAAGTCTTCGAGGGTCTCGTCAAATGGGGCGAGGACAATACCGTTCAGCCGAACTTGGCTGAGAAGTGGGACATCACCAATGGGGGCAAAACATATGTGTTTCACATCAAGAAGGGCGTGAAGTTCCATAACGGTCGTGAACTCAAAGCTGCTGATTTCAAGTGGTGCTGGGAGAGGGTCGGAACTCGTGACTACGGCTCAAGTACTGCCGAAACGTACATGTCCGACATCGTTGGCCTGAGAGACAAGCTAGCCGGGAAATCGAAGGAGATCACTGGAGCCAAGGTCGTTGATGATTACACCTTCGAAGTCACTATTGACAAGCCACGCCCATACTTCCTCGGAAAGCTAACCTATGCGTGTGCGTACGTTTACGCAAAAGAGGCCCTGCCTGACGGAATGAAGGATATGGCGACGGTTCAACAGATGATCGGAACCGGTCCCTTCAAGTTCGAGAAGTTTACTCCTGAGGAAATCGTTGTGCTGGCTGCAAACAAGGACTACCACGGCGGAGCACCTGCGCTGGAGAAGATCGAGCGACCCGTCATCAAAGACGCCCAGAGCCGTCTCAATAAATTCAAAACCGGAGAGACCGATTTGGTGACCCTAGAGCGAGCCGACCTTGCCGCCATCGAAAAGGATCCTGCCCTCAAAGCTCAGCTCAAGACCTTTGACCGCCCTGCGATGTATTACGTTGGCCTCAATACCGACGTCGTTCCTGCTCTTAAAGATCGACGAGTTCGCCAAGCCATTGGAATGGCACTCGACCGAGACAAGATAGTCAACGACATTCTAGGCGGCGTCAACCGTCGCGCCGATTCGATTCTCCCTCCAAGCGTATTCGGATTCCGAGAGACCACGAACTACCTCAAGTTCGATCTTGCCAAGGCCAAAGCCCTTCTCGCCGAAGCCGGATTCCCCGACGGAAAGGGTTTCCCGGCCGTTCAGTTCAGCTATCGAGACGGACGACCAGACGTGGAGTTGGTTGCTCAAGCAATCCAGCAGCAACTCAAACAAAACTTGGGAATCGAGTTCCAGCCTCGCAAGGTTGAGTGGGGTTCTTACCTCAAGGAGCACAATAGCCGAAAGCTCCCTGCGTTCCATATGCGTTGGTCGGCGGACTACCTAGACGCCGAAAACTTTCTCTCTCAGCTCCTCGCCAGCTACGGCAACGAGAACAAGGTCAACTACAAAAACGCCGAATACGACAAGCTCTGTGCTGAGGCCGACGGAATTCTTGACGAAGCAAAACGTAAAGAACTGTATGGCAAAGCCGAAGACATCGTTCTCCAAGATGCCCCGTTCATCCCAATCTACTTCCAGAAGGATGCTGAGTTGATTAGTTCGCGGGTCAGTGGAATGCGCGAGTCGGCCTTCGGTCACCTCCCTCACACGACGACGGCAGTTAAGTAATGCTGGACGTCGACAGCGGCGCCGAGTACGAGATCGCGAAGTTCCCCCGTTCAGGGGTGCTTCGCGATCTGCACTTGCGCCCGCTCGCGGCGGAGCTCAGCCGCGATCCAGGTTGGGAGTCGGGTTCTTCGCCAGCGACATTGGCAATTCCGGTTCCTCTTAGTGCTCGTTCAGTCAGTGTTGTGGGCATCTTTGCGCTTGGTTCTGATCGCAAGGGTTCTGCCGGGGCTTCCTTAGTGGTTTTGGGCTCCAACGGTGAACTGCGGCGGGAGAATCTTGTCGCCGGTCGCCACTACCGCGATGCCTCTGCAACCGAACTTCTCGAGTTCGAAATGGCTCCCGACTGTCGTCTAACTACCGTCGGCTGTGCTCTGCTCGGCGGTACCCGGGTTCGGCTTGATGTCATTGAGCTTCAGCTTCCTTCCGGTTCAGAGCGCCTCATCTTCCAAGCTTCAAGCGAGCACGCGAACTTTGTTATCTTCGATGTCGTTTTCGAGGTCCCCCTGACGAAAGGGAAGTGTCCCTTTCACACCGGCTCCGGCGGAGTTTCTCTCGCGGAGCTTGGTGGCATTGTCCGAATGCGAGATCGTGTTCGGTTCACTCAGGCAGTCGATCAGCTCGTGGCAGCACTAGACCGATCGCCGGATTTGGAGGAGGCCCGAAGCGAAGCCCTCACGTTCCTTGCCATCGTCACTGCCGGAATGCTTGAGGCTGGCGGAGATCGTTCGCTTCACCGAGTCCAGCTCGAGGCTGCTCGAAGATTTGATCAAGTTTCCACAGCGGAGGCTCTCAAAGAGTCTGCAAGGGAAATGGTCGACAAAGTGGTTGGCTCATGGCTCTACAGCGAAGAAGTCCAGCCCCAAATTATCGACCGGGCTTTAAGCCTCGTTGATCGTAATTACTCGAAAGAGATCACTGACGACTACATCGCCGGAAAAGTCGGGATGAGCACCTCTCATTTCCGCTATCTGTTCAAACAGTCAGTCGGCCAGCCCTTCCACAAGTACCTCGTTGCAACTCGCCTCGAGAAAGCGAGGATGATGCTCGAGCAGGGGCAGGGATCAGTGTCGGAGATTGGCGTAGCCGTCGGGTTCTCCAGCCTTGCAACGTTCTCGCGGGCTTTCGCCCAGAGGTTCGGAATGTCGCCGAGCGATTTCAAAAAGGTGCGCGGTCTATGATCGAAGTGACCGAGCTTTCGAAGTCCTTTGGAACCAAGCAAGTTCTCAAGAACATCTCTTTTACGGTCAGTAAAGGTGAGATCGTATCAGTGATGGGAAGCAGCGGAGGCGGCAAAACAACCCTTTTGAGATGCATTGCGGGACTGATTCAGCCGACTTCGGGTTCGGTTCGGGTCGACTCGGTTGAGGTTCGCTCCGATCCGGAAGCAGCTCGTCGCAAGATGGGGATGGTATTCCAGAGTGCAGCGCTCTTCGACTACCTCAACGTTGAACAGAACATCCTCTTCGGAGTTGGTCGCCATCTGAAGTTGAATTCTAAAGACGAGAGAGCGCTCTTGAAGGATTCCCTCTCCCGAGTCGGGCTAGAAGGCAATGAGCATCTTCTCCCGAGCGAGTTGAGTGGAGGAATGCGCAAGCGTGTCGGAATGGCCCGCGCCATCGCCCTTTCTCCTTCTATCATGCTCTACGACGAACCGACCACTGGCCTTGATCCAATCACTACCTACCAAATTGACGAACTGATTTCCCAGCTGAGAAGAGAACTCGGCGTCACGAGTCTTTTGGTGAGCCACGATCTTATGAGCGTAAGGCGAGTAAGCGACCGAGTGGCATTTCTTCACAAAGGGGAACTGGTCTTCCTTGGAACTCCGGATCAATTTCTGGAGTCTGACCACCCCGCCATTAAGGAATTGGTCACAAAGACCCAAGCCGCGCAACTCTACTAAACCTTCTTCCGGTGAAGGCGTTCTCCTCACCATCGCCCGGCAAAAACGGGAACGTGAACAACATGAAGAAGTCTCTCAAAACCCTCATCGTCGCCGCCCTGTTCGCAGGGGCAACCGTCACCGCGTATGCCCAGGCCGCTGGAACAACCGGAAGCCAGAGCACCCCTCCGGCCCAAGGCGGAGCAAAGAAAGGTAAGCAAGGCAAAGCCGGAAAGGCTGATCCGATGATGCTCCTCAAGAAAGACGTTGAAGTCCTCGAAAAGCTCAACCTCACCGCCGAGCAAAAAGATGGCGTCAAGAAGCTGAAGAGCGAGACCGAAGCCAAACTCAAGGACCTGATGAAGGGTAAGACCAAGGGCGACGACAAAGCAGCGCTGCGCGGGAAAGTCAAAGAAGTCGTCGAGGACTACAAGAAGGGTCTGAAGGAGATTCTCACCCCGGTCCAGTACGAAGACTATGAAAAAGGGATGAAGGCTTTGGCGAAAAAAGCCAAAGATAAGAAGGACGGCGGAAACTAACCGTCAACGCTTTGCCCTCGCGACATGAATGCCGTTGCGGGGGCTTTTTTCTGCCCAACACGTCCCCATTAGTCAGAAAGACCCAAAGTTTCTAAGTAGAATCCACGGCACTGAACTAAGAATCTGTTGGATCGTTGAAGCTCTCATCGATCCAATTTCCAATAGGGAAGTTTCCAACAGGGGAGATAAAGAGGAACAAATGAAAAACGTAATCCGAAACTTCGTCGCTCTGGCCGTCATGTCGGCGCTAACCGTAACCGTATTCGCCCAGGGTGCAGGTCCCGGCGGTGGGAAGGGCCAAGGCGGTGGCGGAAAGCTCAGCCCAGGTGGCCAAGGTGGTCCGGGTGGAGGAATGCGCCGCGGTCCAGGAATGATGATGGGAATGGACAGCGAAATCCTCGCCAAGCTCAAGCTCACCAAGCCACAAATGGACGCCGTCAAGAAGGTCAAAGAAGAGACCAAAACCAAGATGGAAGCCCTGATGAAGGGGATGCCCAAGCCTGCAGCTGGCGGCGAGCGACCGAAGCCAGACCCAGCCATGCGAGACAAGTTCAAGGCCGTCATGGATGGCTACCAAGCCGGAATGAAGAAGGCTATGGGCGACGCAAAATACGCTGAGTACGAGAAGATGGTCAAAGAAATGCGAGCCAAGATGCGCGAGAAAGGCGGATTCGGCGGTCCTGGTGGACCGGGCGGCGCTGGAGCCGGAAAGGGCAAAGGCGGCACCAAGCCAGGCCTCTAAAGAAGACGGCAGTTAATCTCAGCCCCAGTGTTTGAAGTACTGGGGCTGTTTTCTATATTGTCTGCCCCACCGGACTCTCCACCATATCCCGATAAGCGACGTACCCCCGGATCCACTGCCCCTGAATTTCGGCGTCCCCAACCGTCCCCTCAGCACAAAACTCGAACACCCGCCGAGAGCACTCATATTCAAGCGAACCCTCGCCAGGACTCTTCATCCGGACAAAAAACCGCAGGTCGTCGTGGCTCTCAAACTGCCGCTCATCATTCACGTAGTTCCCCTGAAAATCCACTCCATACCGAGCAATAATTCGTGCCCGCTCCAAAACTCTGGGAATCCCAAGGTTCTTCTTCTTGTCCTCCAAGATCCCGTACACAAAACCGCCCAGAGTAACACAGACCCCAAGGACGATCCCTGACATCGCTATCCCAACCAGCACCTTCGTGGTCATGCTCTGCACCTGAAGAAAAGTTGGATTGGAGGCACTGCCGGTAAACACCAGTCGCCCCGCCTCTAGCGCGTAGATCCCAAACCCCGACAGAACGCTAAAGCACAGCCCACCCACAATCACCAAACCAAGCTGTTTCTGCTTCTGAATATCAAGCTCTTCCGTGGTGAACCATCTCATAGACGATATGTTACGGAGATTCAGGCGAAATCGTGTTTGGAACTTGTTTGGAACTACAGTTTCAGCAGCCCAGCCACCGTCACCATGTCCTTGTCGCCACGACCTGACATGTTGACAATCACTCGCTCGCCCGGCTTAAACAGCCCCGGAATCCGCAGAGCGGCAAACGCATGCGCCGTCTCCAAAGCACAAATCAGTCCTTCGCGATGCGCGACCCACTGAAGCGCATCCAGTGCGTCTTCGTCTGTCACTGCAACGTATTCCGCCCGGCCCAAATCCTTCAGATAAGAGTGCTCCGCCCCGACGCCCGGATAATCCAGCCCCGCCGAGACCGAGTGCGTTCCGATCACTTGACCATCATCATCTTGCATCAAATAGCTATAAGACCCATGCAAAACCCCCGGTGAACCCGCCGTCAGCGGAGCCGCGTGGGCGCCCGAGGACAATCCACGCCCCCCGGCCTCGACACCAACCATACGGGTCGAATCGTCACCATAAAAGCCCGCGAAGAATCCAATCGCATTGCTTCCGCCGCCAACGCAAGCCACAACTGCTTCGGGAGTCATGCCATATCTTTCAAGATACTGCGCCCGTGCCTCATCTCCGATCACTCGCTGAAACTCTCGAACCATGTACGGGTAAGGATGCGGGCCCGCCGCCGTTCCGATGATGTAGTGGGTCGAATCGACGTTGGTCACCCAATCGCGCATCGCCTCGTTCAACGCATCCTTCAAGGTTTTGGTACCCGAAGAAACCGGGTTCACTTTTGCCCCTAACAGCTTCATCCTGAACACGTTAAGCATCTGCCGCTCGATGTCGTCCTCACCCATGTAAACCTCGCATTCGAGTCCCAGCAACGCACAAACAGTCGCCGTCGCGACTCCGTGCTGTCCGGCGCCAGTCTCGGCGATGATCCGCTTCTTGCCCATCCGAACCGCCAGCAGAGCCTGGCCAAGTGCATTGTTGATCTTGTGCGCCCCGGTGTGGTTTAGGTCTTCCCGCTTGATCGTGATGTGTAGGCCGGTATCTTCTGAGAGCCGCTTCGCCTCAGTCAAAGGGTTTGGACGACCAACATACTCCCGAAGCAGATCGTTAAACTCTGTCCGAAACGCCGAATCCTGCCATGCTCTCTCGAACTCAGCATCAAGCTGTTCGAGGGCGGGCATCAGTGTCTCCGGCACAAATCGCCCCCCAAACGCGCCAAAACGGCCACGAGCGTCAGGTTTGGTTTCCACTCTTCTAGTCTACAGCTTCCTTCGCTGAACCCTCAGCCAAAAACCCGAACCAAGATTCCAGAATTGTGCAACTAACGACAAAAGCCGTACGAATATCGTATAACCAAGAAATGGATCGAATTCTCACTTTCGGAAAGTGCTTTGCAGACCCCATTGCCATCAGGATTATTCGCGTAACCTACCGAACGCCATCGACGATCCAAGACCTCCAAGCCATCCTTGAACTCGATCGTCACACAGTGGACCTTCGCCTCCTCAAACTCCGCGAAGCCGCAATCCTCAAACCCCGCCAAGACGGACGCTGGCTCACCTACGAAATGAACCCAGACATGCGGCCCGTCATCAAAGGCCTGATCACTAGTTTTTACGACGAAGTCAAATGGTCAGCTGAGTGCCTCGAAGACGACCGCCGCTACCAAGAGCTCAAAGCAGTTCGGACCAGCGGTGAAGACTAATCAGCTGATAGTCAGCTAGCTTGCCTTCGGTTAAATCACCCAAGTTTGTGTCGCCGCAGACCTCGGCGCCAGCCACCGTGTAGGCAAGAATCGCCTCATGGAGGTTCACATTCTCGCTTTGTTCGAAGCCTTGCGGTCGTTTGGTCGCGGTTCGAATTCCGTCCATTGGGTCCCCTGGCACAATCGGCCGATCCGAGTTGTAGCTCAGCCGTATTCCTGCATCAAGAACGCTCCTTGAGCGCTTAAGAAGCGCGGTTCGCTCCTCGCCAAGCTGGAGGCGGTACGCATGGCCAAACCTCATTAAGAACTCAGGTTGGAATGTCACGAATGGGTTCAAGTTTCTTATCCGCTCGATTTGGGAGTCGCTGAGAATCATTGCGTGCTCCAGGCGGTGCCGTACGGAGCAACCCGTCGCCTCAAAAGCGTCCAGCACCAAGTCAGTCGCATAGTCACCAATCGCATGAATCGCGACTTGGTATCCCGCGTCGCTGGCGACCCGGGTCATTTCCGTAAGCTTTTCTGGCGAGTAGATGAGCTGTCCGCTCGTCCCCTCTGCCTCGGTCTTCCGCCCGTGACGAGAAACCTTCGGACCGTTCGCTTCGCGACCAGTGTAAGAGCTATAGATCGCCGCCGTCGCCGACCCGATTGCTCCATCTGCAAATAACTTGATCCCACAAATCCTCGTTCGGTCGGGATCGTCGAGCGAAGCTTCTAACTCGCGCAAACGTGCTAGCCCAACGCCTTTCGGGCCAAACACTTCGCGCCACTGAACGTAGAGCCGAGTCCGAATCCGGCACCCGCGCCGCGCCGCCTCGCGGTAAGCCCACACCTCGTCTTCCAGGTTAAAACGGCCCGTCATCATGTCCGCCGCCATCCCGATCCCCAGGTCCGCCATCTTCTCGCCCGCCGCCAGAATCGCCGTCACCATCTCCTCACGGCTCACCTTCGGAGTCCGTTCCCATACATACTCATGCGCCGTCTCCAAGAGGAGGCCGTTCAATAGCCCATCCGCCCCCCGGCCAAACTCTCCGCCCGCCGGTTCCGGAGTCTGCTCGTTCACTCCCGCCGCCGCTAGTGCCGCCGAGTTCGCAACACTCGCGTGGCCGTTGTAGTGCCGCAACAATATCGGCCGCGAACCAGAAACGGCATCCAACTCCGCGCGAGTAATGTGCCGCCCGCCCGGATACTTCGTCTGGTCGTACTGCACCGCCAGCACCCACCCCTCGGTAGAAGCAACCCGATCTCGAACCGCCTCCAATACTTCCTCCTGAGTCGCACACCCCGAAAGATCCAACTTCAAAAGGTCTAACCCCGTCGGCAAAATGTGGCAGTGCGCGTCGATGAACTTCGGCAACAAAACCTGCCCGCCACAATCCAAAACCTCGCCTTCTGCCAGCTTGTCTGTGGTCGGAGCGACCACCACTCGCCCTCCGTCAATCAACATCGACCGAGGCGACATATCTGCCCACCATAAGAAGTTCGTCAGAAGCGTTGGCATGAACAGAATTATGGACTGCGGCAACTTGTTACCGCTCTGGTTGCAAAGAGCTACGCTCGGTCAGCCCGCTCAAACTAGTCGATATCCTTTCCAGAATTCCATCGAATGGAAGCGACAAACTTCGATCATTGCGGGAACTTGCTTCAAATCAAGCGTTGGAGCAACTAGATACTTGTCAACGATCCCCTGCTTTGTTTCGTCATCCTTCCAGACCGGTACACGTTCCAACACCACTTCGCCGTGCTGGTCGACAAATTGCTCCCGAGCTCCCTCAAGTCTAAAAGTCAAGTTACGCATCGAAAGGTATTCGCGGAACGAAGCCTCGTCGAGAAGATTCAACCCCGAGAGGACACCCGATGTAAACTGCGAACTCTGGATACGAAACTCAGCGAACCGAAGGGAAAGGGTCCAGTTCGACTCAAAGACGACTTCTAGGCAAGTAGCTTCATCACCGATGGCCCACTCGTGTCGCCAACGAATCACTCGTCTCGGAAGCCACCGGAGAGTCAGGGTTTTCGACCGTCGCTTTGAGAGTAACCTGGTGCCCTCGAACAAAAGTAACTGACCGTCACCGGCGCTGTGAATAGCTAACTCTTTCATCAGGAACTGCCGACAGCGAATAGCGAAAAAGTCACCCAATCTCCGCCGCAACCCGCTCCGCACTCTCCAACGCACCCTCGATGAACCCCACCCAAGTCGCCGTATGCTCCCCGGCAAAGTGGATCCGTCCCTCGGCAGTTCCAATGTTCCCGGCGTGGTCCAAGGCAAAGCCTGGTGCATGATGGCTAAATGCTCCGAGTGAGTAAGGATCGTTAATCCAGTCGTGAAACTCGCCTTGGACAAAAAATGCGGGAGCCTCCGGAAACATCTGCGCGATCTCATACAGCCCTGCGCTCACCGGGTCGCCGAGACGCGTCCACTCCACCGCCCGATCGCCGCAGATGTAAGCCGTCAGAATCGGCTCCGACCCCCGTGTCCCTTCCCAAAGCTGGTGCAGCGGACCGTCGCAATGTAACCGTCCACAGAACCCACGGTCTCGCCACCAAGCCTGCGAGAACCGCCAAACAATCTTGATCGCCCGGCTCATTCCGCAGGCTTCTAGGGCGCAACGCTTCGCGACCGGCAGGGCCGGCTCAAAAATCACTCGTTCCGCACAGGGCGGCGGCAAGGTCAAAACAACTCGGTCAAACCGCTCGGCTGAATCGGCAAACTGCAACTCAACCCCACTCGAATCCTGGACAACCTTCTGCAATGGACACCCCAGAAAAACCTGCCCCTGCAAACTATCACGCATATGACGCAACAGACCCGAAAACCCGCCCGGAACCCGGAACGCTGACATCTCGCTCTCGCCGCGATTCAAGTTCTCACGGTTGATATAGTGAACATAACCGCCCAGCCAGCCGAGCAAACCGATTCGCTCGATATCGTCACCCTCGTCGCTCCGAAGGTTCGCCCGCAGCCACCACTGCCCTTGCTCCGACTGACAGTTCTGCCTTAAGAAAGAGTCGAGATTGAGGCTGTCGTACTTCGCAAATTCGACGTTCTTCCAAACCGGCAGTTCCAACTGCCTTGCTAGAGCCCGCGCCGAGTGCTCGAAACGCTCCTCATCCTCCGCCGCCTCCGGCCAAAGCTCGCTTGTATCGCGCATCTCACCCTTGTAGCAGGCAAGTGCCGGTTCCTGGTCGGCGGGTTCCAACCCCCCGCAATACTTTTCGACCACCGCACGGCAACGATGGTGATCCGAATCCAGCCACTCACCACCTGCCTCATATTCAGCGCCATTGCCAAGGTCTGTCGTGTAGACCCGTCCGCCAATGCGGTCCCGAGCCTCGAAGACCGAAATCCGATGACCTTGCTCCTCAAGGAGTTGAGCAACGCGAAGGCCAGAAACTCCCGCTCCGACGACTCCGACCTTCATTTTCGCCTCCCAAAAAACGGTAACGCAATCAACATCACCAGAAGCGTACCAAGGCACGCGAACCGAATCCAGCCGGTGGTAAACGCGACCCCTAACAGCAGGACGCCTGCGCCAAGAATTGCAATCGCCGGACCCGCCCGGAACGGCTTATGAACTGCAACGAATCCTCCACCGAACAAAACGACCAGCGCCGCAATCGCGAACGCGGTCTTAAACAGAATCACCCCGACACCTGGCGTATTTCTTCACTGGAGCGCACTGTGACCAATCGTGGTTCACCGTGCCCGACTCCAACAATCCCAACTCTCCGCTGCCCAGCGAGCGGTTCCAGCGTCGTTCGGGCGTCGTCATTATCCTGAATCATCACAACTTCAAACGCATCGTGAAACTGCCAAAGTCCGAGGGCTGCCAGGGGGTGCCCCGTGGAGTGCAGTCCCATGAATCGTAAGTGCCCCTCACCTCTCGCCGCTTCAAGGGCCGCCAGTGCGCCGTTTACCTGATACTCTTCGAGAGTTCGACGGATGCGAAGGAAGTAGAAATCAAGGCAATCACGACCGATTGCCGAGAGGGTCTCGATGAGGTGGGCCTGAACAAGATCAGTTGCATGGTCCTCGCTGGTCGCCCGTTCGATTTGGTAGGTGCCCTGCTGAATCAAAATGACTTCGTCTGCCCCGCGCATGCACCCGCCCCACAGGGCTGGCTGAGATGAGAAGTCAATCGGCAGACCAGAGTCACGCGCTGCTGACACGAAGTCGGAAGGTGATTCCTCGGAAAATCCTCCATCGGGAGCAGCAAGGGCTAGCCACCGCGAAGGGAACTCTTGATTCGTTCGACCGAGAAGATTCTTGTTCATCGTTTAACCAAATGATCTACGAGCAGAAGCAAGAAGACGCCTACCGAAATGCACCCGTTGAGCGTGAAAAACGCCATATTGACCTTGCTGAGGTCGTTCGGCTTCACCAGGCTCTGCTCATAAATCAGCATTCCCGCGGCAAAAATTCCGGCCAGGACACCGACGAATCCGACTCCATAGATGCTCAGGGCTAAGCCGAGAAAGAACAAACTCGCACCGTGCGAGCCTCGCGAAATTTGAAGGGCCCTCACTTTGCCGAACTTGGCTGGAACCGAGTAGAGGCCGTTCTTTTTGTCGAACTCCTCGTCCTGAAGCGCATAAATAATGTCAAACCCCGCGGTCCAAAATGTGACGGTTAGGAATAGCAAGATCGGAACGATGGCGAGTTTTCCGGTGACAGCAATCCACGCCGCCGCCGGGGCAACTCCCAGCGACATACCCAGCCAGAAGTGGCAGAGCCAGGTAAACCGCTTCGTTCGAGAATAGAAGACCGTGATAAAAATCGCGAGTGGAGCAAGGAGCAATGTGACGGTATTCAGCAATCCGGCGGCAATGAAGAACAGCACAATCGAACCGAAAAAGTAGAGGTTGGTCGTTCGAAGGCTGAGCAACCCAGCCGGGATTGCGCGTCTCGCGGTTCGCTCGTTTCTCGCGTCAATATCGCAATCGGCAATTCGATTGTAGGTCATTGCTGCTGTTCGGCAGCTCACCATAGCAATAAGAATCAGTAAGAAAACTCGCCACCCTGGAAAGCCAGGAGTCGCCCACATCATGCCTATCAGGGCATATGGCAACGCGAATATCGAATGCTCAAACTTGATCATCTCGAGGAACGCCCGAAACGCCGAGAGCCCTTTGAGTTCAGAAGTTGATGCGGTTGCCATCAACTTACATTGTGTCAGAACATGTAAGCGCCGGGTCCAATTTCGATGCTCCCGCTTCGCTCTCGCTCTGATTCGACAGCAAGAAGTGAAACCCATTCTACGCCTTTCCCTCCCAGAGGGATTTTTAAGACTCGCCAGCCATTTCGGTCGGTGGGACCCTCCATGGAACCCAAATCAACCGAGATAACTTCGCCCGCTGAGTCTCGATATTCAGACTTCAGTCGGTTACTTGAACCGTCTGGACGAACCCAAACGACAAGCGCCCTCGCACCTTCAGGGATGGCAGATCGGCTCTTTGGAACGACAAGTGCTTTACCGCCGCCATCGTAGTTGAGCAAGACGCCACGCTGCCCAGCCAAGAGCTCGCCGGTTAGTTTGCCCTCTCGCTTAACTTCCCAGCGTGTCGGATCGAAGCTAGTCTTTTGTAATTTGTACGACTCGCTGACACTTCCGCTGACTCCTACGGAAACCATTGGTGACTCCTCCGTCGTCGCGATGGGTTCGACAATTCGTGGACCGTCAATCTTTGCGTAACAGGTGACGTTGGCACCGTTCGATCTTTGATATTTGAATTCGAGTTTGGCGGTTTCGGTTGTTGACTTTTGGACAAGAACGCACCAGCCGTCTTCGTCGATCGGTGGCGCAAAGGCGAAGTCCAATCCATCCAGCGACCTGGCGATCGGCTTGTTTGGAATCGTGACGGTGGCTACTGGCCTGGGAATTGCGACGGTTTGACCGCCGGTTAAACTTGCGTACAGTGTCTTGAATCTCTTCTCCTTCATGGAGAGATCCGAGAACTTGACACCTGCTTCTTTCTGATACCAACGTGCTTGGACCAGTTTGCTTGAACCTGCTCCGACGATGACCCAATCCAACGGGTCTTTCTGCGGAAGCCAGCGGAAATTTGTGCAGCCGCGAAACTTTTCAATGACTTCCTTTACCGCGATGAAGGATGGCTTGAGGTCAAGGTTTTCTCTAACCAGTCCTAGACGGTCAGCAGGATTATCGGGATTGGGACCGTTATCCTGCCAAGAGTCGTAAACGGTTATCGGGATGTTCAACGCCGAGTTCAGTAGCCACATCCGAGTGACGTACATTGCCTGACGACCTTCTGTGTTCTTTCCTCGGGCCGTGCTGTACCCCCAGCCAGTGCAGATGATCGGGAGTTCCTTTCTTCCGGCTGGTGCTCGTCGAGCGATCAGGTCTCGGATGGCCTGAAGTTCACCTACCAGGCTCTCTGGTCCGCCGATTCGGTTGGGGTGAATCGAAATGCCGTCGACAAGGCTGAGTAGTTCTTCGGTTAGCGATGAATTGAGGAACTGGGTATCAACTCCAGCTCCGGCCGGGGCGATGATTCGGCAAGTGGGGTCCATGAACCGCATTGCTTTGGCTGTTTCGACTGCGAGACTGGAGTAGTCGGTTGGGGATGGGATCGGCTTCCAGGACTGCTCTGCATTAGGTTCGTTCCACACCTCCCAGACAATCTCTTCTCCCTTAAACTGCAATGCTGCTTGTCCGGCCCAGCGGGCGAAGGCTGCCCTTGCTTCGGGCATCGTGGGGGCGCCTGCTTGGTAAGCAGGGTTTGACCCGGACAGGCAGAAGATTTGGCGAATTCCCTTAGTCTTCAGGTCGCGGAGAAGTCCCTCGAACTTGGAGAAATCGTACTTACCCGGAGCAGTTTCAGTTTCCGCCCAAGGCAAAACTGAGCGGGTGTACTTGAATCCACCCTTGGCAAGCAGTTCCATCTCTCCTTTTCGCGGAGTTGTGAACTGGATGTTGACACCAGTTCCGGGCCAAATCTGGCGAGGGGTGTCGACAAACACTATCACCGCCGCAGACGCGGCCACTAATGCGGCGGAGAGCATAACGGCATTATATTCCTTCTGTCCGAACGGCTGCTCCGGGGTCACGGGTTGGAGTTCGGAAGGACCTTGAGGAAATCTTAGTTTTGTCCAATGGACGAAGCTCGCACTTTTACTGGCAGTGGGCATTTATCCCTAGTGGCAAAAAGCCTTGGTAGTGAGAAATCCGGATCGAGCAGTGGAAACCAATCGATTACCGTAAAATGCACAGAACGACATCATGAAAACCAGACTCATTCAGAACATCTTGGCTTTGATCGCCCTACTTGGGGTGCTATTTGCAACCCAGGGGTGCGGCGGAGGCAGCGCAACATCCGGTACCGGAAACTTCCAGCTGTTCATCACCGATGATCTTCACGCTGGCTACAGCGGGGTCTGGGTGAAGGTCTACAAAGCCCAAATCAAGAATTCTGCTGGCGCCTCCACAACTCTATTTGACAGTGCGGAAGGCACGACCGTCAACTTGAGGCAGCTCAACGATGGAGCTTCTCGGTTCCTGTTGTTGGCTCCGGGCGTGTTGCCTGATGGCACGTACAACAAGATCGAGTTTGTGTTGGATAAGTCGGTTACGCTTGTCGCGACTCCTTCGGGAACCTCGTCAACTGGCAACTTCCCGGCGCGAATGGATGACTCCGTTGCTGGACGAAGCAAGTTGGAAATTAATCTCACTCCTGCCCTCGTGGTTCCCGGAGCGACTCGAGTCGCGATTGACTTTGACCTTCGCAACTGGACTTTCGCAGGTGGAATCGTAACTCCTGTTCTTGGCGTTCACCCCGGAACCGGGCTTGATGATCCGGCTCGACACGAGCGGTTTGAGTTTAAGGGCCTTGTCCGAGACTTGAATGGAGCGGCTCCAACGCAGTCGTTTGTTCTCGGACTACGCTCAGGTGGCTCGGTTAGCGTCGTGACAGATGCCAACACTTCGATCGTTGGTGACGGTGCTTCGGCACTTGCTAACGGACTGAAGGCGGAAGTCTATGGAGACTTCAACCCAACAACGAAGACGGTGGCCGCAAGGGTAATTAAGCTTGAGAGTCAGTTTGAGAATGAAGCCAAGGCGATCGGCTCTCCGTTGAACGTGGTTGAGGCGTCTAACTCATTTGATGTTAAGCCAAAATTCACTCGAGGTTTCGCTCCTCAGGGTGAGAAGGTTGGAGTGGTCACGAATCCGACGACGACTAGGTTCCGAGGCAATCATGGTTCTACTCTCACTTCCGCTCAGTTTTACTCGGCGGTGGTTGCGGCAGGAGCAAACGCTGTTATCGAAGTCGAAGGCACTTACAATTCAGGATCAAACACGATTACAGCCAAGAGTGTGCATATCGAGAACGAGACAGAATTGGGTGGAGCGGAGGCCGACGGAAGTACGTCGCTTCCTAACCTGGATGCTGGAACTTTTGTGGTTACGGTGCGGGAGCACGAAGGATTCACAGTTCCGGAGAACGGCCAGGTTCTAGTTCGCGTGAGTGCTGCAACGAGGTTCAAGAACACAAATGGGGCCGAGATGAACAAGCCCAGCTTCTACGAAGTCCTGGCTGGTGGAAGTCGAACGGTAGAGATTGAGGGCATTTTCCGAGATGGTGTATTCAGCGCTGGCAAAGTCGAACTGAAGTCGCTAGGCGGCGGAAACAACTAAGTCGGACTTTTCAAAAGCCGTCCCGAGAACGTCGGGGCGGCTTTTTCGTTCATAATCACAGGCACGATGGCGTTCAAAGTTGCGGTTTTGCCTGGTGATGGAATCGGACCCGAAGTTGTGGCTGAAGCGGTCAAGGTTGTCCGCGCAGTTTCATCGGACTTTGAGTTCGAAGAGGCTCTGATTGGGGGAATTGCTTACGATCAGACTGGACATCCACTGCCTGCGAAGACGCTCGAGCTTTGCCACAAAGCCGATGCAGCACTGATGGGTGCCGTTGGCGGTCCCAAGTGGGACAATATTCAGCCCACCTCCTTGCGCCCTGAAGTTGGAGCTTTGTTAGCTCTCCGGTCCGAGCTGAACCTTTACGCCAATGTGCGCCCCGCAAAGACGATGAAGGCGTTGCTCACTGCATCGCCGCTGAAGGGCGACCACGGGATGATCGACCTTTGCGTTGTGCGCGAGTTGACCGGTGGAATCTACTTTGGCCAGCCTCGCGAGAGACGCGAGAATGGGACCGTTGCGGTGGATACCTGCACTTATTCCAGAGCAGAAATTGAGCGAATCACGCTCAATGCCTTCGATGTTGCGAGGGCGCGGCGAAGGGAAGTTGTGAGCGTGGACAAGGCGAACGTTTTGGAAACATCGCGATTGTGGCGTGAAGTCGTCACCGATCTCGCGGCGAAGAATCCAGACGTAAAGGTCACGCACATGCTTGTCGACAACTGCGCCATGCAGTTGATCCGTGACCCACGGCAGTTTGACGTGATTCTCACCGAGAACATGTTTGGCGATATTCTGTCGGACGAAGCGTCCATGATCACCGGCTCGCTTGGCTTGCTCCCTTCGGCTTCTCTAAGCGATCCTAAAGGCGACCTTCCTTTCGGCCTGTACGAGCCTGTCCACGGCTCGGCTCCTGATATTGCTGGACAAGGAAGAGCGAATCCGGTGGCGACGATTTTGTCCGCGGCAATGATGTTGCAGTACACGTTCAAGAATCTTGAGGCAGCAAAGCGCATCGAAGATGCTTGTAACAGGGTTCTGGAGAGCGGCTTGCGAACTGCGGATATCTTTGAGCCAGGTTGCCAGTTGGTGAATACCAGCAAGCTCGGCGACGCGATTGCAGCGGCTGTGTAAAGTTGGAAGTTCCGAGGAACTTCCGACTTCCTACTCAAGCCTAGGTATACTCTTCCGACCCCCGAGAGGTTGGTGCTGGTTTTGCCGCCATGCATGTTTTCACGGTGGGTGAAGGAACTATCAAATGGCAGGAATTCGAGTCCGAATCAGACTGCGTTCGTACGACCACCGGTCGATCGACACCAGCGCAGAGAAAATTGTAGAAACCGCGAAGCGCACAGGCGCACGAGTCAAGGGTCCAGTGCCTCTCCCGACTCACCTCCGACGCTTCTGCGTCATCCGAGGGCCGCACATCGACAAGGAGTCGATGGAGCACTTCGAGCTTCGCACCCACAACCGCCTCATCGATATCATCGAGCCGAACAACAAGACGATCGACGCCCTTATGCGGCTCGACCTTCCGAGCGGCGTTGATATCGAAATCAAGATGTAGCCTCTGGGTGAAAGATAAGTGTTAAGAGTCCCCTTTCGAGGGGACTTTTTTGTTGCCATTTGAAACGTGCATCCTCTAAAATGTGTAACTCCCCCCAACGGGTAATTAATGGAGAACGATGGACGGATTTATCATTTGCCCCGGTTGCAAGGCGCAAGTACCCGCAGGTTTTGGTCAGTGCCAGTTTTGTCAGGCTTCCTTATCGGGAGTCGCGAGGCCTATGCAAGACAAAAAGGGAATGTTCGCCTACGAGGATGGACATACACAAACTTACTTTGGCAAACCCAAGTGGGTTGACCCGGCATATAACGTCGTCTGCATATACTTCATCGTCATGGGGTTGATCAACATCATCCAAGTCTTGGTTGCCGTCAGCAAGATCAAGGAAGGTGACATCGCCGGCGCATTGACTTGGATTGGAGTAGGAATCTACTCCCTCCAGGTGCTTTTCGGAATTGCACTTCTCACCAAGGCTCAATGGGTTAGAGATTTGACGACCTACGTCTGCGGAGTACGGATCATATTTGGTTTGATGAATCTATTGCCAGCTTTGGCACTCACTGCCACCGGGTTCTGGGGCTTCATGGGATTCATCGGAGTCCTCTTCGATCTGATTACCAACGCAATGATGATCTACCTGATTGGCGAAACGGACCGAAAGTGAAGACGGACGTTCCGCCAACTCGGCAGTGCCCAAAGTGCAACCAAGTTGTCTTCGCATCGGCAGTGCGGTGTCAGTTCTGCCAGGCGCTCCTGGATCCAACCGTGCGGCTTCCGCAGGCGGTTTCTGATGACGGTAAGCCGATGAATGCCAACGAGAAGATCTTCCTTGCCTGTTCGGCAGTGGTGATGATCATGGGAGTAATCCGAATCGTGGTTGGCACTGGACTCGGAAACTCGCCTAGCTGGGGAACACTTACCCTTGGTATTGGTTGGGTAGCGTTTGCCTACTTCATGACAACTCGAAACCAGTTCATTCGAGACAATATCGTTTGGTTCGCAAGCTTTGGGCTTGTGTTCGACGTTGTTGGGCTCCTAAGCTACCAGCTGATCCGAGTTGTCTACCACCCTGCGCTTGCAACCGGAGTTTTGGTCGCAAGCCTCCTGGAAGGGAGTGCCTTCACTTTCCTATTGGTTAAACGCGACGAGTGGCTGTAGTCTGCTGCTGTTAACTTTGCTAGGAGGGTGATATGCTTAGCGCGTCATGGCGAGTTTAATTGATTTGGTCAAAGGGCATTTCACCGACGATTTGGTTGAGCGACTGGGACCTTTCCTGGGAGTTGACGGGGAAAAAGCGAACAAGATTGCAGATGCGGTTATCCCCGCACTGCTTGGCGCAGTCACCCAGAGAGCCGGGGATGGCGATATTCTGGATCTGATCAAGACATTTGTAGGAGATGGGTTTGACTTTGGGAAGATTTGGAACCCAGCGGGTGGGTTAGTAAGCCTGGTTGAACAGGGTCATCCGATTGTTAGCACCTTGTTTGGTGACCGAGCGAAGGAGTCGGTTGCGGCGGTAGCCAAGGCGGCGGGGACGACAGATCATGAGGCACGAAAGGCCCTCAACCTTACTGCACCGGCCCTGTTGGGAACTTTGGCTTCCTCCCTGGGTGGAGGAGTCACGACAGCCGGACTCGCTGGCCTACTGGAGGCGAGTAAAGATTCCATCGCCGACAAGGCGGGATCGTTGGGCCTACCTTTCGATGTTAAGGCTGGAATTGCGGCTCTTGCGGGTCTAGCAGGCGCGTCGGCGGTGGCCGCAGCGGGAACTCAGGACGGCGAGGCCCCAGCTCCTCAAGTCAAGAAGACGCCAAAGCGGATAACAGTCGGTGATACCGATCAAGTGAAGGAAGCGGTTGTCGCTTCGGTTGCCGCTACACCGAGCGTAACTCCTGCTCCTCCTGCCCCGGTGGCGGAAATCACTCCAGAAGAAGACCATAAAATCGCAGCCGTGACTGGGCAAGTCCCGGTCGTTACTTCTCCTGCGGCGAAAGGAAGCATGTTCGGCGTGGCTGCGATCCTCGGCTTTGGCCTCATCGGAACTGTTCTACTCATGAAGGGCTGTGATGCCGTACCCGCCGGAGTACCCCCTGTCACGGAGGAAACTCACTCGGGTGCTGCCACCCCAGAGGTGAAGGTTTCGGAGCCGAAAATCGAGGAACCTGCCATGCCACCGGCTCCCACTGATGAAGCTTCAAAGACGGGCGACATTAAAGTCGAGTTGGACGGCGGAGTTCAGCTTGACGCAGCGGCCAACGGAATTGAATACAAGCTCGTGGAGTTTATCAAGTCGGATAAACCTGTCGATAAAGAAACCTGGTTCAGCTTTGATCGGCTCTATTTTGATACGGCCAAAGCTTCGCTCAAGCCCGAATCGCAGAAGCAACTCCAGAACATTGTCGAAGTCATGAAAGCGTTTCCCAATGTCAAGCTTAAGATTGGCGGCTACACCGACAACCAGGGAGCAGATGACTTCAACATGAAGTTGTCAACGGAGCGAGCGAAGACAACGTACGAAAAGCTGACGACGATGGGAGTTGCGGCGGATCGCCTAGCCTATGAAGGCTATGGAAAGGCTCATCCGGTTGCTGATAACGCCACCGAAGCAGGGCGCGAGAAGAACCGGCGAATCGACGTTCGAGTCACGGCAAAGTAGAAGCACAAACACAAAGAAAAGCCCCGACTAATATTGGTCGGGGCTTTTTTGTGTTCGGGTTAGTTTAAGCGTGAGCAAGTTCGACGATCATCTTCGCGGCTTCTTGCACAGTAGCCGCTGGGATGACTTGTGAACCTTCAAGAATCTTTCGCCCCTCTTCGACATTGGTGCCTTCGATACGAGCAACAACCGGAATTGATACGTTCATCTCACCGAACGCAGTGAGAACGCCCTTTGCGACTTCGTCAACCTTTGTGATTCCGCCGAATATATTGATCAAGAGCCCTTTGACGTTTGGATCCATCATGATGAGTTCGACGCAGGTCTTAACGCGCTCGGCGTTTGCTCCGCCTCCGACGTCGAGGAAGTTAGCCGGTCGACCGCCAGCGGCATTGATTTCATCGAGGGACTGCATCGTCAGTCCAGCGCCGTTTGCCATGATTCCGATCTCTCCGCCAAGATTGACATAGGCGATCCCGCGTCGCATTGCTTCGGCTTCGATAGGGTGATCGGCGGAATCCGAAGAGGTTTCGTTGTAACCAGGGTGTCGGAACAGGGCGTTGTCGTCGATGGAAACCTTGGCATCTGCCGCGATCAGCTTGCCGTTAGCGTCTAGCGCGCACGGATTGATCTCGATCATATCCGCATCGTTCTCTTCGTAAACTTTGACGAGCTTCTTGATCATCTGAACCATCTGTCCAGCGGCTTCTTTCGGGATGTTTGCCTTCTTGACTGCGGCTCGAACTTCGAAGTCTGACAGTCCCCAAGCAGGATCGACCACGAGCTTCACGATGGCATCTGGATTGTGCTCGGCAACTTCTTCAATCTCCATCCCGCCTTCTTTGGAGATCATCACCACGTTACGCTGTAGCGAACGGTCAAGAAGAACGGAGAGGTAGTACTCCTGAGCAATATCGATGGTCTCCGTGACGAGGACCTTCTCGACAACCATCCCGTCTGGGTTTTGGATGCTGATCAATCGCTTGCCGATCAGTTCCTTGGCGAATACCGAAGCTTCGTTGGCGTTCGTGAAAAGCTTGACGCCTCCTGCCTTCCCGCGGCCGCCCATCAAAACCTGCGCCTTGACAACGACGTTTCCGCCGAGCTTTTCGGCGATGGCCTTCACTTCGGCGGGATCGGAGGTGACATCTCCGGCGGCAACGGGAACCCCGTACTTTGCCAACAAGTCCTTCGATTGATACTCGTGGAGCTTCATTTGAACCGCAAGTTTACCGGGAAAAACAAAGGGCACTCCATAACGGAGTGCCCTTTGTGTCGTTCCAGTGATCCGGTCGGATTAAGGGATCAGTGTGGAGTCGTACCCACCTGTTACCGAGACCCTGTTGAACTCAATGTTCCAAGGATTCTGACCCGCCCTCACTGGGCTTACCGATCGGACGAGCAATCGGACGTGCCCCGAGCTGTTCAAGTAGCGACCAAGGGTGTTTACATCAAGCGCTATCGTGGATGTTCGCTCCGTACCGGAGTTCCCGATAATCCCGACTTGATCGAATGCAGCGGTTGCGTAATTGTATGCAAACACAAAGGTGCTCGCTGGAGCCGGCGCGTTGCTCACGAGCTCGACGCGTGCGCTCTTGATCGCCGCAAGAGGTGTGGTTACTCTAACAATCGTATCGAGTGAAGCGACTCCACCCAACCGACTTAGGAACGTCGACCGGATGATGAATCGTCCTGCGTCCGTCGCATTCGTTGAAGCTGCGGCTGCAAAGTCGGAGCTGAATTGGTTAACGTTAGTTCCTTCAGTCACGCCTCCCACGACGCCGACTCTCGATAGCAGTGAAGTCGACGAGTAGTCGGTGAGCGGCACAGCTTTCAGCACAGCTTTGTGAGCATTGACGCGACCCTTGATGACAAACGGTCCGACGTTATCGCAGGTACTAAAGATGATGTCCCTCACCTGAGCGTTGGTCAGTGCAGGGTTTCGACCCCAGACAAGTGCAGCTACGCTTGCGACAAATGGACACGCCATCGAGGTTCCACTGTTCTTAACATAAGACGAATTGGAGCTGATGCCGAAAGACATAACGTCCTCTCCAGGCGCGGCCACGTGCACCCAGTCTCCGTATGTGGAGAAACTTGCCCTGGTGTCGGAAGGATTAGTTGCCGCGACTGCGATTACATTCTGTGCAGCGGCTGGATAGTTTTTCACCGTGTTGCCAGCGTTTCCAGCTGCAGCAATGACTAGGCATCCCTTGCCCCACGCATAGTTGATGGCGTCTTGCATCACCTGGCTTTCGGAAGGAAATCCTAGGGAGAGCGAGAGAATCTTGGCTCCTTTATCAGCTGCGCCTCGAATGCCCGCTGCTACTGTCGTCGCAAAGGAGTTCGGGAACACTTTGAGTGGCAGAAGTCGGGCGTTGTATGCCGAACTCGCAACACCAATTCCGTTGTTCGTGTTTGCGGCAACGATGCCGCCGCAGTGTGATCCGTGACCATCGGAGTCGCTAGGGTCTGAGTCGTTGTCAGAGTAATCGTATCCGCCCGGAGCGATTCGTCCCACGATGTCCTCGTGGTTCATAATCAGACCAGTGTCCAAGACAGCTACCACCATCTTCGGGTTACCTTTAAAGATATCCCAGGCGGCTTCATCTCTGACTTGCTTGTGACCGTACTGTTGGCTGTAGAGCGGATCGTTTGGAACGTGGAAGAGTTCCGCTTTGAGATCCTTTTCCGCGTAGATGACATTCTGCGAGCGTCGAAGAATCGCGATTCCGTCTTCGACGGTTCCGGCACCGATCGTAAGGATCGAGATCCCCATGTCAGGCATAAACCTGGTCTCTGTCGCCTTCAGAGCCATTCTGGCCAAGGGTGGAATGACGCCATTACGTGTCCGGACGATGATCCGATCTGGCGCGTAAGTCTGTGCAAATGAACTTGCACACAGGAATCCTGCTAGACTTGCTGCGACTGCAACTTTGAACTTCATCAAGTTGAACTATACAACATAATTCGTTTGCCGCGACCACCGTTGAGCGATAAGTGAAATCGTGTCCATAGTCAGGCATGGTCCCCAACTATGGACACGACAATTGGCTAGGGAACCATGTTAGGATCGAAGCCACCCGTCACTGAAATTCGATTGAACTCGATGTTCCATGAGCCTGTTCCAGCCCGCTGAGGGCTGACGGAGCGAACGAGGAGGCGGACGTGTCCTGAGCTGTTCACGAACTGTCCAAGGCGCGTCATGTCCAGCGATAGGCTTTGACCTTTCTCGATACCAGCGTTGCCTGTCGATCCAATCAGTTCGAATTTGCCGGTTGAGTAGTTATATACGTAGGTGAAAGAAGTCACCGGGAGTGGCGCATTGCTCACGATTTCCACCTTTGCCGAACGAATCGCAGACAGCGGAGCAGACACTCTCACAATGGATTCGATACTGGCAACTGAGCCGAGCGAGTTGGAGTCTCGCGACCGCAGAATGAATCGACCAGCGTCCGTGACATTCGTCGAAGCTGCAGCGGCACTGATCGAACCGAAGCCATTGACAATCGTTCCCTCAGTTACGGTTCCGACAACGCCGACTTGGTTCAGCAGCGTCGTTGAGCTGAAATCAACGAGCGGAGCCGCCGCGTTTACAGCCTTGAGCGCATTTACTCGTCCACCTTTGAGCCACGATCCGACGGGGTCGGCGGTGGTCAGCAGAATGTCACGAACTTGTGAGTTGGTGAGGAAAGGATTCCGACCCCAAACCAATGCCCCAACACTTGCGGCGAACGGGCAGGCCATTGAGGTTCCACTGAGGTCAACATAGCTTGTGTCCGAGGCAATGCCGAACGACCGAATTTGAGTTCCGGGTGCAGCAAGTTTGACCCAGTCTCCCCAGTTGGAGAAGCCAGACTTCTGATCATTCTGATCAGTCGAACCCATCGTGATGACATTGTCGCATGCGCCCGGATAGCGCTTCATATTGATGTTGTCGTTACCAGCGGTTGCAAACAGAAGGCAACCTTTGCCCCAAGCGTAGTTCACAGCATCCTGCCAAGCCTGCGGGAAGGTGTAGGTGCCAAACGACATGGAGATGATCTTTGCGCCTCGATCTGCCGCCGCCATGATGCCTTGCACAACTGGGTCGCCGCTAGGGTTACTGCCGAATACCTTCATCGGAAGAATTCGAGTGTTGTATGCAACGCTTGCAACGCCTTTTCCGTTATTCGTATTCGCTCCGACAATTCCAATACAGTGGCTTCCGTGTCCGTCGGTATCGGTCACGTCGGCGTCGTTATCACCGAAATCAAATCCACCTGGTGCAATCCTGCCAACGATGTCTTCGTGGGTGGTTCGCAGTCCAGTATCTAGCACAGCCACAACCATCGTTGAGCGACCTTTGAAGAGATCCCAAGCTTGCTCCGACTTGACCATCTTGTGTCCGTATTGATTTGGATACTGAGGGTCGTTCGGCACGTGGTCGAGTTCCGGGATGTATCGTGGTTCCGCGTACACCACGTCGCGCGAACGAGCGAGCAGCGAAATTCCGTCTCGAACACTCGACTTGGAGATTGTGAGCTTTGACAGACCGAGTCGCCGGTCAATGATCGTCTCGGTTGCGCCTAAAGCAATTTTTAGAATCGAGGGAGCCTGGCCGCCACGTGTGCGAACGATAATCTCGTTCGGTGCGGTTTTGGACATTTGGGGGGTTTGGCCGAGGCCCACCGAAGCGAGACCAAGGACGAGTAACGTTGCGGGGACAAAGCTAAGACGATTCATGGCGTATTACAAAACGTAAGGATATAGCAAAACAGTTCCATTGAGACGACTTTCAGCAAAAACGCTGCATGAAAACCTGTCGAAAAAAGCTGACAAGCCGAGATAGGAATTGAGCTATGAGTTTTGCGATCGAGGTGAACGACCTTTACGTTCAATATAAGACGAAAAAAGGTGAGAAGCTGGACGCCGTCCAGGGTCTGACTTTTGAAGTCAAACAAGGCGAGATTGTCGGTTTCTTGGGGCCGAATGGTGCTGGCAAGTCCTCCACACTCAAATCCTTAATGGGATTTGTTGAAGCCAAATCCGGTCAAGCGAGAGTATTCGGCGAAACCGCTGGCACTCCAGCAGCCCGAAAAAGAATCGGCTACCTTCCCGAAGTTGCAATGTACTATCCGTTCCTGACTCCGATGGAAACGCTGACGATGTACGGCGAGCTCCAGGGAATGAAGGGCAAACTCCTGAGAAACGAAATCGAAGACTTACTCGAGGTCGTCGGCATCGCACAAGCCAAGAACAAACTGAATCGAAGCATGAGTAAAGGGATGCTGCAGCGAGTCGGTATCGCACAGTCTCTCCTCGGCAACCCCGAATTGCTTGTACTCGATGAAGTCACCAGTGGCCTCGACCCGGTCGGCAGAAAAGAGCTGCGAAATCTTCTGAAGAGCCGACAAGAGCAGGGAACGACCCTCTTCTTTAGCAGTCATGAACTCGCCGAAGTCGACATGCTCTGCGACCGAATCCTGCTGATCCACAAAGGCAAGTTTGTCGAAGAGCGTGATATGAGCGAACTCAAGGCGACACTACGCAATTTCTATGTCACCTATCGAGGTGATGTGTCCATGCTTGGGCTAACGGAAGCTTGGAACGAAAACACCGACGGCAGCAAAACCGCTCGTTTTGAAGCCAAAGACTGCCTGGTTCAAGCAATCACTCGATTGCAAGACAAGGGCGGCCAGATTCTCGACGTCGTGAGCCAAGAAGGCTCCCTGGAAGACTATTTCATCGATACCGTGGAGGCAGCAGCATGAACTTTTCCGCCTATCGCGCTCTGGCGCGCTGTGTTGTTTTGGAGTCGCTTCGGCGAAAAGATCTTTGGGTAGTCGCCATCCTTGGCTTTGTGATCCTGCTCGCGAGTAGCACCCTTGGGTTCTTCGGATTTAGTGGCCTTGAGATCTTTGCAAAGGACATGGCGGTCACCGTACTCGGAATGTTCTCAACGATCATCGCCGTCCTTACCTCGTCGCGACTGATCCCGGATGAGATCAAAAACCGAACGCTTTATCCGCTCCTCGCCAGACCAATTTCTCGACTCGACCTATTGGTTGGAAAACTGATTGGTGCAGTGATCGTAACTTGGATTTCGTTCCTGCTGCTTGCCGCCCTCACTGCCCTTGCGCTGATGATCTTTCATGTTAAGTTTGAGTTGATCATGGTTCAGTACCTGGTTGCTAAGATGCTCGGCTTGGTTGTTGTCTGCTCCTTTGCCATGATGCTTAGCACGTATATGACGCCGAGCGCCGCAGCAACGATGTCGTTCATCTTCGCTTTCGGCTCGCCAATGATCGCACGGGGGCTGGTGATGGCTTCCGCCGAGAATCCAGCTGTCAAGCCGGTTTGTGCGGTGATCAATAGCCTTCTTCCGCAGACCGGTCTGTTCGACCTTGGCGGGCGAGCCGTTTACATTGGTTGGACAATGGTCCCTCTCTGGGTCATGGGATTCCTGTTCGCCTATGGTTTTGCCTACTCCGGCGCAACGCTTGCTCTAAGCTGGGCCAAGTTCCGAAGGCAGGCGGTTTAACTCGTGAAAGTCGCCTCTGTAGTTGTTGGATGCTCCGTGCTTGTCGCCGCTCTTGTAGGAGCCAACACGAGCTCGATCAAGGAGAGCGTCAACCCTGCGATCAAGCCAGTTGGGCTCGAAGCCCAGGATTCTCACGCTGCGGCGTCCTTGCTCGGTCAATTCCGTACCAGTGCATCGTCTTGGCTGTTTCTCCACGCAGATTTGTATCTCCATAACGGAGTTGAAATGCGACCGCTCACGGATGCGGAAATCAAAAACGGTCGCAAGGGAGTTGGCGGCGACTCAAAAGAGGAAAAGATTCATGACGACTCAAAGATCGTCACGGTCATCCCCTCAGAGAAGATCGACTTCCGAGGCATCTTTGGCGACATTGAACGAGCAACCACAAGCTACAAGGACATGACTGGCCACAGTCATAACACTCCCAAGGACTCGCTCCCTCTGTTTCGGTTGATGACTTTCTTGGATCCGCAGTTCGTCTCTGGCTGGACGACCGGGGCAAACATTATGCTGTGGGAAAAGGACCGAGAGGGATTCCGAAAGGCGCTGGTTTATCTTAACGAAGGACTCCAGCACAACCCGAAGAGTATCGATATACTCTCTCAGATCGCCTTCTGCCATCTCAAAGAGTTTGAAGGTAAGCGAGACTTCGCCCAAGCACTCCCGTTCTTGCAAAGGGCAAGCGTCATCGCCCACGAGAACTGGGGCCATTTGTCGGAAGATGAAATCGAGGCTAGTCAGACGAACTACCGTCGGCTTGCTGTGACTCTTCGAGAACTGGGCAAGAAAGATGAGGAGCGGAGAATCGTGCTTGAGGGACTAGAGCATTTTCCCGGCGACACTCCGCTCGCCTTTATGTTGAGGCGTTTGAACGGCGAAGTTATTCCGGAAGACGAATTGAGCCGGCCGATGATCTTCAAGCCAAAAGAGCTCCAAGAGGACGAGAAGCAAAAACGAGTTCCAATCCGATTTATTTAGATCATCATCGAAACTTGAATTGGGCAGATCGCGTAACATTGAGGCAAGATGTCGCCTCTTCTCTTCGCACTTTCAGTTCAAGTTTCGACCAAGGAGTTCATTTTCCGATACGACGGAAAAGAGTCGGGTTCAAGCGTTTACAGAGAGTTCGGCAATGGCAAAGCTGAGTCGCTCACTGAGATTGACTTGGCCGGCTATCATGTGTCGTCGAAGCTCTCCATCCAAAGCTCGGATGACAAAGTCACCCAGTTTGAGTTTGATGAGAAGATGCTTGCCGGAACGAAAGAGGTGCAGGTTTCGTCGATCCGGTTCGAGGATGGCAAAGCAACATTCACGACCAAGAGAGGTGGCACCCCGACGGTCGCGCCGATCGAACCAACCCTACCCATTTTTGCCAATTTCCACCCTGGACTATTGAAGAAACTGGATTTGTCCGGCATCTCAAAGCTAACCCTGAAGAAGATGTTTATGCTCGAAAGCCTAAGCAAAGCAGGTTTCACCTTTGATTCCCCGCTTTCCCGCCAAATCACCCGTGACGGGAAATCGATGGAGGCAAGCGTATATCCGATGAAGGTAGTCACCGTTCAAGGTTCTGCAGCATTCGATAAAAGTGGCGAGTTTCTTGGGTGGAACATTCCTTCGCAAAAGATTGGCTTCGAACTGAAAGGAACAGGTGGGCTGTTCGTTGATCCGATCGCGAAGTACCCAGAACTGAGCCAGGCATCGATGGAAACGACGACAGCCGAAGTCGACATCCCGATGCGCGACGGAGTTACGACAAAGGCGACTGTCTACCGGCCGAAGGCCGAGGGTCGTTATCCGGTAATTCTCACTCGCACCCCTTACGGTCGCAAGCAGTCGCCAACCGCAAACTTCTTTGCGAGCCGTGGCTATGTGTTCGTCTCCCAAGACGTCCGAGGAACGGGCGACTCCAAAGGTGTGTTCCTGCCGATGGAGTCAGAGCGAGCGGATGGGTATGACACCATCGACTGGATTGACAACCAAGTTTGGTGCAACGGTCGAGTCGGAATGATTGGTGCATCTTATGGTGGGTTCGTCCAATGGGCCGCCGCAGTAGAAAATCACCCATCGCTCAAATGCATGGTTCCGCAAGTATCGCCTCCGGGGAGCGCCATGTGGAACTTGCCTTACGACGCAGGAACCCTGCTTCTGATGAGCGATCTGTGGTGGATGCGAATCGTTGACAATCCAAACGGCAACGGCGCTCTAGGAGCCATGGACACGATGAAGAACCTGCGGGCCTTGAACATCTTGCCGCTCAATAAAATTGACGACAAACTGCTGGGCTTCAACAGCAAGATTTACGACCGCTGGCTGACAAAGGAAGGCTCCAAGAGCTGGCCGACTGTCGACTTCGAGAACTTGATCGGGAAAGTCGAGATTCCGGTCTTGCATATTAGTGGCTGGTTCGATGGGGACGAGATTGGCACACAGCGTAACTGGATGTTCGGTAGGTCGGCCGGGAAAAAGAATCAGTGGCTCATCTATGGACCCTGGAATCACTTCTTCAACACGACCTCGTCACTCCAAGACGTTAACTTTGGTGATCACGCGATCCTGGAACTCGACTCGCTCTACCTCCGCTGGTTCGACACCTGGCTCAAGGAGAAGCAAGTTGGAATCGAAAAAGTGCCCAAGGCGAAGTTCTTCGTCACCGGCAAGAACCAGTGGATCGAAACCAGCGATTGGCCAATGTCGGGCAGTACCACCCAATCTCTCCAATTTGACTTTGCGTCTGGGAAGATGGTCAGCAAGGTTTCCAAACCTTCGAGTAAGACGTACATCTATGATCCCTCGACAACGAAGTTCGAGATCGATACGCTTGATATCGGATCGCAAGCGGGCTCGATGTTTGCATCGAAAAAGACTCTGGCTTTGGCTCCGATCTACCTCGAGTCAGAGCCGATGAAAGAAGACACTACTATCACCGGTCCGATGTCCGTCGAGTTCGATTTCAAGAGCGACGCGAAGGACACCGACTTCTTTGCCGAGGTCTGGGATATGGACGCCAACAATAAGGCATACCCGGCTTTCCGAGGAGGAAAACTTCGAGCGGCGTATGTCAACGGCATGGATCAGCCGAGAGCTCTATTGGCAGGGAAGACATATCGCGCAAAGTTAATGATGTGGGACGCAGCTCATCTAGTCAAAAAGGGACACCGATTGGCATTTAGGCTGAAGAGCGAGAATTTTCCAGCTGCGGCAAGGAATCTAGGTGGCATGGAGCCCCTTGCCACTGCGATAAAGATTTTCAAGCAGAGGAATACCTTGATGAGCTCACCTTCGAGTCCGGCTGTGTTCAAGTTCCAAATTCTTCCAGCTGGGGCTGTCAAGTAAACTAGACGGAATGGATGTCAATGGTCGGCTGATACGAGCGGTACAGTCGGCGACGCATAAGCTGTCCTCTCACGGCGAGTTCGATACACTTCTGCGGGACGTCTTGAAAATCTGCGTCGAAGCGGTAGGGGCACAAGGCGGAACGATTTACCTCCATGATCCGGCGACGAACCGCCTCGTTTTCCAACACGTGCTTCCCGCCGAAGTAGAGCCTCTGCTGCCGATGAAGGATATCGCCGACGACTTCGGCATGGCCGGGGCAGCTTTTCAGAGCCAGAAAACGCTTCTCAAAGAGATTCCGGAGAAGCCTGAGAGCGAGCTCAATCCGTTTGAGAGGGCGACCGGAATTGTCGTTCGAAGCATGGTCGCGACGCCTCTCATGATGGAGGACGAGCAACCAATTGGAGTCGTTCAACTCCTCAACAAACAGGACGAGGCGTTCAACGATACGGATGGCGCGGTGCTTGATACAATTGCTTCCGTCGCAACAATGGCGTATCTCAACTTTCGACTTCAAGAAGAGTCGACGCGAGCATCGACTTTGCTGGGAATGGGCAAGGTGTCTCATGACATCGGAAACCTGGCTGCTTCGCTCTACGCTTCGCTGAGCTTTGGCGAAATGGCAATTGGCGAGCTGAAGCGTACGCTCGAACCAGCTAGCGTTCCCGAAGAGGCGCAAGAAAATTTGGAATCACTGGATCCTCTTGTCGGGGATCTTCGGCAATCCGTTGATCGAATCGTCGGCTACTCTCGGCTCATCAGCGACATGTCGGCCGGTCGGTCGCTACGACCAAACTTTCAGGTCAGCAGCATGGCGCGAACCATCGAAAACGGTGCCTCCTACCTGGAATCCGAAGCCAGGTCGAAGCATGTTAAGATGATTTACGACATTGAGAACAACGCCCCCGAGTCCGCATACGACGACCTTTACGTTTTTCGGATCGTCCAAAACCTGGTCGGGAATTCGATCAAGGCGGTTTTCGAAACGATCGAAGAGGAAACTCTGGCGGCTGCGGAAGAAGAAGAGTTTTTGGGCTCAGTGACGGTTCGATACACGTTCAAGGAGACCGAGCACTGGTTCGAAGTCGTGGATTCAGGTCCAGGTATGCCGCCCGAAGTGGCACGAAGAATCCTGAGCGGAAATGCGCGTAGCCAGTGGTCAAAGGCGGGCGGTAGTGGCTGGGGGACCAAAATCGTCTTGGAACTAGCAAATAGCCATGACGGTAAAGTAGAAATAGAAAGCGAACCGGGGCACGGAAGCACCTTTAGAGTTCGTTTTCCTCACTGCCCAGTTGCGGCGGAAGGGAACTAGGGAAGGGCATTAGTCGTTGAAACCGATCATCGAACCAAGTGAAACAAACAACGCACGAGTACCCGTGCGCCAACGGGCTTCTTTGCGCAAGCGCAAACCGATCTGGGGCAACATCCTTTGGGTGCTATGGATAGCACTTTTCCTTTTCGGTGGGACAGTTGCCGGCTGGCTTGGCCGAAGTAAGGTCATGGTCGACAGTATCCAAGGCTTGACTGCGGACCCCAAAGAAACGTTCCGGCAAGACGCCGTAAATCTTCTCCTCCTCGGATGCGATGAAGATCTGGCTCCAGGCGGCCAACAAGTCCTAAAGTCTGCCGGTCGCGCCGACATGATCCTACTGGCGAGACTTGACTTCAAGAACCAAACGATTACGGGCATATCTGTTCCTCGCGATACTCGGGTCCGCCTTAAAGGAGGTCCAGATCACAAGGTAAACGCGTATCACAACCTTGCCAAACGGGAGAAGGCGAACGAGTTTCAGCAGAAAGCCGTTGAAACTCTCACTGGCGTCAAAGTAGACCGCACGGTTCAAATCGACTACACCGCGTTCCAAGAACTGATCGATTCAGTTGGCGGAGTCGAGGTAATGATCAAGTACCGAATGGACTATGTGGATAAGGCCGGTGGGCTCTTCGTTGATTTTAGGCCCGGCAGAAAACTCCTAGACGGTTACGATGCCATGTGCTACGTTCGCTACCGAAAGACCACCCCAAAGAGCGCGCTGTATCCTAAAGGCGGAGAGGGTGATCCGAAAGCCGAAGGCGATTTTGTGCGCACAGAGCGTCAGCGCCAACTGCTACTGGCGTTCCAAGGTGCAGTCCTGAAACACATCACGGCACTCCCCGAGATTGTTGAGAAGGGTGTCGCAGTTCTCGGCGGCGCTTTGACAACCAAGGAAATTGCTGCTTTGGCAACCTTCCAGAAAAAGGTTGGTCAGAAGAACGTGAAGATGCTTCGGATGCCGACCAAACCAGGACGGGGAACGTTCGAAGAGATTGACCGGCCAGCGGCGACCAAGATGTTCAAGCAGTATGGATTCATTCCTGCTGGAGCCGTGAGTAAAGAGGAGGATGCAAACCAATGAGCGAGAATTCGGCCTACGACATTGACGCGCCAGAGGGAGCAAAATCTCCCGGTGCGCAGTATATGACCCGCAAGGATGTCAAGTGGATTCTTCTGGCAACTGCAGGGGTACTCCTAGGCATGGTTCCAGTCTACATTTCGATGCGAGACAAGGCCTATGCGACGACTTGTAAAAAGAATCTGAGCAAAATCGGCGAGGCCCTCCAACTTTATGCAGATCAGCACGACGATCGATTCCCGCCCGTTTATGAAGTAGGACAGAACGGCGAACCCGCAATCGGTCCAGCCGGATATCCTTACACCTGGGTCAGCGATATTCAACCGTTGATGAGCATTCGGGCCACGTTCGTCTGCCCGAGTGCAGATCCCTCCGAATACGCATATTCGGCCAGTCCGACTGGCGGAGATCCAATACCATCGACTTACGGCATGTACGCCGCGTACTCCAGCAGTCCAACTAAAGAAGTCGAGAACGCGGACAATATTGTTTTGGTTGCGGAAACGGCCAACGCCGGAGCATCTGAGACATTCAACCCAAAACCGTTCTCCGGCAAGCAGGATGGATTCCTGATCGGCTGGAACAACAGCAACGAGGCACCGGACGAGTCGACGATTGCGATGACACGGCTAGCCTTTAAGAAGACTGCCAAAGAGAACTTCACCCAGGCAGATGGCCGCCACGGGTTCCTGGTCCACGCAATCTCGGTCAACCGAGGTCTGCTCCTCCTCAAATCTGAAGACGCCCAAACCGAGTATGACCGCACGAAGTACAGCCTAGCAGGCAAGTGGCGCGAGCCTTTGTTGAACAAAGGTCGCTAACCTGCTTGACTTTGAGCCTTAACGCTGTCATAATCATAGACTGTCACCGCGGGGTGGAGCAGTCTGGTAGCTCGTCGGGCTCATAACCCGGAGGTCATAGGTTCAAATCCTGTCCCCGCACCCAAGTCTCGAATTCAGTATGAATTCGAGACTTTTTTTTGTTTCTCGATACCGCCCCGAGTTAAACTCAGCGACTGTGGCCGCAATTCAAAAATTCAAAGAGCGATTCCGACTCATCGTAGAGGCGGCAGTCAAAAACGCGCTGGTAAGCCATGGGTTTCCTGTCCAGGGCGAGCAGCATAAGTGGAAGTCGGTTGAGGAGCTGGTCCGGTTTGAATCAGCCAAGGTTTTGGCTCGGATCAACCGAGGACAGGAATTCGATCGGCCCTACGCGGCTGGTTTCAAAGGTTTTTCACAATTCAACGAGGATGGAATTCTTGATTACCTCGTTCGGGTCGTAGGATGCCCTAACAAAACATTTGTCGAAATCGGGGTTGAGGATTATCGCGAATCGAACACGCGCTTTCTGCTCGAGCATCTCGCCTGGAGCGGAAGAACCGTCGACGCGGGCGATGCGGCAGCAAAATGGTTGCGCAGTTCCAAGCTCGAGTTCTTTCACGACATTGCCCATATTAAGAGTTTTGTGACGAAGGGTAACGCGGACGCGATGGTGAATGCTTCGTTTGCCGAAGTCGACGTGCTGAGTATTGATGTCGACGGCATGGACTACTACCTCTGGCAGGCAATCGTATCTCAGCAACCAAGAATCGTTGTCATTGAGTTTAATCCGTTGTTCGGCAAGGAGCACAAAGTAGTCGTTCCTTACCGAGACGACTTTGAGCGGAAGGAGCACCACTTTTCTAGCACATGCTATGGAGCTTCGCTCTCTGCGTTGGTTGCACTCGGCGAGAGCAAAGGATATTGCCTGGTCGAGACTTCGGATGGGCCGAATGCGTTCTTTGTCAGAAAAGACTGCTTGGGTGATCTCAAGCGGCGGACCCCGCAAGAGTGCTGGCGGAATTGGAACATCAAGGAAGCGCTCTCGCCGAACGGAGTGAATGAGTTCCTCTCGACTGTTCAGGCAAGAATAAGCAACATGGCGGACGGCAAGATCATCGACCTTGAAGCCGGGAAGGAAACGACCGTTTGCGAACTATTTCCGAGCAACGGATAAATATACGTCGGCAAGTTCGCGAGTGACTTTTTCAGCATCAAACCAACATGCCCTCTGACGCCCGAGTTGTCGTGCCAAGTCGCGATCATAGTTGCTCAGGATGCTCGACATCGCGTGAGCGATTTGATCCACGGAATATGGATCAACGAGGAGTCCGACTCCCTCGGCAATTTCGGCTTGCGCAGAAACGTTGCTGGTGATCACGGGAATTCCTGCCCTCAGTGCCTGAGCGACCGGGAGCCCAAAGCCTTCCATCTTAGAGGGGCTGACAAGGGCTTCGGCATTTTGGAATAGGTTGATCAGCTCTCGCTCAGGGATGAAACCTGTCATGAAGAATCGCTTGTGAATTCCAAGCTCTTGGGCGTAGGCCATAAGGCTTGGCATGTAGAGCTGATCGTGAGGCGATATAAACACAAGGTCGTGGCTATCCGGCATTCTGGAAAACGCCTCCATCACCCGTCGAGGATTCTTGTGAGGGTCTGGGACACTGCAGAAGAGGAAGTAGGGCCGACTTCTTAGGGACGGTTCGGGTGGGTGGTCGTAAACCTTCGAGACAGCAGGATAGACGACATTGATCTTGTCTTCGGCCAAACCAAACACTCTGCTCGCGTCTGACTTGGAAGCCTCGGAGATTGCCACAATCCGATCTGCGCTTTCCAAGTTTTTAGCTTGAAGAAAGTAGTAGTCCTGGAGGAACCAGGGATAGGAATCTAGGACGTCCTCACGGAGTTCGACCACGATGGCATCGAGGAAGGTCATCACGACAGGGCACGGGTACGAGTAGATGGGATAGCTGCCTACGTCCAGGGCTGATGGAATGTGCAGCACGTCAAGCTTGACTTTAGCCAACTGCCTTTCCATCTCCCGTTTCTGGCTCTTCACAGAGTTGTTAAAGCGCATTTCATGAAACCGCTTTTGAGACCGAATTTTTGGTAAGCGCAGCCACAAAGGCTTTTTGCCATCGCTCCATGTTGGCGCCTTAACCGGAGCGGTTGTAACCAACCCGTTGATCTCAGCCGGAATCGGGACTCCCTCTGCATGAAACAGGACGATCTCGACCAGCTTTCCAGTTTGCTGTTGCAAATACGGTCGACCGTATTCGAGTAGTCCAAGAACTAACTCAGTCGTGTACCTGCCAATGCCCCGCTGGCCGCTTCCTCCTCCGCTCTGGGCACCGCGAAAGTCGATACCAACTCGGAACGTTTCCACGAGGTAATGTTGGCACAGAAAATGAAAATCGCGGTGTGGTCAAACTTGCCCACGGGGGGCGCAAGGCGAGCGCTGCATGACCACCTGACCGGGTTGGTTGGCAAAGGCCATGAGGTGGAGCATTGGCGGCCACCAGTTCCAAATCCAGATTGGATGAGGATGCCGTGCAAAGAGCATGAAGTACCCGCGGGCATCATCGGCGATGAGAACTCCTACTTAAAGAGGGTCATCAAGCACATCGTCCGGCCCACCTTGGCGATACAAACGATGGAACGTCACTCCCAGATTTGCGCTGGGCAGATGGAGGGGTTTGATGTCCTTTTTGCCAATACCTGTTGCCAGTACCACTCGCCGTTCATCGGTCGCTATTTCAAGGGTCCAAAGCTGTTGTACTTACAAGAGCCCAATCGATTTCTCTATGAGGCGCTGCCTCGGCTTGCTTGGCTTGGACCCGAAGCCGGAGTATCTTGGCGAAGACGGCTGAGAGGAGTTTTTGACATGGTTGCGCTACGGAGGCAGGCAGCGGCTGAGTTGGAGAATGCGAAATCATTCGACCGAATTCTGGTGAACAGCTACTTCTCGGCGGAATCAGTCTCAAAGGTTTACGGATTGAATTCCCAAGTTTGCTACCTTGGCATCGACCTGGACAAGTTCACGCCGAGTCCGAATTCTCGCGAGTCGTTTGTGTTGGGGGTAGGAGCGATTGCGACACCGAAGCGGCTTGAACTCGCGATTCGCGCCATTGGGGCAATGCCTGCCTCACGCCCAAAGCTCATCTGGGTTGGGAACTATACCGACGAAACCTACAAGGCCTCGCTCGATGTTCTTGCTCACGAGCAAGGAGTCGAACTGGAATGGAGATTCTTGATCTCTGACTTGGAGCTAGTAGGCCTGATGCAGCGGGCGGTTTGCGTCTTGTATGTTCCTCGTTTGGAGCCCTTTGGCTATGTCCCACTGGAAGCCGCTGCATGCGGAGCCTCGGTCGTAACCGTACGCGAAGGTGGCCTGCGGGAGACGATGACCGAGATTGGATACCTCGCGGACCCAACACCGGAGTCTATAGCCCAGCAGATTTGCCGGGTTCTCGCTGATCCGGCGGAGGCAAAGCAGAAAGCCCTGGCAAAGATCCCAGGAATCCACGCACAATGGGGGCTTGCGGCGGCGACTGATCGACTTGAGGCGCATCTTTTGGAGATTACTAGACGTCCGTAAACGTGTTCTATGCCAAAAGATGGGTCTTTGATGCTGTTAGTGGTTGCTTTTTTGGCGGCCATCGTAGGGTTCGCCGCAGCGTATTTCGTGTCGAAATCACGTCTTGATGGCGTCGTGTCGTCATCCGCAGACCGTCTAGCGGATGCAAAAGCGAACCTCGACCGAGCACTCGCGGACCGAAACTCCATCCAGGCCAAACTGAATGAAGTTCTCCCGCTGGAGGGCGAAGTTTCAACCTTGCGTGAATCGTTGGCGAGTTTAAAGTTGACGCTCACAAACCTTGAAACTGAACTGAATGCACTTCGAGAAGAGCACGAGCAAGCGAGCCTGGAAATTCAGGGGTTCGAGCTCAAGAGCCAGAGCCAAGAAGCGCTGATTCGTGAGCGAGAAGACGCCCTGGAACGTCAGCGAAAGCAGTTTGCGGAAGATAAGAAACAACTCGAAGACTCTTTTGCATCCTTGTCGAAACAAGCACTTGCACAAGCCCAACAGAGCTTCCTCGAAGTTGCTGAAAGCAAGTTCAAGGACGCTCGCCAAGTATCCCAAAAAGAGATTGACCAGCTACTCTCTCCGATGAAGGAGACCTTGGGCCAGCTCAAAGAACACACCCGCGAACTGGAAGAAAAACGAACCCACTCCTACGCAGAGCTTTCGCAGCAAGTCAGGAGCCTGTTGTCCTCCACCAATCAACTTTCGAATGCGCTCAAAAGGCCAGAGGTGAGAGGCTCGTGGGGAGAACTCACCCTCAAGCGGGCGGCTGAGGCGGCAGGGCTGGTGGAAGGCAACGACTTTGAGATGCAAGTTTCATCAAACACCGATGATGGGCGTTTACGCCCAGACATGGTCGTCAAACTGCCAAACGGAAAGACAATCGTCGTCGACTCAAAAGTGCCGCTCGACGCCTATCTCGCCGCAATCCATGCCGAAGACTCCGGCGAAAAGACGTTGAAACTCAAGGAGCACGCCGCTCAGGTGCGAAAACACATTCAGCAGCTCTCCAGCAAACAGTATCAAGGAATATACGCCGACTCAGCCGACTTTGTGGTAATGTTCGTGCCAAGCGAAGCGCTGTATCAAGGCGCGATTGAACAAGATCCAAGCCTGCTCGAAGAGGCCTTTAATAAGAAGGTGATTCTTGCTAATCCGATGACTCTTGTGGCCCTGCTAAGAACCGTAGCCAGCGGTATGCAGCAGCAGAAAGCCTACGAAAACGCCCTCCAAATTGCGAAGCTGGGTGGCGAACTCCACGATGCCGTTGGCGTCATGACTGAGCACTTTGTAAAAGTCGGCAAAAACATTGGTCAAGCGGCCAACAGTTACAACCAAATGGTCGGCTCTGTCGAGCGTAATGTCCTCAGCAAGGCTAGGAGGATGCGCGAGCTCGGCGCGAAAGGGACCAAGGAGTTGGATGAGCCAGAAATCTTAAACGCCGTGATCCGGCCATCTGCGTTGCCGGTCGTTGAGGCCAAAGATGAGCCTGGAGCTCTTTTCTAGGCTGACATCCTAAGATCGTCTTCAGACGACTCAGCAATCGCTCTGGCCAGCTTGCTCAAAACGAGTTCGGATAAGGGATTGTCTTCGTCCGGCGACCGAAGGCATCGGAAAAACAAATCCGTCGCTTCATCGTGCGTTAAAACCAATTGAACTGTGCCGTTTGCCGCCATCTCTCAGTGGTTTAGACTTGCGCCCAAAACCTCCCTCCGGCTAGTTTTTTCCACAACAATGTGCCAAGTTCAGCAAAATCACACAAAAACGGGTGAAACCTGTTAATTGTATGGACGTTTAGACTAGAGAGTCAGGTGGAACCCGCTATAATTTAGAGAGAGGAAACTCGCCGCAGAGGAGACTCATCTTGGAGACGTCCAGATGAAAAACGCACGGAGGACAATTGCATTCGCCACGATGGCGATTCCGCTTACCACGGTAGGGCAAGTCGTTGCGCCTCTGACTTTCAACGAAAAGGCGAACGTTTCTAATTCCACTTCCGAGATAGGCGGCACGCCTGCGGTTGATATTATTAGGCTCGACAGCGGCGGTCTAGGCGCGCCGCTCCGATTCGGGTCTGTTCTGAAAGGAACCGAAGTAGTCACCCTAAATGGGGTTCGATTGAGGCCCGGTGCGGACTATTCGTTCGACTATTCGGTTGGCGTGGTCTACGTCAGTCGCGCGGTCAGAGAGGGCGATTCTCTCAGTGTTTCTTATCGCTACGACGGCAAGAAGAAAGTCGACTCAGGTTCTTCGGCAATGGGAGTCGCTCCCATGAAGTTCAATCTTCTTGGGAACTCGATGCCGCTTCGGCTTGGTCTTGGGCAACTAGAGCGAACTGCAGACGGAAAAGTACTCCGAACAAACATTTACGGAACCAAGAATTCCTTCACCGGTGGCGGTCTAGGGCTGTCGGGAGCCTACTTTGCTGGTTCTCGCTCAGAGGAAGGCGTTGGAGCAGGCTTCTCATTCGACGGCGCGAAAGGCGGAAACCTTTCTTCCGAAACCGGCAAGTCTTCGTTCCTCGTTCAGTCGTTCAGATCTAGCCTAGCCGGAGGGTCCCTCACCGCTGACCTTCAAGATGTCAGCAAGAACTTCACCGGATTCAATGCGGTCAAGGACTCTGGTTACTCCGAACAACAAGTCGCCGCTTTCGCAAGGGAGCGCGGTCTGAAGCGAACTGGCTTCGGGGCCGAGGCTCTCAAGTTCGGATCGCTCAACTTTAGCGGAAGTCAAAAGCTTGTCAAAGATGAGGACAAAGGTATTTCCGTTAGCTCCTATGCTGTAGGAACCGGCGGATTCTCTTATTCCCAAAACAAAGAAAACGTCGAGCGCGGCTTCAACCGGTTCAAAGATCTCGGGGTTGCCGACTGGCAGAGGCTGCAAGTCTCCCAGGGAATCAACAAAACCGCCGAGACGGCAGGCTTCAAGTCAAAGTTTCTCTCGTTAGGCTATGAGAGCTCTCGAGTTCAAGATTTCGAACGAGATAAAGGCATCCAAAAGCAAAAAGTCATTCTGGATTCCAAGAACTGGGCCCTTGAACTGGGTTCGCAGTCCGTGGATGCTGGTTTCAACCGTTTTGAAGCCGAGCGCGGGGCGTTTGGCCTCGAAGCCGGACTGAAACGACAGTCGGCGGCGCTTACTAAGGGAGTTATCGGCAAAGGGCTGAACCTGACGTTCTCGAAGAGTTCCGTTGATAACGGAGTCGGGACGTTTGATGCGAGTGATATCGCCATTTCAGGAAAGACCTGGGCTCTCAACATGGGTTCGAGAGGATCAGACAAGGGATTTAATCGACTGGGTTCAATGCAACCTGGTGAGATCGATAGCCACATGCGCGCAGTTGCGGGGATGTACGGCCCCAATGCTGCAGTACAACCGGCGGATCGACAGGCATTCATTGGTTCCGCTGGGATCCAGCGCGATGGCGCAAACTTTAAGTCGAACATCAAGGGCGGAACCCTGAACGTCAATCAGGTCAAAATCGCTGGAGAGAAGGGTGGCGCAGCTATCCACACGGCGAACATCGCCGGCAAGAATCTCCAGTTCAGCATGCGAAAGCTGAACACCGGCACGGCGTTCAATGAGATTTCACGGCTGATGCCTTACGAACAGCAGCAGATCGGCCTGATAAGCGGGATCAGCCGGACGGACCTGAACCTTGCAATGCAAATGAGCAAGGGGCAGACATTCTCGTATTCGTCCATGGCGGCTGATGTCAACGGCACTGGTGCCGGACGCACCAACCTCGCTTACCGGGGCCAAGGACTCGAAGTCGACTACAACCAGCGTCGAGTTGACACTGGTTTCAGTGTGATGGGCCTCGTTGATTCGCAACGAGATTTGATGAACTCGCTCACCGGATTCTCTCAAAAGGACAGCCGGATCAAGTTCAGTGCGCTCAAGAACATCCAGTTCGAATACTCGGCTTCCAGTGCATATCGCGACACGAATGAAGAGCTCCGGGCGAGCGACGCGCTTATGTTCTCAATGGCTCTCGATCCGACTTTGCAAGTCGACTACGCCAAAGCGAGCCAGCTGAACAAGCAATCTACGAGCACGCTGTTTGCGGCAAACATGGAGCGTGTGAGCCTGAACAAGCGCTTCGGAAACCAGAACCTTAGCATCACAAACGAGAAGATCCAGAACGATGGTTCCAACAATGGAGCGCCAGATTCTAACCGAACGACGGTCGCGGTAGAAACTAAACTTTCCGGCAGTACCAGTTTCCGCACCGAGCAATCTCGAACAGCCTTCAACGATGGCGGCAAAGAGGACGTTAACAGCAATTCCATCTCAACCAAGATCGCCAAGAATGTCGGTGTTAGCGTGACTGATACAAACATCGACCGTGGCTCTTCAGATCGAAACGAAGTCAAGCGTGACTATGGCGTTTGGTTCGACTTCGGAAAGGGCGTTAGAGCTTCTTACGGCCATGTCCGGCACCTGAACGGAGACGCGGCTGGGTTCGGATCGTCCTCATTATCCTTCGGACAGGACGCAAATCGAATCGCGGCGAACCAGGCGATCGGCGGGGTTGGCGGTGCGAACGTCAACGGAACCACGCTTGGCTTCCAGAACGGAACGAATACCTGGGACGAGCAAAACGGCCGGGCTCAAGCTTTCAGTAGCGCGACTCTTCAAACGACCAAGCCATTTTCGCTTGGATTCCTCAAAGAGTCGAAGTTTAGCCTCAACAGCTATATGGCGTCCGACAACTCGCGCTGGTTGCGCGAGGATATCATGTCGTCGTTCGAGTCCAAAATTGGCAAGTACGGTGTGGGAATGAACTACCGGGGTCAAGTCGACCAGACCGGTAGCCGGGCTATTGACCGCACGTATAAGTTGAATACCGACACCACCGGCAAAGCTCCGCTTGCCGCGTCGATGAGCTACAAGCAACGCGTTTTGCCTACCAATCAAGAGTTCGCGATTCGCGACTACAAGGTGGATTACAAGGGAATCAAGGGATTCACCCTTTCAAACCAGATTCAGACGAATCCGGAAGGCCCTGTCAATCCCAATATCGTCCTCGGGACCCAGCCGCTTGCTCAACGCCGCAATACCTGGCGAATGGACTACACGGCGAACAAAGACTTCACGCTTGGTGGTCAGTTCGATGAGCTGATTGACGATGCTGTCAGAAGCATCCGCCGCACCGCCGGTTTTAACCTGACTTTGAATCAGCGCTCCGGCTCGCCAATTAGTTTCTTCTATGGCATGGAACAGAGCGATCTGGCCGGTAACCGCCAGGACTACGTTCGGTTTGGACTCACCTTTGAGCAAAAAGCCTCGGCGAACCAGGTGTTCAGCTTGGCTCTAACGAACCAAGGCTGGCTCAACAACGCCAATGCTAGTCTGGCAAACCAAAACGATTGGGTTGGCCGACTCAACTATCAGTGGCGCTTTAAGTAAGCTTGAACGGTGTTGTTCGAGTACGAAGACTTTGCCGGATTTTCTGACTGCGCCGTGTTCCGGCACGATGGTCTCAAGCTGATTGTCACCACTGTGATCGGCCCAAGAATCTTGTTTTTCGGCAAGGAAGACGGCCCGAATCATCTCCTCGTCCGCGAAGAACATCGAGGGCTAGTCGGTGGCGAATATCGCTCCTACGGCGGCCATCGGCTCTGGACAGGTCCAGAGCAAAGGCCCAAGACGTACACTTCCGATTCGTTTCCTGTTCAGATTCAGGAAGAAGACGAAGCGGTGCGATTCTTGTCCCACATTGACGAGTTTCATATCCAAAAAATGTTCCGGGTCTCGATGATTCCAAACGGCTTCCGGATCGAACACCAGCTGCTGAATCAGGGAGCGTACTCCGCAGACCTATGCCCTTGGGCCATTACCGTGATGGCTCCAGGAGGCGAGTGTGTTGTTCCGATGCACCCGGTTCGACCCCAAAGTGATGGACTCCTTCCTGTCCAACCTGTCGTGCTATGGGCCTACGCTCGAATGGATGACTCAAGATATACATGGGGCACCCAAGTCGCGCGCCTGAGATCGACGGACGATCCCAACCCGACGAAGTTCGGAACCTATGTCGACCAGGGACTCGCCGCCTATTCCAACCAGCGCGAAACGTTCGTCAAGCGCTTCTCGGTTCACCCAGCGAGTGCGAGCCACATCGACATGGGCTGCAATTTTGAGAGCTACACCAAACAAGGGATGCTTGAAGTCGAGAGCCTGGGGTTGCTGCAGTCCGTCCCTGCAGGAGCCTCGACTGCGGTCCACACCGAGGAGTGGTTCATCGCCGAAGGACACGTTCCAACCAGCGACGAATCGGCCGGAGCGTGGTTTGCGAACCTAAAGCTTTAGTATTTCGTTCGCTAGCCACTGGAGCAACTTCGGGTTCTCGACTTGGTATCGAGTGAAGACGGCGTACACTTTTTTCTGCCCGCCTAGCTCGACGAATGCGACATCGTGGCGTGTCGTCGAAGTCCAACCCGCTTTGGACCAGAGCTTCGCATCGGCGGGTAGCAGTTCACCCAAGAAACCTTCGACTTGCCCATCCTTGCTACCAGCCTTCCTGCTGAGCAAGCTCAGCATTTCGTCAGATCCGGCCAGCTTCTTCTGAGCGATCAGCGACATAAGTTGAACACACGAGTCGGCAGTGAGTGAGTTCCGGTGCTCAAAGTTCGGCCCATAGCCCTGGCGCTCGCGTCCGTAGGGACCCTCGTTCCAAGTCTTCTGGCTCGCGTTGATTCCTTTGATTCCCAGCGTCATCAACCAATTGTTAACCATCTGCCGTTTTTCGACCCACTTCTTCAGTTCGGCATCCGAGAGCGAAGGCCCACCTGTAGTTCCCGTGATCGTATCCAAGATCAACCCGGTGGCGTCGTTGTTAGATTCTTTGATCATATCCGCCAAGGCCCGATCAAACTCGGGATTCCGGACCAGTTTTTTCCTCGTCAAAAGCTCTTCCGCATACGCTAGGTAGAACATCTTCACAACACTCGCGGGGTACATCGAAAGTCCACCGTTGTAGTTCATCTCTGCGCCAGTCTCTAAGTTCCGCCAGCTTATCGCAAAGTCAGTGGGCTTCAGACCGGGGAAGGCTGATTGGGCGCGTACTGCGATGTCTTCCATCACCGTTGGGATGCCTGTTTGAGGAGTCATTGCCATGAGAGCGACCAGTGCGACCACTCTTAGATTCTATACTAATAGACGTGTCTCTGATTTCAGTTTCTCGCCCTTCAACTCAACCGAGCAAAGGAAAGTTCTTCCTGATGCACGGTCTCGGAAGCGACGAGCGGGATATGTACGGACTCGCTCAGGTCCTTGATCCCGGCTACGATATAGTCTGCCTTCGGGCCCCTTGGGAGTACGGGCCGGGATTTGCATGGTTCGAGATTTCCTTTTCTTCGGTTGGTGTAGAGGCAAACTTAGACCAACTTTGGGCGTCGGTCGATCTAGTCGCGGAGCTAGTAACAAAAGAGGTCCCGCAGACCACCGTCGTCGGCGGATTCAGCCAAGGCTCGATGATGACCGCCGGGCTCATGGCCAGGCATCCGGATATCTTTGCGTCCGCGGTATTGATGAGTGGACGCGCCGTCGACCCGGCTTCAGGGAGCTTCCCCGGTCGAGCTTTCCAGGCCCACGGGTTGCTTGATGATGTTGTTTCCTTTCGCGAGGGAGATCAGCTTCGATCCGATCTCACGGTAATGGGTGACCGCCACCAGTTTCACGCCTACGAGATGGGGCATTCGATTTGCCAAGAAGAAATCGATGACCTAAACGCCTGGCTCAGAGCTTGAAGTCTTGTTGGTCGAAGTAAGCCTTCAAATCTGGCTGCTGCCAACGCATGGCGAGCCAGATGCAGTATGGGGCGAGAAGGCACGTCGAAATTCCCAGGCAAATGTTGACGAAATGCGCCAAGTGCGCTTTCGGGCTTCTGGGCTGTCGCATCAGCGAGAGATTGGTAAGTCCAAACACCACCCCCATGACGACCAGTGCGAAAGACGCTATTTGGAACACTCCGCGATTCTCAGGTGGCAGCACTTCCGGATCAGCGGTTCGAGACAGAAACAAGCCGGCGAAACCCAGAAAACAAAGAAAGGCGTACCAGGCCATGTTCAAGTAGCAGTAGATTCGATAGTGTTGAAGGGTTTTATCCATGAATCTATCTGGTACGAGCCCGCCCGGTAGAAATACCTACCCCGATTCGGAGTTTGGTTGTACAATTAGGCAGAGTCTCCCAAGGAGAATAGCATTGATGCTGAAAAAAATCTTACCTACTCTAGTTTTTGCCCTCGCCGTTGGTGCAGTTAACGCCAAACAAGACGAAACGTTTAGTGTATCGGGAATCGCGAAGGGAACCCCCTCCGCTACCAAGTTCACCCTCGGTTCGCGAAAGGGGGAGTTCACCGTTGACTGCAGCAGTGCCAAGGTCAGCTACGATGGACGCCGATTCGAAGTTTCCAAAATCGTGGGTGGAACCATGGTTTCGGTCACCGGAAAGCTCTCCGGAAAAACCATTAAAGCTTCTCAAGTTCTGGTCACTTACTCCCGAGCAGAGGGTGCCGCAAAGAAAGATGACAAGAAAGACGTCAAAAAGGACGAGAAGAAGCCTGATGCTAAGTCAACTAAGAAGGATGACAAGAAGGTCGAAACAAAGCCTACCGCTAGTGGTCGCGATGCTAAGACCGGTCGGTTCTTGAAGAAAGACGACAAGAAGGGCGAGGCGATGAAGCCAGACGAGAAGAAGGATACCAAATCAACTCGAAGTAAGAAAGACGACAAGAAGGGTGAGACCATGAAGACTGACGAGAAGAAGGATTCTAAGTCGACCCGTGGCAAGAAGGACGAGAAGAAGGCTGACGAGATGAAAGCTGACGACAAGTCTATGAAGTCAACTAAGTCCAAGAAGGACGAAGTTAAGAAGACCGACGATAAGAAGGACGACACCAAGAAGTCCAGCAAGTCAAAGAAGGACACCAAGTCAAAAAAAGACGATAAGAAGGACGAGAAGAAAGACGATAAGAAGAGCGGCGGCAACTAAGCTCCGAAGTGTCAACGCGTACACCCCATTGCTACGGGCAATGGGGTGTTTTTGTTTTAAGGAGCCACGGGAGGCGTGATCACTTGGATGATCGCCTGTCTTGCGACCAGCTCACTCATAACTCGAATCGGCGTAATCTGCTTGACCTTGCCCTCGAAGTCTGGCCCCAGAAAGTCATCCTCCTCGGCCAATGGCGCAGAAGGCAGGAAGAGGCCAACGTAAACGGGTCGCTCCCAACTGGCAAAGCCCCCGCTACTTACGTAGGTCTGCAACTGCCCGATTGCAATGGGTCTCATGACAGCTAGCAGACTAACCCCGTCTACCGTCACCACCGACCCAAAGCGTTGGATTGCCCTGGCGATCCGATCCAGCCTCAAGCTCATCCTCGGTCTCCCGAGCCAAGCACGCGGGGGTCCTCTGGAATCATGTCGCGTTTCATAAACGGCATCAGCCGCGCCCAGCCGCGCTGACGCATCTGCTCGGCTGTGCTATAAGGTGAGGGTTCGATCCGAAGGTCTCCAATCGTAATGACGTCCGTCGAGCCAGGTTCTCTCCGCAGAATCTCGACGAAGTCCGCCGCGACCAAGTCGATTACTCCCTGAGACACCGCCCAGGTCAGCGACTCGTCTTCAAGCGCAGAAGGAAGCAGCATCGCATTAAACGCCGCCGCAAACTCCCCGGCCAAGTTCGACACTCGCGACGAGTAAACCGTCCCCGTTCCCGCCAAACCGCATCGTTCCAAGATGCGGTCGGTCGGCAGCGAGATTGGCACTAAGCCACCCTCAACTGGTTCATGATCCGGTGCAAAAGGTTTGAGTTCTCACCAACATTCGCCGAGAGCGACTCAAGCGTCGTCATCATGCGATTCGTCAGCCCCTCGCGCTGCTCAAACGAGCGCTCAAGGAACTGGACAAACTGGTCGGCAAGCCGCCGATGTTGCATCATCCCAAAACGAAGAAGGCCCGCCATCGCAACGATGAACAGGCCAATCACGCCTAAACTCTGTGTTTCCATCATGTATTTCGTTTCATTGCCCTCCTTAAAAGGTCGAGGGCGACCTTGAGTCGATCAAACGCCGCTTTGAACTCCTCGAACTGGGTCTGAATCTTTGATCGAGCCTCCGGAGCGACTTTGATGACCGCCTCGTTCAACTCGTCGAACCTCTGTTTGGCGTTCTGGGTGGCGGCGAGGACGCCTACAATGGCGCCCACAGCTCCTCCCAGCCCCAGACTAGAAGCGATCTGGAGCCAGTCCATCAGAGTTCGATGCCCCCGCCGAACACCGTCTGCCACATTCCCGGCCCGGCATTGTAGCGAGCCCTAACGCCGTAGTAGAACCTGTCGCTGAAGAACGCCGAATCCGACCCTTTGGCGGATTCCAAGGCGGCAAACTCAACCGGTACGTCGCTTCGCTGCTGCAGAATAACTCCTCGCATCGGTCGAGTTGTATCGAGCAGATACCAACTCTCATCGGTCACAAACGGCGAGACTACGACCTTGAGAAGTCCGTTGAACACGTTCACAACGCCAGATGATTGGGAAGTGCCTTTGCTGTCGACCAGCTCGATTGCTGTCCACATGTTCTGCGGACCGACGAGCAGCACGTTTGGACTAATGCCGAGCGGAACTCCTTCGTTGTCGCGTCGCGAGATCATCTCCGAGCAAGCCGCCCGAAGCCCCACGGCCCCGAGAGACTCAGCACTGACGTTAGAAGCCGTTCCGCCCGCCTCCGGGTGGTTTGCCGAGAGCAGAGCCGCACCATCGTAACCAATGATGTCTGTGCCGCCGGTGAGGGTATTAACCACCAACTCGTGCCGGTGGTGGACAACTCGGTTTGCGAGGTCGCGGATCCGCAGGCGGATCAGGTCGAGCTGATCGTCCTCAAGAGCCTTTCGGTCGACCGCGATGGTTGATTCAAAGACCTTGTCCTCGATGCTGATCGCTTGAGCCGTGAGGCCAGACGCCCGCCGCTCATCAACAAACTCTCGCATAGCGGGAGCGTTGTCTAAAAGCGGGTACCGCTGAATCGGCTGAGTTGTCTGAATGACGGTCGCGAGTTGCGAGACGACGTCGGCTTGCTGCTCATTGCGATAAGCAAGCGCGAATTCGGCCCTGAGGCCAGGGAGAAGAAGATCGGGGATATCTGATTTGGTAAGTGCCATGGTTATTTTGTGTGGTTGTCGATGCGGACTCGGTAGCCGCCGAGGCCGTCGGAGGTTGATTCAACTCCGACGATGGTGCCGACGATGTATGCGTTGGTCAGGCCAGTTGCGGCGTCTTGGACCTCGCCATCGAACTTAGCCCAGGCATCGCCTCCGGTCTTGTTAGTATTCGGGGAGGGAGTCGGGAAGACAAACGTTCCCGACTTGGTGATGGTGATTCGCTTGGTCGCCGCTGTGGTTACGACTGTCTCGTTGGCCACGCCGACGAACTTGAGGTTGGCGGTTACGTGGGTCATGGAAACGATGTTGCCCGATGCATTGACGCCGACTAGGGCACCCTTGTAGATGGTGGTGTTCGTGCCGACGTTGTAGCTCACAACGATCCCCGGCTTTTCGTATGTTTCGTAAGGTTTGGTAAGTGCTGGCATGGTTGGTTAGCGCCGTTTGGCGATTTCGCTGAGGTCAACTCCGGGGAAGTGACGGCGGTAAAACGCCGACTCTTCGGGGAGAAGTAGGTTAAGTGCCGACTCGTGGTCGGCGGCGGCCGGAGCCTGCTGGCTGAAGATGTTCGATTTTGGGAAATCCTCGAGGAGCTGGTTCACAAGATCGGCGACCGGCTGCCCGTTGACTTCCGCATCGCAGGCAAAGAGCAGCGTTGCAATCTTTGCCTGGCGGGGCGCAAGCTGGCCGCGATTGACGAACTCTTCAACCCGACTCCCTGCTTCCCGCTTCCGGCTTTCAACTTGGGCCTGGTGAGCAAGCTTTGCGTAGTCAACATCCGCAAAGCCACTGCTGAACAGGGGGCGCGTGTCAAACAGTCGCGCACTCTCTATCCGAGGGTTTCGGACGACGCTAACTTCGCGAATGTGCTCAAGGTCTCGTTCGAGACCCACCGAAAGGCTCTGAGCACCGCTCTGGATGAGGAGCTGATCGGCTTCGCTGGTGAGGGCGATTAGGCCCGTGAGGTTAGCCCCATCCGCATCAACCGCGATGAGGAAGCCGAGGTGGAGAGGCGAGTCGCCGTGCTCGATGAGCACCGGGACGGGGAGGTCGAAGTTGGTGGCAATGGCTTGCAGATTCTCGGTCGAGACGGAGACTCCCTTATCGGGGTAGTCGCCGGCCTCGAAGAGCTTGGCGCGCCGCTCGACCCAACTGGTTGGATGAGTGAGGTACGCCGGAGCCTGGAGTCCTTGGTCTCGGAACTCAGCCACCAATGCAAGGCGGGTGGCCTCGCTGACTTCATTCCTAGTTCCCCGGTATCCAGGTCCCGCAAGGGCAGCCCGCCGCAAGAGGTCGAGTCGCGCTTCGGCGATCGTTGTGTCGTTTGCGATCATGGTCACTATATAGTAGACGTATGTGCGCTATTGTCAACCTAATGCATAAAAAATCCCCTCAAAATCGAGGGGACGAGTCGAATGAGATTAACCGCGAAAGTCGCGGAAATGGAGGCCGAGCACGACTTGCTGAATCGGCCAAGTCACGAAAATTCCGAAGCAGCAGAGAATCAGTCCAAGCCCCGACACGCAACCCGAAACCAGCAATAGGGCAAACATCGACCACGCATAGGGTTTGAGCATCTCGTAGGACTTCTTGAGTCCTTCGATGCCAGGTAGTCCGAAAAGGATAACCGCGAGGTTTGTGAATGCCAAGGCTCCAGCCAAGTATATTCCTGGCACGATGCAGCAAATCGCTCCGACGGTGACCGCAATGGAGTAGGCAATGGACCCAACGATCAGGTTGCCAAAGTTTCGGAACCCTGAGAACAGGGTTTCAAATCGGGTTGAGCCGGTGTCGGCTTCTTCAATGGCCGCCAGCGCAATCCCTGACATCAATGCAGCGTTGAAGCCTCCGGCCACCATATTGAGCGCGAGCATCGCCGGATACATGCCGAGGTTCATCTTTGCGTCGGGGCCAGGCACTGCAGTGCCATACATGAGGATGTTGCTGAGTATGGAGAGCGGAACTACTACAACCGCTGCCGCTAGAAGAATAACGATTCCGCCAACGATGTACACGGACGGGTTTTTGGTGATCATCGTCCAGGCCCGTCCGATATCGTCGAAGTAGATTCCTGGGGTCCTAAGAGGAGTCGCGTAGTTCCCACCGCCCCCGGGGCCGCCGCCTCGGGGATAATTTGACATTGGAGGAGTTTCCATCTCCCCGTATATTAGCGGGTATGACGCTCAGAATCAAGGGGCGATAAACTTTTTGAGCGGATTCGGGCTCCGCAGGAAGGGCTTAAGTTCTGCCCAACTGTACGAAAAGCTGAACGGCCCCGAAGCGTAGCTCCCCAAAACGTACGGGTCAAACTCCCAGGTGCAACCCGCCTTGCCCTTCACCCAGAAATTGGCGAGCTCGGTCGGCTCCAGTTTCTTGTGCATCTCGGGATCTTGGAGCCAGTCGGTGTTGGGATCCTTTTTCGCTTTTGCCAGAATCATCTTCTCCAGCGCGGCCCGTTTGTCACGCCGAAACACATCCCAGATTCCAAGTTGTTTTGCCCGGCCCTTGACCAAGGCAAAGTTCATGCACTCCGTCACCCCAACTCCGTGCGCTCCGCCAAGAAAACGGAATGTGGAAACTGTGTAAGACTGAGCCTGGGTGTCGCCCAGCTGGCGGGTGGCACTTGAATCCAGTCCGTACGGCGCACTCTCGTAACCCTTCACCCAATCCTTCTTAGTCTCCTTCAAGAAGTCGTTGAAGTCCTTGGTCATCTTCGCGGTAATCGTTTTCTGGGCAAGCACCGACAACCGATCCTTCCCCGCGAACGCCGGAATCGTCGCCGTTACCTCCCACTTGTTTTCGACCTTGTCATGAAGAATAGTGGGCTGCTGCAGAAGAAGCGCGAGAATCATCTGGGTTACTGACGCGCACCAACGTGTGACCGATTCGCCAATTTGCTAAACTATCCAGGTTCTTAGTCGCTATCTGCAAACTGCTAACTGCCAACTCAAAATGCGAGCCATCATCCAGCGAGTCTCCGCCGCAACCGTTCAAGTCGACGGAAGGGAAGTTGGTCGGTGCGGTCGCGGACTGATGCTCCTCATCGGAGTCCACACTACCGACACGGAAAAGGAATCTAAGAAGCTCGCGGAAAAGATCACCAAACTCAGAATCTTCAACGATCACGAAGGCAAACTGAACCTTAGCCTTCAAGACTTCAAAGACGAACCCTACGACGTCCTCGCTGTCAGCAACTTCACCGTCTACGGCGACGCCAAGAAGTCCAACCGCCCAAGCTTCACCAATTCCGCCCCGTATGCGCAAGGTGAAGAACTCTTCAATGTCTTCGTCGGCGAACTCAAAAACCAAGGAATCTCAACCCAAACTGGCACATTTGGTGCAGATATGCAGGTCTCACTCATCAATGACGGACCGGTTACGGTTATCCTAGATGTAGACGCCGCATAAAACCGAAACGCCAGCCAACTCTGTACGTCCATTCCTATACAAAACAAGGACGGACCAAAGATGGCACGAACCCTAGCAATGAGCCTTAGAACCGCGATCAGCACGAAGATCGACAGCGACTCCGACGAGGCGCTTGTCAAACGTGCTCGTGACGGAGATTACGCCGCTTTCGAGCAGCTTTTCGAGCGGCACCGCCTCATGGTCTATCGGTTCTCGTATCAGATGACCCACAAGCGCGACGACGCCGAGGATCTGGTTCAAGAAGCCTTTGTTCGCGCCTACCAAAATTTGCATCGCTACCGTGACGAAGCCAAGTTCACCACCTGGCTTCTCCGCATTGTCAGCAATCTCGGCACCGATCAGGCGCGAATGAGCACACGGCGCAACAACCTTGAGCAAAAAGAAGCCCAAGGTGCTCTGGACTGGATGACCGTGGGCAATTTTGAGAACCCGATCGCGAACTTGGAACAAGAATCGCGGCAGAACATCCTCCGAAAAGCAATCCTGGCGTTGCCTGATCACCACCGGCAAATGATCATCATGCGCGATTTGGAAGAGAAGGAATACGACGAGATCGCCGAGATTTGTAAGTGTAGTGTAGGCGGAGCCAAGCTCCGCGTGTTGCGAGCCCGACGCGCACTTCGGGACCGGGTTGCCCCCATGTTAGGAGAGCTATGAAGAACTGGAAGAACGACGACGAATTGCTAAATCTCGCCTTTGGCGAGCTGAGCGACCGTGACTCACAGGCACTTGAAGCGAAGCTCTTGGGTGATTATTCCGCGCAAAAAGAGCTTGATCTTCTCCGAACTTTGCGATCCGATATGATCGCCATCCGAGACGACATTCCGGAAATGCAGTTCAGCAACGAGCGACTCCGCCAGGCGATCCTCTCGTCCGGCAAGCCGGCCCGCCCAGCGTTCCCATGGCTGAATTGGGTGCTCGGCCCCGCAGCACTCGCCAGCGTCGCGGCACTCGCGTTTGTGATGACCAAAGGTTCCGGCCCGAAGGAGACTGTTTTCGTTGCGAACAACACAAAGCCAGCAGTCGAAAACGTTTTGCCCGACGTTGAGATCAAAGTCCCAGCTGGGCTGAAAGAAGATCGCGTTGCATCACTCACGATCCCTCCTTCGAACTTGCGCATTGATGAGTCAGGTCCGACTGAAGTTCGTGTTGAACGGAAGAAGGGACCTTCTAAGAAACGCATCCGAACTCGAGTGAACTCGGCAGTTCTGGTTGCCCGAAGGGAAGATCCGAAGCCTGATCTTCGCGATGTCAACTCTGGGTCGAGTGCTGCGTTGAAAGCATCTGATTCGGCGACTATAGCTCCCCCTGCCGCGATCACCCTCGCAAGCACAGAAGCCGCACCGATCATCCTCATCGATGCCAACACCGACTCTGGGGTTGGTGCACCGACCGCAACGGAGGTCAGCAACCCAAGCAATGTTGCTATCGGCGGCTAACTTGGCGTGCGCACTCGGGGTGCGAACGCAGTTCACACAACCCGAGGTTGTCACAATCAACAACCTCCGGCCCGCCCTGGCATACATCAAGCTGGGCGCTCTCAACTCGGGTGCCGCCGCCTTTATCACTAAGGATGGCTACGCCATCACCCACCAGCTCAGCCTCGGCTCGGGCGCAAAAGAACTCGTCACCGGAACTGGTGAGAAACTCAGTTTCACGACTGTTTACAAAGACACTCCTTCGCAGCTGGTCCTCATCAAAACTTCAAAAGCGCCAACAAAGGTCGAGACGGTCACCTGGGCGGACGACACTGACGGAGGTCGCGGAATGATTCTCGCCGTCCTCCCCACCGGAACCGTCCGCGCTGAAATCACCTCGTCCGAACGAATCGGCGTTGATGACCGCAGCCGCCGCGCGGTGCCGATGAACGAAGTTCGGATCGAGCAAACCCCGGCCGCCATCGGAGGAGCATTACTTTTCAGCGGCAAAGGCCGCCTCATCGGTTCAATCGCCGCAACCCTCGCGGTTACGCAAGGAGTGGTTGCGCAGGATAGTTCTCGGCAAGCGGGCCTACAAAACAATGCGGGCCCAGCCGGCCTGGCTGTCCGTTCCGCGACGGCTCCGGGACCTGCTGGCCTCGTTGTCGGCTACACACCCACTTGGGAAGTCACCAAACGAGCCCTCGCTGGATTCCTGACCCCGAGCCACAAAGCGCCAACGGCATTGCTCGGCGTCCTCATCGTCAACTCCCTAGGCGGAGTGAGCGTCCAGCAAGTGGACGTGGATTCACCCGCCGCTAACGCCGGAATCCTCGTTGGCGACGTGATCTCGGATATTGGCGGAAAGAAGATTCGCGACCAGATCGACTTTGCGCGAATGACCTACGACTTCCGACCGGGCGACAAAGTTGCCATCCAACTCCAACGCGGAAACCAAAAGCTAACTCTGGAGGCGACTCTAGGAGCCCAAACTACACAGCTCGCCGAACATCGGCCAGCTTCCATTGAAGCGACTCTTGGCCCTGATAGGTATTGAGCTGAGGCTCAAACGCGACATCAACTCGATCACCTGCGCGTAGTTCAGCCAAAGCCGCAAACATGCCCCATCCGACGCAACGAACGGTGCCACCAGAGTGCTTGAGGGTCAATGCGATATGTTGTCGCTCTTGCCCCATTGACTTAATGTAAAGCACTTCCATGCTTTGCGCGCCAAAGATGGGCTTGGGATTCATCATTCCGAACGGCTCCAAGGCCGAAAACTCGTCGATGGAACTCCGATCAACCTTTGCGGGATCTACAAACGCCGCGATTTCAATCGCCGGGAACAGATCTTCCGGACTTAAAGTCGCCAGGGCGTAGGAGTTGAACGTTGCCCGAATCTCTTCGAGATGTGCTTCGGGGAATCCAATACCCGCGGCCATAGCGTGTCCGCCGCCTTGGACTAGCGCAGGGTGAGCCGAAATGAGTTCTGCCAAGCTAAGGCCAGGAATCGAGCGGCCACTTGCCTTGCCCTTGCCCGTTTCGGGGTCAATCGTCCCGGCGAAAACCGGTCTCGCATAGTGCTCCTTAAGCTTGCCCGCGAGCAGCCCCACAATTCCGGGGTGCCAGGATGGATTGAACACCATGATCATGTGCTGATCTTTCCCGCCTTGTGCTTCGGCCTGAGCAAAAGCTTCCTCAAACATCTGATCCTGCATCTCGCGTCGGTCCTGATTGTGCCGATCCAGCTCAAGCGCGACTTCTCTTGCCTCGGCGGCATCTTCAGTGAGCAGTAAGCGGAGGGAAAGTGCTGCATCGTCGATGCGCCCAGCCGCGTTCAACCGCGGCCCAAGCTTGAAGCCGACATCATATGACATCACCTTCCCGCGAATCTCGGAAACCTCCTTAAGCGCAACCAGCCCCTTCTTCTTGGTGTCCGTCAACTTCTCCAAGCCGAATCGGGCAATAATTCGGTTGTCGCTGTTCAACGGCATCACATCGGCGATTGTGCCGAGCGCAGCAAGGTCAACAAAGTTTCGTCGATACGAGTCAACTCCTTTCTCGTCAAGAGTCCGGGTCAGCCCTTCGCACAATCGATAAACAACTCCCGCCCCCGAAAGGTGCGAGAACGGGTACTTCGAGTCCTTGCGGTGCGGATTCACAACCGCCTGAGCTTCGGGCAAGGTGTCCTTAAGCTCGTGATGATCGGTCACCACCACCCTCATGCCGAGCTCACGAGCTCTCAAAACCTGAGCATGAGCCGAGATTCCGCAGTCGCACGTCAGAAAGAGCTTGGCCCCTCGCTCATGCGCCGCATCAACTGCAGAAAGGTTGATGCCGTAGCCTTCGTTGATCCGGTGCGGAACGTGGGTGTGAACATCGCATCCAATCTTCTTCAGATATCGATCAAAGATCGCTGCGGAGGTGACTCCGTCGACGTCGTAGTCGCCATGAACATAGATTTGCTCGCCGCGTTCTTTTGCCCCAAGAATCTCATCGCGAGCCACCGAGAAATCCGGCAAGAGGTAAGGGTCCCCCAGGTCGTCAAACGAAGGATTGAGAAATTTCTGGGCCTGCTCAGGAGACGAGTAGCCACGTTGGATTAAAACCTCTGCAGTCGACGGAGAAACTCCTAACTCTGCTGACAGACGATCCGTCGCCGCAGGATCAGGTGCCGAAACCAGCCATCGTTTTCCGGTAAGTGATAGCTGAAGCGTTGACATAAAACGAACCCGGCATCTGCCGGGAAAACGATGCCCTGGCAAACGTGCCAGGGCAAAGTGGAACTACATCTTTTCGACTTGATCGAATTCGAGCTCAACTGGAGTATCGCGACCAAAGATATTGATAAGAACCTTGAGCATCTCCTTCTCGACCATGACTTCTTCGATCTTTCCGCTGAAGTCGCTGAACGGTCCGGCAACGACGCGAATCGCTTCGCCCTTGTTCCACATGACCTTGGGAGCTTCTTGGCTTGCTTCGAGGTTGGTCATGATGCGGCGTACTTCATATTCCTCAAGAGGAATTGGCTTGTTGCCAGACTGGACGAAACCGGTGACTCCAGAGGTGGATTTCACTAGCTTGAACGAGTCGTCGCTCAGCATCATGTTGACCAGGATGTATCCAGGGAAGACCTTCTTGTCTTTCTCAACTCGCTTGCCGTTCCGAGTCTGAAGCTCCTTTTCGGTTGGAATCAGGATCTCGAAGATATCGTAGTCCCAAAGCCCTTCGACTTGGGCGCGGCGAGTGAGAACGTCACGAACCTTGTTTTCGTGACCCGAAATTGTGTGTACTGCGTACCAGGCTTTTGGCATCTCTTACGCTCCAGTCCCTGTTCTAGTGATGATGTGGATCAGAGTCTCGAACGTGAATCCAAGAACTCCCATAACCACGATGAGCAAAATGCAAACGGAAACAACAACCCCGAACAATCGGTTCGTTTCCTTGTAAGTCGGCCAGGAGACCTTTTTCAGTTCCCGCTTGACGCCAGCAAAGAACGGCTTGATGCCGCGCTTGACATTTGGAAGCGAAATTTTTGAAGGCTGCTTTTCAGACATAGACAGTTTTGCCCGGCTCACTTTTGAGGGGGAACCCGAAGTGTACCGTTAATGACGCCAAATCTTAACGTCCGATTGCGTGGATTTTGATCTTCTTTGGACCATCAGGTGCCTCGAAGGTCACAACCTCGCCTTTCGATTGGCCATAAATCGCAGAACCCATCGGAGATTCGGCCGAGATGTAATCTCGATCCGGATTGGCTTCCGCAGAAGAAACGATTCGGACTTCAAACTTGTCGGCAAATTCGACGTCTTCAATCAAGACTAGAGCACCAATTCCGACGGTATCCGTCGAAATCGCATCCATCTCCAAGATGTAGCAGTGGCTCAAAGTGGAGCGAAGCTCAGCGATTCGGTTTTCAACAAAAGCTTGCTCGGTTTTCACCTGATCAAGCTCGCTGTTATCCTCGCTAAACTCGCCGTGCTGTTGGCTCTCTCGGATGCGTTCGGCGATGTCTGCCCGAACCTCAATTGTTAACCGCTGCAACTCAGCGGTAAGCGCAGCGTGACCGTCCGGGGTGAGCGGAGTCAGCGTGCCATGTTCCATTGCGATTTCGGGTTGATTCACGAGTCAAATCCTTGGTGGGGAGGGAGCATTATAGCTGATCCTCCGGTAGATATACGATCTATCTGTCTTAGACGTTCATAATCGGCAACATTTCCCAACAAAAGAGAGTTTTCATACGGCACGATCACTGAATGAAGGACAATAACAGGATATGAAGGCTTTTTGGTTGGTTCTCGTGGGTCTTTTGACCGCGCTATCGCTCGGACAAACCAAGTTTTTCTCTTCAGTCACCCCTCAAGCATCCGTTGTGATCAAACAGCACCCCATGGGAGCAGACCTGGTTGAGGTCACCGTGCTTGGAGCGAAGTATCCGCAAGACGCCCTTCAGAAGCACATCGTCGCGCTGGGCAAGGAAGTCGGGATGGACCCTCGCGGAGTCAGCATCGGAGTCGTGGGAGATTCTTTTGTTAAAGCCACCTTTGCCGTGCCGGGTCTGATCCAGAACAAGGAGCCAAAGTTCAATCTGCCTGCAATCGCGCGAGCGTTTGCCTTCGGTGACGCACCACTTACTCAGCTCAGCGTCATGTTTATGGACATGGTGCCCGATGCCAAAACACCTGCGTACTGGTTCGCTCCGAAGGATGCTTGGATGATGGAAGGCGTCGGAATGAAGTCGCCGCTCTGCATTGAGTATCGAGTAAAGGTCAACACCAAAAACCCAGCAGAAGTCGTTTTGCCCGGTCCTGCAACCGAGAAGAAAAACAAAGAAACTCGGGAAGAACAAAAAAAGCCTGACATTGTCCTAATTGGCGCGATTGTGGTAGCCGCGATTTCGATTGGTGTGTTGGTATACTCCGCCTTTATTCGGGGTCAACGCAAGTCAAAATGACGGGCGATTTCGAGGGGATGGAGAAGCAGAAATGATCGATGTCAATACTCTGACGATGGCGCAACTTTGTGAGATGGCTTTTGACCGTGGATCTTCGGACGTCATGGTAAAAGGCAATTGTCGCCCGAAGATGAAAATCCACAGCGCCGTCCATGAAATCGACGACTCTCTTCCTTTCATCGATTCCGCTAACGCCGAGCGAATGATTACCGCCCTCATGAACGACCGCATGAAGCGGATCTTCGATGAGACCTTCGAGATGGACCTTGCGTTCGAAGTTCCCGGCAAGTGTCGCGTTCGTGCGAACATCTACCGTGCTAAGGGCGAATGCGCCATTGTTGCTCGAACAATTCCGTTCAAAATTCGCTCGCTCGAAGAGCTAGGAATGCCCTCCGTCCTCGGCGAGCTGACGAAGCACAAGACCGGTCTCATCCTGGTCACTGGACCCACCGGCTCCGGAAAGACCACGACCCTGGCGGCAATGCTCGACATCATCAACCGCGAGCGAGCCTGCCACTTGGTCACCATTGAAGACCCACTCGAGTACGTTCACCCCGATAAGACCGCATACGTTAGTCAGCGCGAAGTTGGAATCGACACTCTTGACTTCCAGCCCGCCCTTCGTGCTGCCCTCCGCGAAGCTCCGGACGTCATTCTTGTTGGTGAAATGCGCGACGTCACCACCATGGGCGCATCGCTCCAGGCTGGTGAAACCGGCCACCTCGTCTTCTCAACGGTTCACACGTCCTCGGCCTACGAGACCATGGATCGAATCATGAACATGTTCCCGCCCCACGAGAAGATGTACCTCTGCCAACGAATGGCGAACTCGCTTCGCGCAATCGTTGCCCAAAAGCTCGTGCCAACCGTGGACGGAAAGGGCCGAGTCTGCGCCTCTGAGATCCTCATCTGTACTCCGACGGTCACCAAGGCGATCGAAGACGGACACTTCAGCGACCTTTATCAGCACATGAATGACGGCACGTACTGGGGCATGCAAACGATGAACCAGAGCTTGCTGAAGTATGTCCGCGCAGGATTGATTAGTGAACAAGTTGCGATCCAATACGCGGGTGTTGCTTCAGAACTTAAGCAAATGCTACGCCGCTAAACAGGTCAAACCTGGAACAAGGAAGGTATGAGAGGCGTCTCGAAATGGATATGAGGGGAGTAATTGTCGTTACCGATTGACGATCTTTTGCGCCTGCTCGTCGAGCGAGACGCATCGGACTTGCACCTGAAGGCCGGAGTTGCCCCATGCATGCGAATCCGAGGCGACCTCGTTCGTCTTGACGTTCCTGCCCTCAGCACAGAAGCCCACAATGAGCGGCTTTTCAGTATCCTCAACGACGAACGTCGTCACAAGCTGGAGACCTTTAAGGAAGTCGATCTCAGCTATAACGTCCCAGGTCTCGCGCGGTTCAGAGTCAATATGTTCTGGCAGCGAGGCAACCTGGGGGCTGTTTTCAGAGTCATTCCATTCCAGATACGCACAATCGACGAGCTAAATCTCCCGCAGGTCAGCAAAAAGATTGCTGGTCTCGCCAGAGGACTCGTCTTGGTTACCGGACCAACTGGATCTGGAAAATCGACTTCGCTTGCTGCGATCATCAACCACATCAACCACGAGCGTCGATGTCACATCATGACGATCGAGGATCCGATCGAGTACGTTCACAAAGACCAGACCTCAATCATCAATCAGCGTGAGCTTGCGACCGATACTCATTCATTCTCGCACGCCCTGAAGCACGTTCTTCGGCAGAATCCCGACGTCATCCTCGTCGGCGAAATGCGCGACCTGGAGACAATCCAACTCGCAATTACCGCCGCCGAAACCGGTCACCTTGTCTTCAGCACGCTCCACACAGTGGATGCCGCTCAAACAATTGACCGAATCGTCGACGTCTTCGACCCTGAACAGCAAGCGCAGGTTCGCACTCAGCTTTCGGTGACTCTTCAAGCAGTTATCTCGCAAACCCTCATCCCGCGCAAGGGGAAGCCTGGCCGGGTCGCCGCTTTTGAAGTCATGCTGGCAACCCCCGCAATCCGCAACCTCATCCGTGACGGAAAGACGCACCAGATTCCCACCGATATTCAGACCGGCCAGTCGTTCGGCATGCAATCGCTCGACGGTCACCTGCTCAAACTCGTTGAGCAGGGCGAGATCGAATATGAAGACGCTCTCGCTAAATCCTCGAACGTCAACGAGTTCCAACACCGCGCAGCGACCCACGGCCTGATCGGAGGAGTGCCCGCTTAATGCAGTCCATAGAGTTCTACCTAAGGCGCTGCGTCGAGGTCGGCGGCTCCGACGTCCACTTCAAAACCGACTCTGGCCACGTTTACATCCGCGTCAACGGAGACCTGCAACTCGTCGAAGCGGACCCTTTCCACAATCGCGAGTTCCGTGTCGAGCTCTTCAAAATGCTCCGCGAGGATCAGGTGACCTACTACGAAGAGGAGCTTGAGCTTGACTTTGCTGTCGAAATCAAGGGCGTCTCCCGTTTCCGGGGCAACGTCTACCAGCAGCGAGGGTTCACTCAGGCCGCCTTCCGCGTCATCCCCTACGAGATCCAGACAATGGAGGATCTCCAACTCCCGGCCGCTTGTTATGACTTTATCAATCGCCCTCGTGGTCTTGTATTGGTCACCGGCCCTGCCGGCTCCGGAAAGTCCACGTCGTTAGCCGCAATGATTGACCGTGTGAACCGCACTCAGCCGGTTCACATCATGACGGTCGAGGACCCGATCGAGTTCGTTCACTCGGACCAACACGCTTTGATTAACCAACGTGAGCTTGGCGTCGATACGGACTCATTCGCAAACGCCCTCAAGTACGTCCTGCGCCAAGACCCTGACGTGATTCTTGTCGGCGAAATGCGAGACCTTGAAACGATCCACCTTGCGATTACGGCCGCTGAAACCGGGCACCTCGTGTTTGGCACGTTGCATACCGTTGATGCCGTGCAAACCGTCGACCGAATCGTTGACGTCTTTCCAACTCACCAACAGCAACAGGTGAGAATGCAGCTCTCCGTCAACCTAGTCGGAGTCATTTCGCAAACCCTGCTACGCCGAAAAGATGGGCGCGGACGAGTTGCCGCCTACGAGACCCTCGTTGCCACTGGAGCCGTACGCAACCTCATCCGCGAAAACAAGACATTCCAAATCAGCTCCCTGATTCAAACGGGAAGCCGCGCCAAGATGCAATCCCTGGATCAATGCATGGCTAAGCTCGTCGACATGGGCGTCGTCGCCCACGAAGACGCAAAGGCTCGCGCCAAAGATCCCGGTGAGTTCGAGCGACTGGTCAATCTCGGAAAGAGCGCGTCGCCGAGCACTCCGACTCCAATCCAGTCCGCTCCTGCGGTCACTCCGATTCAAACGACCTCTGCCGAATCGACTCAGACACCTCCAACAGCGCCTGCAGCGTCGCCAACACCTCCTATCCGCGGCGCACAGTTTAGACCCGGATACCAGTCGAAATGATCGACCCTGCCCTGTTTCAAGAGAACGAACGCACCGCGTCCGTGGTTGACGAGCGCAAATATGTTGAAGTTGGAGCCCTTGACTGTGAGTGCGGTAAGCGGCTGGAATCAGTAACCGTCGCATATGAAACCTGGGGAACGCTGAACAACGAGAAGTCCAATGCCATCTTCCTCTTTCACGCACTCAGCGGCGACGCCCACGCAATCGGTTGGTGGGATCGCCTCGTCGGCCCCGGAAAAGCGTTCGACACCGATCGCTACTTCGTCATCTGCTCCAACGCCCTCGGCGGATGCCAAGGCACGACCGGACCTTCTTCAACGGGACCAGACAACTACTTCTATGGCTCCCAGTTTCCGATGATCACCGTCGGCGACATGGTCGAAGTTCAAGCTCGCCTGCTAGATTATCTGGGCATCCAGCAGCTCTTGGCCGTAGCCGGTGGCTCCATGGGCGGCATGCAAGCACTCGAATGGACAGTTCGGTTTCCGAACCGAGTCCGAAAATGTGTCCTCACTGCCACTTGCGGTGCTCACAGCGCAATGCAGATTGGATTCAACGAAGCCGGACGACAAGCAATCCTTCGGGACCCGAACTTTAATGACGGCGACTACTACGAGAAGAAGCCACCCAGCAACGGCCTGAGTGTTGCCCGCATGCTCGGCCACCTCAGCTTCCTCAGCCAAGAAGCATTCCAAGCAAAGTTCGGAAGGAGACTGCAAGGCAAAGAGAAGCCCGACATGAACTTCGGCGTCGAGTTCGAGGTCGAAAGCTACCTCAGCTACCAAGGCGACAAGTTCACCAAGCGCTTCGACGCTAACTCCCTCCTCCACCTCACCCGCGCCATCGACTACTACGAATTCCAAAACGCCGAGCGAGCCGAAGCCGACTACCTCGTCATCTCGTACACCAGCGACTGGATCTATCCAACTTCCCAATCGGTCGCCCTAGAATCCCAACTCAAAGCCGCGAACAAAAACGTCACCAGGCACGAAATCGACCTCCCCTACGGCCACGACGCCTTCCTCCTCGACGGCGAGCACCAAGCTAAACTCATCATCGAGTTCCTTCAATCGTGAACCTCATCCTCTCCAAAGACCGCTTCATGTTCTGGCGATCCGATGCACCTCCAGAAGACCAGAGCTATTTTGCAGTGATAAACGGCGGGGATGGCTGGAGCATTGTTGAGAAGCGCGACTACGGGAACTGGAGGAGCTTCCGTATAGACGGTGAGTTTGGATTCGATGAAGTTGGAATTTTGCTCCAAATCTTAGAACCGCTCGCGGATGCCGAAGTGCCAATCATGACCCTTTCTGCCTACCACACAGATTTCGTTTTCGTGAAGACTTCAAACTTACAAAAAGCCGTCGAAGCCTTGAGATCGGCGGGGCTTGGAGTCATCGAAGAATGAAAGTCAATTTCATGGTGATGTGCGAGTACGCCACGCAACAAGCCAACGGCTCCCCCATCCTCTGCGGAATCTTCCGAGGAATCACCACCGAAACCCTCCCCGCCCGCCTTGCCCCATTCTGGCTCGCCCTCGAAATCGAAGCCGAACCTCACGAAGCCGGCGAGCACCATTTCTCCCTCAGATTTGTCGACGAAGACGGCAACATCTTCTTCGAAGACCACCTCATCGGCCAGTTCAAACGCCGCCCCGACCTCTCCCCCAGTTACCTCTACATGGCCGAGACAATCGAGGTCAGAAAGGAGATCGAGAAACGCGGCACCTACCGCTTCGACATGGTCTGGAATGACCAAGTACTGGGACAACTCCGCTTAGAAGTTAGCTGACGGAAGACTACGGACGCCTGGAGGCTTCCAAAAGAATTGGCCCGGACGAAGGGATTCGAACCCCCAACCCTCAGTTCCGAAGACTGATGCTCTATCCATTGAGCTACGTCCGGGCGCGGACTAAGATGATACCATACCGGAATCTGAGGTCTGACCAACTATCCACTTAGAAAACAGTGGAACAAGCAACACCGCCACTCCAATCAACCCCATAGCAACCCGAATCCCCAAATGCTGAGACGCCGATCCAATCGCCGCCGGACCAAGCAAAAATCCCGCATAACCCATGATCGTGACGATCGACAACGCCACCGGAGCCGGCATCGCATGCTGACGCCCGACCGCAGAAAACAGAACCGGAACAATGTTAGAAGCTCCCAACCCCACGAGCCCGAACCCGACCAAGCCAAGAAAGGGAAGTCTCCCAAGCCCCGCCATCCAGAACCCCAACACACAAATCAACCCACCAACAAGTAGCACCCGCAGTGGCCCTAACGAAGCTACAATTCTGTCCCCCGTCAACCGACCCAGTGTCATACAAAACGCAAACCCCACATACCCAAACCCCGCCGCTCCGGCCGAAAGCAGATACTCGCGAGTCAGCAACAACGCGCTCCAATCCGTCACCGACCCCTCCGCGCAAAACACCGTCCCCGCCAAAATCCCAATCACTAAGACCACTCCCCGAGGAACCTGAAACACCAGCCGATCCCCCTCCCCCGCGTCCGACAAGAATCCAGGAATCGCATACGCCAAAACACAAAGCCCGCCAACAAAAGCCACCAAAGTAGCTCCAAACGAAGACGCGCCCGCGGACAACGACAACGTCGCCGCCCCCGCACCAATGATCCCACCCAGGCTATAAAACCCATGAAACCCGGACATTAGAGGTCGCCCCAAGGTCTTCTCCACCTGAACTCCGTGCAGGTTAATGACGACATCCAACGATCCCAACACGCCTCCGTACACCGTCAAGACGACTCCCAAAGCCCACAAGGACGGCGAAAGCGGAATCAGTGGAACGCTCAGCAACAACACCAAACAGGACACAATTAGAACCCGGCGACACCCGTACCGATGCGCCAAAGAACCCGCGAAGGGCATCGTCAACACCGACCCGATTCCGATCAAAAGAATCAAAACACCCAGCACAGAATCGCTCAAGCCCAGCCGAGCTTTCACCAGCGGAACCAGCGGTGCCCACGTCGACGCAGCCAGACCAAGAATCAAAAAACCCAGCCGGGTCGAAACCGCCTCTCGTTCCCCAATCCGAACCATTGATTCCAAGCCGTCAAGTTTACGGCAGAACCTGCCCCAAAACTGTTCCCCAGCACAACTACCAGAGAATCTCTAAAGACGAGGCTTAACCTACCGATAACAACCATACAAGAGGTTTCAAAAAAGATGTCCCAAACACTCGTCATGCCCCTGCTAGGACTCGACACCGAGTTCCCCGACAGCGTTTACGTGTTGCACCACTCGCCCACCAAACGCTACGGCTGCTATTGCCACCAGGGCGTCCACGGTTTGGCCTGCTTCAGCTCTCAAGGCGGAGCCGTGAACTTCGGCGAGTTCATCGACCTCGACGGCCTCACCATCATGCAGCTTTCTTTCGACGAAGCCCGCGAAGTAGCCAAAGAGCGCCCCATGCCCGTCACGGCACTGATGCTCCTAGACAACATGAGCGACCCCAAAGTCCACTTCGTGCGCTGAACTGCCGATCGCTGGGCACTACGGCGCATTCTCGCCTTGATCTGAACCGCCGGCAGGCGGAGTTCGTAAGCTCTCTCCATGTTCTGGGGAGAAACAACTAAACAAACTTACTGCGCGGCACTGCTGGTTCTTGCATCGGCTACTACCCTCGCCGGGTCGCAAGCCCCCACCGACAAGCTTGACCAAATCGTCGCCAAGTACGACTCCAAAACCGGTCCCGGAGTCGAGATTTTCGTCGTCCAAGACGGCAAGGAGCTCTACCGCCGGACCGCAGGCATGGCGAACGTCGAGTACGGCATCCCCATCACGAAAGAATCGATCTTCCACATCGCCTCGGTCTCCAAACAGTTCACCGCCTTCGCCGCTTGCCTGTTGGAGCAAGGAGGGAAGCTCAACATGGACGACGACGTCCGCAAGTACCTCCCTGAACTCCCGAACTACGGCACAAAAATCACCCTTCGCAACCTCGCAACCCACACCAGCGGCCTCCGCGACTTCTACGCCCTCAACGCCATGGTGGGCTTCACCGAGGCGGATGTCTCCTACAACAGTCAAATCCTCAAGCTCCTCGTCCAGCAAAAGAAGCTCAACTTCAAACCCGGAACCAAATTCGAGTACGGCAACTCCAGCTTCACCCTCCTCGGCGAAGTCGTATCGCGAGTCGCCAAAAAACCCCTCCGAGAGTTCTTGAACGAGAGAGTCTTCACTCCGCTTGGCATGAACAATACCCAGCTCGTTGACGACCCCGAACTCATCATCCCGAATCGCGCCTACTCTTACTACACCCAGGGCGGAGTCCTTTACAAACGCCTCCTGGGCCCGGTCAACGTCGGCTCAACCGGCATCAACTCCACCGCCGATGACCTCGTCCGCTGGTCGCAGAACTTCGAGAATCCCAAAGTCGGCAACCAGAGGATATTCCAGCGCATGAGCGAGCGAATGAAGCTAACCGACGGCACCCAGCTCGGCTACGCTCTTGGGCAAGAGTTCAAAAACTACCGAGGGGTCAACGTCGTCTTCCACGGTGGCGGCGATGCGGGGTACCGTTCCTATCTCATTCGTGTTCCAGAGAAGAAACTGACTGTTGTCGTGCTCGGCAACTCGCGCGAGTTCTTCCCGCTTGACTTGGCGTATAGTGCTCTCGACACCTTCCTCTTTAACGGGCCTGCGCCCGAAAAACCGAAGCCAACCTTCGACCCAAAACTCCTAGCCAAGTTTGTCGGCGACTATGAAATCTTCCCTGGCAACATTGTCCACCTGACCACCGAAAAAGGAAAGCTCTACCTCCAGCCCTACGGAGATCCCAACAAGATGGAACTGCCCCAGGTTGGGGAAGATGAGTTCGACTACCCTGTTTTCACGCACAGCAGGTTCACATTTGGCAAGTCCGGGAACTTCAAATGGCAACTCTTTGACATTCCATACGGCGGAACCCGAATCAATCTCAAACCGTTCAAACCGGCCCAAGCAAACCTGAAAGAACTTGTCGGAACCTACTACTCGCCGGAGTTGCGCGACGAATACACTCTAAGTATCGTCAAAGGACAACTGATCGCCGCACATCGACGAAATGAAGATATCACCCTCATGCCCATTCAGCGCGACTGGTACCACGGCAGCTCCTACTTTTTTGGAAAGGTCATCCCGACAAGAGACCGCAAAGGGCGGATTTCTGGCCTGAGAGTATCGACCCAAGGCGCGAGCAACATTCTCTTCAAACGCGTGTCCCCACGGAGCTAGTCGACTGCCTCAACCTTCTCCGTCTTCCCTAGGAACCCCAGCGCCAGCGCGACCAAAATCACGCAACCACCGATCACCGCATTCTGTTTCGGAATTTCGTTTTTAAACAGCCATCCAATCAACGCCGCGAGCGGAGGCTGTAAAGCGATGCCGACGACCAACTGGGTCAGCGGGGCGGATTCGACGATCCGATACCAAATGGTAAACGTCACCAGCCCAGAGAGGAAGATGAGATAAAGAAGCGGCAGCCAGGAAACAAAAGTGGACCCAAAAGAAAGGGGCAATACTGACGGTAGGAGCAAGGGAATGACCCAGAACGAAACTCCACCCCCCAGCATCTGAGCCGACAGAACGGCCACGCCGCTTGATCGACGGCTGATTCGCGCCGCGATCACTCCCATGAGGCATTCAGTGACCACACCCAGGCCAAAAATGAGGTTGCCCTTGGCATGGCCCAAAAGTGACGGAAACGCAAACCCGATGGTAACAATATATCCGCCGATACAAGAAAGAGCGATTGCCGCAACGCGCCTGGCTGGGAGCCGCTCATGAAGGAAGAAATAGGACAGCAGTCCGGTGAAAATCGGCGCCATGGCAAGGATGACCGTCCCTTCCAATTCACTAGCAAGCCCCTGCTTCACCATCCCCATCGACAGATAGAACATCATGTGCGAAGGGCCAAAGAGGAAGAATCCGATCCCGAAGCACTTCCACCAATCGGATTTTGAAAGCGAGACGTGCCCGGTCACCTTGCGAAACCAGTCGCTGCGGAGCAAGACCAGCATCATCAGCGATAACGCCGTCCACCGAACCAGCCCAACCCCGGCCCCCGAAAACCCCCGATCTGTCGCCGCAGAAACCATAAAGTTCACCGGCGTCCAAAGCACATTCAGCAGGACAACAATCCCAAAGACGTGCTTAGGCGGGTTAGCGTTTTGCAAGCTATAACTGTGACATATTCTCTACAGCGTCAACCTGTAGTAAAGTAAACCCATGCTCCTCGCCGTACTGCTGACTACTGCCGCAGTCCCGAAACTTCTTATCTTCTCCAAGACTACCGGCTTCCGACACGATTCCATTCCCGCTGCTGTCGAAGCTATCCGGACTCTTGGCAAAGCAAACAATTTTGAAATCGACGCCACTGAAAACGCGACGGTCTTCACCAAAGACAACTTGAAGCAGTACCGGGGAATCATTTTCGCAATGACGACCGGCGACATCCTAAACGCCGATCAGCAAAACTCGATGCAGCAGTTTGTAGAATCCGGCGGAGGCTGGGTTGGAATCCACAGCGCCAGCGACACCGAATACGACTGGCCCTGGTACGCCGATCTCGTCGGAGCCTACTTCAAGAGCCACCCGCCCGGAGGACAAACCGTCAAGCTCACCGTCGAGGATCCCAAGCATCCTTCGATGAAAGGCATCCCATCACCCTGGAGCCGCGCCGACGAATGGTATGACTGGAAAGCCAACCCTCGCTCTAAAGTCCACGTCCTCATCTCCGCCGACGAGTCCACCTACAAGAAATCCCCACCCGAAGACCACCCGATCACCTGGTGCAATCCGGCCAAGAAGGGAAGGGCCTGGTACACCGAGATGGGCCACTTCAAAGAAGCCTACAGCGAGCCGCTTTACCTACAGCACCTGCTCGGCGGAATCAAGTGGGCTTGTAAATTGCGATAGTATGGAACTAACTAGTCAGAATGACTAGTCATAATAGAAACATGATTACAATGAACGCAACAGAGTGTAAGGCTAAGTTTCTTCAACTCATCGAGGAGGTCAGTGCTAGTGGTGAGCCGGTCACCGTGACTAAGCATGGCAAGCGACTCGTCACAATTATCCCTTCGGTCTGCGAAGACAAACCTCGAGCAAAGGCAGGGTTTATGAAGGATCAGGTAACTATTCTCGGCGACATCATGGAGCCGTTTACCGAAGAGTGGGAACAGGTTGATACTTGGTTCTAGATACTCATATTCTCATATGGTTCATAACGGACGATCCGAGACTTAGTACCGAGTTGAGATCCCAGATGGAAGCAAACCCCGAAAACGTATATGTCTCGGCGGTCTGTATCTGGGAGATATGTCTGGCGCATCAAAAAGGACGCTTGGGGTTGAAATTTGCTGACCTGAAGGAAGGTGTTTTTCGAATGGTCACTGCGCCAGGTTTCAAGTTCATCGAACTGACTCCGGCGATGGCGGTTTCTGCTCGAACTCTAGAATTCCGTCACGAAGACCCAGCCGATCGGTTCATTGCAGCTACCGCTCATGTTCTCGGAGTTCCCCTTGCGACCGCAGACCCCCTGCTCCAAAACCTCCCCTGGCTCCAGACGATCCAGTAGACTATCACCATAGATGTCAGAGTTTGATCGCGCGTTCAATATCGGTCGGGGCTACTTCGACCGGGCCAAAGATGCCATCCTCGGCGGAGCCTCGGCTGACGACGTCGCCACCAAGGAGCTCGACGACGCCCTCAACAACCCCGCCGTCGTCGCCCAAATCGAAGCGAACAACGACGAAAAACAACTCCGCAAAGAACTCAGCGAAATGAGCGAGGACGAAGCGCGCCTGATCCTCGGCCTCGACAAGGACGCCAAATATCCGCTCGTCAAAACCCAACACGAGAAGTTCCTCGGCCGAATCAACGAGTTCGCCAAGGACAATCCCGCCAAAAAGTCAATTGCCGACCGCGAGCGGCGCCGAATCGAAAAGGCGTTTGCGATCCTAAGCAAAAATGTCGATTCCACCGAGAAGCGGTTCGGGTCTCTTGAAATCGAATAAACTCGGCACGTGCAGTATCGAGAACTCGGCAAAAGTGGCGTCAAAGTATCAGAAATCAGCCTCGGCTGTTGGACTATGGGCGGCCTTAACTGGGTCAACGGAAACCCCAACGGCTGGGCAAACGTCGACGAAGTCGAAGTCATCGCTGCCATCAAAGCCGGGATCGATGCCGGAGTCAACCACTTCGATAACGCCGACGTATACGGCAATGGAAAAGCCGAGCAAATGCTCGCCCGAGCTTTCGACAAACTCGGCCTAAACACCAACGATTTCATCGTCGCCACCAAGCTCGGCCACTTCCCCGGAACCGCTGCCCACGCCTACGAGCCCGCCCACATCCGCCACCAATGCGAGCAGTCTCTCATCAACCTCAAGCGCGACTACATCGACGTCTACTACTTCCACCACGGCTCCTTCGGCGACGGCGATTTCTACCTCGATGACGCCGTCGAAACCATGAACCGCCTCGTCGAAGAAGGCAAAGTCCGCGTCAAAGGCCAATCCGCCTACTCCGCCGACGACTTCGAGCGAGTCACCCCCAAAGTCCAACCCGAGTGCCTCCAAAGCTGGGCCCACGCCCTGGACGACCAGTTCATCCTCCCCGGCTCCCGAGTCGCCAACCTCATGGCCGAAAAGGGAATGACCTTCGTCGCCTTCAGCCCCCTCTCCCAGGGCCTCCTGCTCGACAAATTCGATCCATACAACCCTCCCCAGTTCGAGGAAGGCGACAACCGCCGTGGTCGCTCCGGATTCGAGACTGAGAACCTTCTTGCCCTCAAACCCAAGCTCGCCAAGCTCAAAGAGCGATTCGGAGATTCGGTCGAAGACCTCGCCGGAGTCGCTCTCCGCTACGTCCTCAACATGCCCAACGTCGCCTGCGCCATCCCCGGTTTCCGTAACGAGCGCCAGGTGAAAGCCAACCTCGCTGGCGTCACCCGGGAACTGAGCGAAGCAGATATGAACTTCATCAGGGAAGCTCTGGCATGAATTGAGATATAATTCGGTTCCCGAATGAGTGAGTCGCTGATTAGTCTTGCCTGCCAGATCAACGATCTGATCTCCGTCGCCCTGCGCCCTGCGCTGGACGAGCAAGGCATCACCAGCGCCTCATTCGCCATCCTCAGCTCCGTCAAGGCCGCCGACGGCCGCGAGACCCAAGCCGAAATCGGCCGCCGCCTCGGCCTCAGCCGAGCCACCGTCAGCGAAGCCGTTACCGCCCTCGTCGCCCAAGAGCTGATCCTCCGAAAACCTTCCGCAGAAGACGGCCGCGCCGTCACCCTCGTCCTCACTGGCAAAGGCCACCAAAAAGTCAACGCCGTCATGAAGCGTCTCGAAGAGGCTGAAGCCGAAGTCACCGCTCGCCTGATGGATCGGGAAGTGACCTCAACCGCAAAGGTACTGAAGAAATTGATCTACGGTCTGGAACGCATCTGAGATTCGATCCTCTCCAATGCCTCTTCGACAATCTCACCCAGCCCCTCCGGAGTCGTGCGATATGCTTCAAGAGAGCCAGCATTCCCTAGAAGAAATTCCTTGATCCGTTCAAGGGTTTGTCTTTCCAACTCCTGCTCCTCGGGGAGCGACCGCCCTTGCTGTTCTAAGCGGGCTTGCACGACTTCAAGCCCATCGATTCTGACAGCATCGCGCAACCACGTCTCACCCGTGGCAATGCTACAGATCAGGCCGACGGCTATCTCGTCCGACGAAGGAATGGACTGACCGTCAACCTCTCCGGGGCTGAACTTGTTTCGCTGGGCGACAATCTGAAACAGAAACGGCAGGATCTCCGCAGAAGCGGAGTAAATCGTGCCCTGGTGCCAGACCGTCTCGAAGAGCTCGCCGCAAGCTTCGCCGCGAACCGCCGGGTCTGCTGAGCAGAGGCGTTCCAGCATGTCCGGTACATCCGTCGCCGCCCCGTGCGCGTGCCGAATCCCCGCCCAATCGACCTCCGGAAGCCCCTCGAACTGCAAGACTACAAAGCCTCAACCAATACGGCAGTCGCTTCGCCGCCGCCGATACAAGGCGTGGAAATAGCGTACTTCCCACCTCGCCGCCGAAGCTCGAGCAGGGAAGTCATCACGAGCCTTGCGCCAGTCATACCAATTGGGTGACCAAGCGCAACCGCCCCACCATTAACGTTCAACTTATCCAGTGGAACCCCGACCTTCTCGGCGCAGCCCAGGGCCACCACTGCGAACGCTTCGTTAATCTCAAACAAATCGACGTCTCCTAGCGAAATCCCCGCTTTGGAGACCAGCTTCTCGATCGCCGCTGCCGGAGCGGTCGTGAACTTCGTTGGCTCCTGAGCGTGAGTCGCGTACCCAGCAATTCGACCCAGTGGCTTCAATTCCCGCTTCGCGGCTTCTTCAGCGGACATCATCACCAAAGCACCCGCTCCGTCGTTGATCGAGCTCGCGTTCCCAGCGGTGGTCACTCCGTCTTTACTGAACGCAGGCCGAAGAGTAGCCAACTTTGCCGGGTCGCCGCCCTTCGCTGGCTGCTCATCCATCGCAAAGGAAATCGGATCGCCCTTGCGCTGAGGGATTGAAACGGGAACGATCTCATCGTCAAACCGCCCCGCAGCCTGAGCCGCCTTGGCCCGCGCGAACGACTCCGCCGCAAACTCATCCAATCGCTCTCGGGAGTATCCCAGCTCCGCCGCCGTGGAATCGCCGCAGTTACCCATGTGGCAATTGTTATACGGATCCCAAAGACCGTCGTTGATCATGGTGTCAACCAACACACCGTTCCCCATGCGGTATCCCGCTCGAGCTTTATCCAGAACGTATGGTGCATTGGTCATCGACTCCATCCCTCCGGCAACCACGACAGAAGAATCGCCCAGCGCAATCGCCTGAGCCGCGAGCATGATGGCCTTCATTCCTGAGCCACAGACTTTGTTGATTGTCAAACAAGGCACCGAATCCGGAACTCCACCGTAAATCGCCGCCTGCCGCGCCGGAGCCTGCCCGAGCCCGCCAGTCAGCACGTTCCCCATGATCACCTCGTCCACATCCGATCCCGATAGCCCAGCCCGAGCCAATGCCCCGGCAATAGCCAAAGCTCCCAAGCGAGGAGCTGAAAAGTCGGACAAAGCGCCCTGGAAGGAGGCGACTGGGGTACGGGCAACCGAGACAATCACAACGTCGTGCATGATTGCTCTAGGGTACCTGGCAGAGCCTATTGGCGCAGGCGATCCAGCGCTCTGCGAATGCTCCACTCGCTCTCCTCGAGAGCTTCTTGAGCCTCATCGCGCGTGGCGGTGGAAAGCTCGCAAACAATTCGAACGCACCGGTCTCGAAGCTTGATGTTTTTGGCCTTAACGTCCACCATCAAGTTCTCAATCACCTTTCCGTTCAGGACCATTGCGCCGGTCGAAATTCGGTTGAGACACATCTTCTGCGCAGTTCCCGCCTTGAGACGGGTCGAACCGGTCAAGATTTCCGGGCCGGTGTCTAGCAAAATCGCGTGCTCGGCTTCCGCCAGCACTGGAGTCGCCTTGTTGTTGGCTATTCCGCAAGTCCAAACGCCTTTTTGCCGCGCATGTTTGATCGCGCTCAGAACAAACGGGGTCGTACCGCTGGCGGCAATCCCAATGACGATGTCCTTCGGATTCAAACCCATGAGGTTCAGAGCTTGAATCGAAGCCGCCGGATCATCTTCGGCATCCTCTACCGCCTGATTCGTTGCGACCGAACCGCCGGAAACGACGGCGACAAAATGCTCGGGGTCGATTCCGAAGGTCGGAGGCATCTCGGCTGCGTCGGCGGTTGCGATCCGTCCGCTAGTTCCCGATCCGATGTAGAAGACCCTGCCACCCTCGCGAAACGCTCTCGCAGCGTGCTCAATCGCGACCGCAATCGCCTCTTCGGCGGCGGTCATCACCCGAAAAACGGTGTGCTCTTCCTCGTTCATCAAGCGCACAACTTCGCGCGCATTCATCTTGTCGAGGCCGTACGACCTGGGGTTGCGAGATTCAGTTCCCATGATTTAGTTCTTTTGCTAGCTCTACAGCGCCGTAGAGCGGAGGACGAAGAAGTCTATGCATTTCCCACTCCACATTCGGGAGTTCGTTGCCAAGGTGAAGCAAAAATGCTTCCTTAAATTGTGCCGAGGCTTTCCACACTCCACCCGCGAGTGAGATCGAAAGCGATTTCGCTTCCGCGTGGTGTTGTCTGGCATGGCTCGCCACGAGTCGTGCTAGGTCACCCATGTGCTTCTGCACACTTATTGTCGCGTACTCCTGGCCGTCTGCCGCGTCGTGCCCAACGGCTTTAACAAGTCGAGCGAGAATCGTCGCCGGAGAAGGCGCTTTGTAAACACCGGTGACCAAGACCGACTCATCAAGCGAACCGAAGACGTCTTCTATTTGATCCCGCAAATACTTCGTAGACTGCTCGGGATTCACAAGATAGTGCATCAACGCGTCGCGTCCGAACGAGAAGCCAGACCCTTCGTCTCCAAGAATGTATCCTCGTCCTCCACTCTTCACAATCTTGCCGTTATTACGGGAGCACACCAGCGAACCCGTACCGGAGATCACACAGATATCAGCTTCCGGTGAGGCGTAAAGAGCGGCAGTGTAATCGGGTTCAGCGCGAAACGTTGCCGGAACTCCAAACGTGTCCTCGAGAATCCCAATTCCGCGCTCGCGAGTCTGTGGGCTGATCAAACCGGCAAAACAGCCGCACACAAAGTCGGGTTTCGGGCACCCTTTCGCAGCGTTTGTGAGGTTCCGGCGTAGCCGACCTTCGGGAGTTGATACGAGGTTTGCGGCTCCGCTCTGACCCTGGAAAAGGATGTTTCCGTCGTCGTCCATCGCCAAGACGCGGCTCGAAGAACCTCCGCAATCGAGGCCGACGTAAACGCTCATTTCTCTACTAGATTACCCGCCCGAACCCTTCAGCCATTCTGCGCGCCGCGCCGATTGGGTTGGCGTCGCGAGCAGATTGCGAGTGAGGCGCATATCGTTTGCCTTAAACTTCCTGGCTTTCACTACAACTTGTTTCTCTGCTCCTGATCGAGTGACGGTGACCTTCAACGAGTCCGTTCCGCCCAGCTCAACGAGAACAATCTGATCGCCATCAAGTAGCCCGGTATCACTGCCCAGAACCTTTGTGATCGTGCCCGCCTCGTTTACTACAAAAGGAGCGTCAACGTACTCTTTTCCTGGCGTCGTCAGTCGCAACCCAAGATTTTCGAGCTGGGAATAGGGTAGCTCTTTCCCGGCCGAGCGAATCAGCGTATCGTAGATCGGGCCAAGCTTTTCACCGCCGACTTCAACCATGAGATCGCGCAGCGCACCTTCTTCAAAGCCTGGGTTTGGAAGTGCGTAGCGGTCATAGGCAAGTCGCATTACGTCATCAAGCGACCTCTTACCGCCGGTCTCCTGACGGATGGTTGCATCAAAGATAAAACCGGAAACTAGGCCCATGTTGTAGAAGCTGAGGTCTCCAAATCCACCGAATCCGGAGTCTTCCCAGGTTTGGAAGCACACCTGTTCTAGCGTCATCTTCTTTCGAGTTTCGCTGCGTTCCAACGTGCGAATCTCATCGCGGAGCCCGTCCAGAAGTTGTGATTCACCGATCAGCCCCGCCTGGTAGGCATGGAGCTTGGAATAGTAGTCCGTGACTCCTTCGGAGAACCACAGGTTCACTGTCCGCTGTGGCTTGGTGTAATCGAATGGCCCCAGAATCTTAGGGCGAATCTGCTTCACGTTCCATGAATGGTAGAACTCGTGGGTGGCAAGTTCGTCGAGGTGCACCGTTTGCCCGTTTCCGGTGGCAATCGTCGTCGAAGCTCGGTGCTCCAAACCCCCGGCGAAGTCGCCGACTTCGAGGTGGATGAGATAGACGTACTTCTTGAACGGCACCTTCTTCATCATCCGCATCGCAGGAATGCTTCCCCGGCGCAGCCGTTCGGTCTCCGCATCAACGTCGCATCGCGGCGCGGGATCGCCAACCCAAATCGCCTCAAATGGAACCCCTTCGACCTTGAAAGAACGTCGAACAAATCGACCAAGCTGGATCGGGTGGTCGACAAGCTCGTCGTACCCGCCGGCCGAATAAGTCCCTTGTCCGTCGTGATCCATCGCCGTCCCGATGTCCCAACCAGTCGGAACATTGAATTTCACCGAGTGCTTCTCGGTCATGTGATCGTCGGCGTAAAGAAACGCGGAGGGACCGTTGATGAACGCGCTCGTAGCACGGACGTGAGTCCGGAAAAACCCAAGACCCGTATCTAGCCCTTGGATTCGGTAGGTGACAACAACGGGCTCACGGCTTGGGTTTGAAATCTGAATCGCTCGAGAATCGAGTTTCTTGGTCGCCAGCTTCTTGCCGGCTAAGTTGACGACATTGACGTCAAACAGGGCCTTTTCGTAGTCCAATAAGAAGTAAAAGCCCGGACACCACGCCGGAATCCGCACCGTCTCGATTTCCTTTGCGCCGTCGATTTGCATTCGGACAGTTAAGTTCTTGGCGGCAGGATTAACGCGAACGTTGTACTTCACGTCCGCGAAGCCAAGCGAAGCGAGCGCACCGAGGAGGGATAGGGAAGTCAAAAGGCGTTGCACGAGAACATCATTTTGACGAATGGAGACTCAAATAGTTCTTCTTGATAAAAACTCTGTGAACCCAAGATCCTTCGTGATGCGTCCGTGGTAATGAAATGACCAGAATTAGTTGGTTGCCGTTAGCCTTATGCCTGTTTGCGGTCGGAGCCTCGCAACAAAACTCCCTGCCAGCGCCAACTTCCCCGAAGACGGAGATTCCTTCCACCATCACCCGACCGCCGTTCGAATACCCTTCACGGGAACCCGGGTGCGTGATCGTGATTTTCGCCAAGGGCGACTATTCCCAAGTTTCTAATGAAGAGACCTTTTCTGTGCCAAAAGGCGAAAAATTCAAGACTTTGAACGGGTACGAAGCCTCCTTCAAATACATTGGAATCGAGTCAAAGTCGGGAAACCTTATCTACCAAGTGGTCTCCACGCAGAAACCCTAAGCCGCCCCAAAGAACCAAGTACACCAGATCAGCACATACATCGCCGAACCCACGGTGCAAGCTTTGTTCACAAAATCCTTGTTCTGCTTGGCGTACCAAGCCATGGTCGCCCAAGCAATACCGATCGTAAGACCCTTCACGAAGGCAAACAGCCATTCAGACTGCGTAATGAACACCCGCATGAGCGGGTTTAGCTCAACGATCTTTCCCTGTGAGTGAAGAACGGCGGTTGAAACCAAATCAATCAAACCGATGCTCATCAGGAGAAATACGCTCTTGGTCGGGAACGCGACTGTCATAACGCTCCTTAAACGCAAACCCCATGCCGATTGTGTGCTATCCCCTAACATTTTCAATAAACCTATCAATGCAACTCTGAGCCTCGCCTGCCGAGCAACCGTAGTGGTTGACGATCACGGAAACGATCTTAAGTGAACCGTCCTTGCACTGTACATAACCACTCAGCGCACTCACCATGTCAAGTGTGCCAGTTTTTCCAAAAAAAGTCGTCCCTTTCAGCCGATTGGCAAGCGTGCCAACGCCGGGTCTTGCCAACGAATCCAGCCATATTTGCCGGGTTGGCTGGTCATAACTCCACTTCAAGAGCTTTGCCATGTTGGCCGTGGTGACGTTGTTTTTGCGGCTAAGCCCTGAGCCATCGGCGACTTTGAATGAGTTCTTTTCCCACCCGATGCTGCTCAGCCAATCCGTGAGCTTTACCTTTGAATTCACGTTGGCATTTGCGTAGAGATGCTCAGCAAGGCAGTTATCGCTTTTCTGGAGGCACGTCGCCTCAATCTCTTTCAGCGGAGGACTATTGAGGTAGACCTCTTGTGCCTGGTTCAAGTAGGGTCGCTTTGTGTTTTGCATGCGTTTGTACTCCAGCTTGCCTACCAAATAGTCCAGAACGGAGTCTGAGGGCGACGGGTCAGAGATCGTGTCGAGTACTCGGTCCGCACTTGGCCGGGGCATGTTCAGCCGTATTTTGCCCTGGCCGGGGTTGTACGCATATTTCGGCACTATCTGACCATCGGTCACATCGGATTCGTCTACGTCGATCCGCGGTGTGTAAGGCTTGAAGCTGATCCCGTTGGGTCCTAGCCATGCCTCCACTCCCGCCTTCTCAAAAGTCAGGGCGTGCACGACTGGTGCGTACCGATTTGGCAGATCCCCGATCTGCCAAGAGTCCGGCGGAGAGAGGTGGTAAGCCTCCCATAGCTCGACAGTGTAGACGTTGTTTTTGACAAACATCTCCCTGATCGGTGCTAATCGTTCCGGAGTCAGGGTCGGATCGCCTTCGGCGGAGATTGCGGCTACCATCGGCCCCACCATGAATCGTGTCGTGAACTTTTTTTCCGGACCAAAGGTGTTGAGCGCAAAGGCGCAGGTGACCAGCTTCTCGTTACTCGCCGGCATCAGCCTCGTGGTGCCATTCCGCTCAAACAGGACTTTCCCGCTGGTGTCCATCACCACCGCTCCAACAATCGCCCCCTTGAGCTTGGAGTCATCCAAGGCCGCTCCCCAACCCTTTTGTGCCAGGATTATCGAGGCGGCAAGCGTGCCGGTAATCATGCTCGGAGTTTACTGCGGAAAGGTTTAGGGCGCAAGCTGAACTGAACCTACTTCCGACTTCCGGCTTCCAACTTCCGACTAATCTTTCCCATCGCCCGCTCAACGTAAGCCGACTCAGGCATCCCCAAAGCCTTGGTGATGAAATAGTAGCCCCACATCGAGATCAGGAACGCGCCGAGCGTGATCAGCAACGTCGGAACTTTGCCCTGCTCCAACGAACCAAGCGAGCTATTCGCCACCACCAATCCGACCGCCACAACCGAGAGTGAACCAACAAACGCCTTCCCAAGCGTCACCGCCAGCCCCTTAATGTCAATCCCCCCGATACGCGGGGTCAGAACGACCGCCATCATCAAAACCATGATCATCGGAGCAATCGAACCCGCTAGCGGCAGAGCGAGATAACCCATCGAGCCCCTCAGAGCGAGGATGATCAACACGAAAATGCCAGTGGTCACCGTCCCGATGATCACCGGAGTCTTTGTATCCTGAATCGAGTAGAACGCCCGCATGATGACGGGATGCAAACACCAAGCCCAGATTCCGATGCAGAAGAAGCGAAGGCAGAGAGCAACCGGCGGCACATCCTCAATCTTAAAAGCGCCATGCCTGAAAAACGCCGACACAATCTGCGGGGCGAGCATCGCCATCAGCACGCTCGCCGGAACTGTGAGATACATGACTGTTCTCATCGTTGAATCAAGCTGCTTCCGGAACAAGTCCATCCGCCCTTGAGTAAAGAACTGAGTGAAAACGGGAAAGACCGCCAAGGCAAGCGACTGACCAAAGATCCCCAGTGGTGCCTGCATGAGCTTATTCGCGTAGTCCAAGGTCGAGTTGGTTCCGTCCGGATAAAAAGAGCCGAAGTATCGGATAATCATGCTAAAGACGCTCGGAAGCGAGAGCCCCAAGATAACCGGAAGCATCAGCCGGAAAACCTTCCGAACGCCTTCATGGGATGTATCAAAAGAGGGCGTGAACTCCATCCCCATCCGGCGAATCACAACAAACGGAACCACCAGGTTCCCCAAAATTGCCCCGATGGTCGCGCCCCAACAAATCCCCTCGACTCCCTTTCCGAAGAAGTGACCAATCACGGAGGCACCAAAAATGATGCCGATGTTGTAAATGTTTGGCCCTAGCCCCGGTATTGAAAAGACCTTACGAGCGTACAACGTCCCCATCATTAGCCCACCGATGAAGAACGCAAACTGCGCTGGAAGCAGAATCTGACTCATCCTGGCAATGAGCGGAATCAACTCCGGATTCATCGTCAGCTTCCCGGCTGCCACCAACTTAGTGAGCGGCACCGCAAGAACGAAACAGACCGAAATGAACAGCAGAACCACAGTTGACATAATCGTCAACACCGTGCTGAACACCTTCCAGGCTTCCTGCCGCCGGTCCGTGTGCCAGTACTCGCTAAACACCGGAATAAACGCCGAACTGAGCGCGCCACCACTGACGAGCATGAAAAGGATGTCCGGAATTTGGAAGGCTAGGTTGTAGGCATCGGTGAATTCAGATCGCCCATAGTAGCCGCTAATCACCGAATCTCGCACCAACCCTAGAACCCGGCTGAGCAGCAGCGAAGCCACCATAATCGTCCCCGCCCGCCCGACTCCGGAACCCGGAGACTCTTCGACTGGTGACGCTGGGATTTCACTCATAACTGCTCGCTGTTATTGTGGCAGAGATCGCCCAAGCAAGCGAAAACCCCTACGACCGTCAGGCCGGAGGGGTTTCAGGCTTGCGTTGATTCAGATTGCTTAGAGAGCTCGATCGATCAAACCAGCGAGGGCTGCTTTTGGAGCCGCACCGACTTGCTTGTCAACAACCTTTCCGCCCTTGAAAACGAGAAGAGCAGGGATGCTCATGATGCCGTAGTTCTGGGCGACTTCGCCGTTCACATCAACGTCAACCTTGAAGACCTTGGCCTTTCCGGCGTACTCGGTTGCAAGCTCTTCGACCGAAGGTCCGATCATCTTGCATGGCCCGCACCACGGAGCCCAGAAGTCCACGAGGACGGGAACGTCGGAGTTCAGGACCTTCTCCTGGAACTCAGCTGCGGTGTTGATTGCGAGGTCTGCTGCCATTGTATTTCTCAATATCTCCACTAGGGAATACGTGTGAGCGTACCTTTCCAATCCCAAAATCTTAGGGTTTTTCGTCAGAGGTGTCACCAATTGCCAGGAGGCATCGTCTATACTTCCGATCCAGGGACTTCGCGAAGTCTTTTTAGGTTTGGAGGCCAGAACAGATTTGAAACAGTCGAAATTTATCGCACTCTCTGCCGCTTTAGCGGTCGTGTTGCTAGGAACTGGGCAGGAAGCTCAGGCTGGCGACGGAACAAAGGTTAAGTCGAAGGGCAAAACCGCAAGCAAGTCAACTGGCGAAGTTCGCTACGCAGTTCGCGGCACTGGTGCCGAGACTGGGCTCGCCGGGATCAACCTCTACGACAGCGGACTCAAGGTTCTAAAACTCTACGGCAACCCAGAATCGATCGGATCGATCACTGTCGGGGCGACAACCACCTCGGGTGGTGACGGTGGCGACGGCCCTCCAGGTGGATTTGGTGGACCAGGTGGCGGCGGAGCAGGTGCCGGACAGCGCGGTGGACGACCGAGCGGTGGTAGTGGCGGAGGACGCGGAGGTGCGGCACCCCCTCAAGCGAATATTTTCCCTGGTGACCTCACGGGCGATGCAAATCTGTGGCTCCCACTTCCAGACCGCCAGCGAGGTGCTCAAGGTATGGCTTCACCGGATGCACCTCCGGGAGGTGCAGGCGGCGGGAAAGATGGAGACGGAGCAGCAGCTCCAGGTGGAGGCGGAGGTGGGAACACCGCTGCTGAAACTACAACCTTCACTCGATGGCAGTACACCAAGAACGGAACTAAATTAGCTTTCGTCATCGACAAGTTCAATCGAGTCCTCCAAATCGAAGCAATCGGTCTTGTCAACAAGAACATCTCGACCAAGCGCGGTGTCGGTTTCGGAAACACCTTCCAAACCGTGATGAACAAGTACGCTCCTGCGAACGAGCCAGATGGCTACGACCTCGCTGGAAACAACTTCACCATCCGATTCCTCACCCGAAGCCGAGTGGCATTCCGACTGACCCAACTGGGAGGAAAGACTCCTCACGTGGTCACCGGAATCGTTGTCTCCGCGGGCAAGAAGTAAGGTTAGTTGAATGACGATCGCGATGAGATAAGACGACGCATCGACTTGGTCGATCTAGTCTCTCAGCGCGTTCGTCTCAAACGTTCTGGAAAAAACTATACGGGGCTTTGTCCGTTTCACGACGACAAATCCCCGTCTTTTTATGTCAACCCCGCTCTGGGTCGGTACACGTGTTTTTCGTGCGGAGAGAAGGGCGATGTCTTCACCTGGACGATGAAGACTCAGGGTCTTGAGTTCCGCGAAGCTCTGCAATTACTCGCCGATCAAGCCGGGGTCAAGCTCACTTCCTACTCTGGTCCAGCTCAAGATAAATCCGAAAGGGAAGGCTGGCTAGCTACAATGCAGTCGGCTCTCATTTTCTATCGCAACGAGCTGAACAAGTCCTCTACGGCAAAGGCGTACTGCGAAAACCGCGATATTCCCCAATCCGTCATAGAGGAATGGGAACTCGGCTATGCCCCCGACGTGAGGGAAGCCCTCGTCAGCCAACTCAAGAGGGACGGACACCAGCTCGCCGAAGCCGAACGGCTCTTCTTGGTGCAAGGCGACCAGCAGACCGGCTATCGCGATAAGTTCTTCTCCCGTTTGATGTTTCCAATCAGGGACGATAGGGGCGACCTTGTTGGTTTCGGTGGCCGGGTCCTTGGCGATGGCACGCCGAAGTATATCAACAGCTCCGACACTCCGCTCTATCGGAAAAGTCGGGTGCTCTACGGATTCCACAAAGCCCGCGATCGGATGATGAAGGAGCGTCATGCTGTGCTCGTCGAGGGCTATCTCGACGTCATTGCCTGCCACAGAGCCGGAGTTAAAGAGGCCGTCGCCAGCCTCGGAACCTCCCTCGCCGAGGACCACGCAAAGCTCCTCAAACGGTTCTGCGACAAAGTCACAATCCTTTACGACGCCGACAAAGCCGGCGAAAAAGCCGCGATGCGCGCTGTCGAAATCCTTGGCGAAGTCGGACTTCAGTGCCGAATCGCCCTCATGCCCCAAGGCGAAGACCCCGACACGCTTCTAAGGCAAAAAGGAGCTGAGGCGGTTCAGGAAGCAGTGACCAAAGCAGAAACGCCCTTCGACTTTGAAATTCGCCTCCTTGAATCTCGAACCGGCATTGCGAGCGACGAATTCTGGGAGCAGATCCCGCTGGTGCTTGCCAAAGCCCCCACCGAGCTCGACCTCGAGCGCCACATCCTCCGCCTAGCTGGACAGCATCCGGCTATCCCAAACTCCCAGTCCGCCGCCGCTGCCCTGAGGAGGGAAGTCAACAAGCACCGAAGGGCGGCTCAGAAGGGAATCAAGAACGGGGAGCTCCCATCCGCTCCTAAAATCAAACGTTCTGCGAGTTCGCTCCAAAAGGCCGAGCAGATTCTTCTCGTCATTTGGCTCGAGCCCGAACGTAGGGTGCTCATCCAGCCTCTCCTCAAGGAGACGGAGCTTTGGCAAACGGGAACGGCAAGAATTGTCGCAAACGCACTGGAGGAAGCTGGGGGCTTCGATGATCTTCCGGAAGATATTCAAGGAATTCTGATCGAGCTAGATGCGGCCATTCCCCAGCAAGAAAGAACGGATGAAGTCATCGATTCGCTTCGTTTAGCGATGCTAGACACGCAAATTCGCTCAGTTTCAGAACGTTTAGTCGGTAACGACGATCCTGAGATCTACAAGGAGTGGAAGCGACTAAAGGCCCTCAAACAGGAAATCAAGAACCGGCGGCTGGGTGGTCGGGGCGACTAACGCCAAAACTTTAAGAAAAGTTCCTCAGATTTCACTGTTTGCCATCATTTTTTTCGTATGATGGTAGCCGTATTGGAATCATCTGCGATGTTGGGAGAAGAGGGGAAACTTACCATCGCGACGAACGAGCCGAGGAGACCACAAAGGTGCCCAGCTCGAAGAATCGCGTTAGCAAATTTGGAACGTCAAAAACCGGTTTTGCTGGACGAAGAGGGCGAATCCGTTCCGCTGTTCGGACAGCACCCTGATGAGTTTGAAGATTCTGTGCACACCTGGTTTCGGCGCATCGGTCGGATCGCGCTCCTTAAAGGAGATCAGGAACTCGAACTCGCCCAGCACGCAGCGGACGGTTGTGTCGACTGCAAACAGCTGCTGATTGAATCGAATCTCCGCTTGGTAGTTAGCGTTGCAAAGCGATTCGTCGGCCGGGGTCTCTCGCTCCAGGACCTGATTCAAGAAGGCAACATGGGGCTGATCAGGGCAGTTGAGAAATTTGACTCCGAACGAGGCTTCCGGTTCAGCACCTATGCAACCTGGTGGATACGACAAGCGATTTCGCGAGCGATATGCGATCACGGTCGAACCATCCGAGTTCCGGTCCATACTCTCGAAGCCGTAAACCGAATGATGAAGGTTGCCGGACAACTCCAGCAAGAGTTGGGCCGGGATGCTACTCTCGGTGAGTTGAGCAACAAACTCAACATCACTCCCGAGCGTCTGAGTGACTTTCAGCGAGCTACTGTCAACACGATCTCACTCGATGCGCCGGTTGGAGACAGCGAGGACCTCGGCCTGGGTGACTTCGTTCAAAACAAAGAAGAAGAAACCCCGATGGAAACCGCGTTCAAGAGCATTGTGAGGGATCAAATCGAATCTGTCCTGGATACTCTTACGGAGCGAGAAAAGGGAGTGATTATGCTCCGTTTCGGGCTCGTCGATGGTAACCCCAGAACCCTGGAAGACGTCGCCAGGCACTTCAATGTGACTCGGGAGCGAATCCGCCAGATTGAGCAAAAATCGCTCAAAAAACTGAAGCATCCCTCTCGGATTAAGCCTCTCCGGGAATTGTTGGACGATTCGGCACACTGCGCATAGCGTCTGGCGTAAGATAAATCGTGCGCGCGCCGTATGCCATCGTCAATCTCGATTCTGGCGAATCGGTTAACCTAGATTCTCTCTACGCGGATCGTCCGCTTGCACTTGTCTTTATGCGCCATTACGGCTGCATTTTTTGTCGAGAGCAACTCGCAAGCCTTCGGGAGTTTAAGGACGATAACATCGTTCTTGTAGGGATGGGCGACCAGAAAGATACAGTCGAGTTCAAGAAACGTATGGAAGTCCCGCAGACCATCATCTCAGATCCCACCAAGGGACTGTTCCAACAATTCGGCCTCCGTCGAGCCTCCTTTGGACAGTTTGTTAATCGTCGTGTGGTCAACAGAGGCATCAATGCCCTAAGGGCTGGTCATCGTGAAGGATTGCCAAACGCTGACCCGATGCAGCTCGCCGGCGTCTTCATCTTGAATCAGGATGGCGAGGTTGTTTTCGAACATCGCTCTTCAGATTCTTCGGATAACCTGCTCGGTCCTCAGATCGCGGCTGAATTGCGCGCCCGTTCATAATAGATTGGTGCCCGACGAAAGCCGCTTGAGAATCGAAATCTGCGAATATGCCGCCCTGCTCTGGGCTCGCGGTCTAATCGGCGGGATCGAAGGCAATCTCTCGGTAAGGCTTGAAGAAAACCTCTTCATCTGCACTCCCTCAGGCCTCGCCAAAGGGCATTTGAAACCAAGTCAGTTAGTCCTGATTGACTCCAACGGTAATCAGCAGGGTTCACAATCGGGACGCATGGGCTTTCGCGACCAAGGCGTAGCAAGTCCGGCGCTTAAGGCAAGCTCCGAAATCAAAATGCATCTCGGAATTTATGCGGCTCGCCCCGATGTCTCGGCTGTCGTCCACGCGCATCCACCGTTCGCTACGAGCTACGCATACGCTGAAACCCCGCTGGACCTTAGCAGTAGCCCAGAGGGATTGTTCATCGTCGGACAGCCGGCCCTGCTGCCCTACGCAACTCCCGGAACGGAGGAAGTCCCCGCCAGCTTCCTTCCGTTCTTGCCAAATCACAACGCGTTCCTCCTCGCTCGCCACGGCGCCACAACCGTCGGTTCAAGCCTAGAGGAAGCCTTCAACCGCATGGAAACCCTCGAACGCCTCGCTCAGGTGATGTACCAGGCAAGAGCCTTGAGAGACTGAAATGACGATATAATTGGTTCTAGATGCAAACATTTGACCGAATCGCGATGATCCCAAATGTGGTCCAGGGTCAGCCTTGTGTGAAAGGGACTCGCATTACGGTGCGCAGGGTGTTGGATATGTGCGCTACTTATCCAGATCGAAAAGAGCTCTTTCACGACTTTCCTGAACTCACCGAAGAGGATGTTCGGCAATGCCTTGCATTCGCGGCCCAGAACCTTGCAACTGAGATTATCGATCTTCCGGTCGCCTCGTGAGGTTGCTTCTTGATCAAGGTATCTCGGTCAACTCTATGCCGGAGTTTGTTGCCCTCGGATATGAAGTCAAACATGCAAACTCTCTGGGTGAAGGTGCGATTCCGGACGAGGTGATCCTCGCCAATGCCATCGAAACAAATGCAATTGTGGTGACCTCTGATAGTGACTTTCACGCGATGCTAGCCCATGAATCTCTCGCTACGCCATCGGTCATTCGGATCAGAATCGAGGGCCTCCGCCCTCCTGACGTGGCGGCGTACGTTCATCAGGGAGTAAGAGCCGCTCAGATTCGAGGTTTAGAGTCGTTTGCGATGTCCATTGCGAAGGATCGCATTGCGATGCGAGCTTTGCCGCTTCGGTGAGCCCAAGTAAACTATCTCCCGTTATGCGGATTCAAGCACCACGAGGTACCGAAGACGTCGTCCCAGCAAAGGCGGCGCTATGGCAAGAAATCGAATCGGCATACCATCACATAGCCGCCCTGTACGGCTATCGCGAAATCCGGACTCCCGTATTCGAAGACGTCCAACTCTTCAAACGGACCGCAGGTGAAACAAGCGACATTGTGGACAAGGAGATGTATGAGTTTAGGGACAAGGGAGATCGCGAGATCGCCCTAAAACCTGAAGGAACCGCACCCGCAATTCGAGCCGTTCTGGAGCACAACCTCTGTCCAACCGGAACCCACCTTCGGCTCTGGTACGCCACCGCTTGCTATCGCTACGGCCGCCCCGGAGCGGGCCGTCTTAGAGAACTCCACCAACTTGGGGCGGAGCTACTTGGATCCAGCTCTGCGGATGCCGATGCTGAAGTGATCGAACTTGCGATCCGCTTCTTTGACTCACTCGGGATCAAGGATGTACCTGTCAAGGTCAACTCGATCGGCCGCAATGAGTGCCGATCCAAGTTTCGCGACGTGATTCTGGATCACGTCAAGGCTTACTTAAAAGACGCCGACGAGCTCACAAGAGGGAAGATCGAAAAGAACCCGCTCGGAATGCTGGACTCAAAAGACCCCAAGCAGAAGGAAGCTCTTCAGGGCCTTCCCAGCATCCTGGAGTTTCTGGAAGACGACTCAAAGCAAAGGTTCGACTCGCTTCAGTCGCTCCTCTCGGAAGCTCAAGTGCCGTACACAGTCGCTCCCGAAATCGTTCGAGGGCTGGACTACTACACCGAAACCGTGTTCGAGTACGAGCACCCTGCTCTGCCCGGACTGAGCGTTTTTGGAGGAGGTCGGTACGACAATCTAGTTTCCCAGTTGGGTGGTCAATCGACTCCGTGTGTGGGGTACGGAATCGGAATGGAGCGTCTGCTAGCCGTTCTAGAGAAGTTAGAACACGAAACAAAGCAGCCCGCGCCGCTTGCGTTCGTCGTTCAAGCCTCCGAAAGCGCAGGACCGCAAGCAAGAGCAATCGCACGTGGCGGTCGGGCGAGCGGAATTGCCATCAGCCTTGACCTGGACCGCCGCAGCCTCAAGAGCCAAATGCGGCAAGCCGATGGTTCCGGAGCAATCTACGCTCTCATCATCGGCGACGACGAACTCGCGCAAAACAAGGCTTCCGTGAAAAACCTGGAGACCAGTGAGCAGCAACTGGTAGCCTTCGACCAAGTGGTCGAGTTCTTATGCGAAAACTCCTCGCGTTAAGTTTTTTGGCTCTGAGCATCCAAGCTGCCCAGAGCCAGGCGCCTGATGTCCGCATCAAAGGCGATGTGAGCCTGAGCTACATCAACAACGAAGGCGCAGGGCTCCGGACAATCAGTCCCCTCAATCGCTACTCGACGATCTCGCTGAGCACCTTGTCACCGCTCGGGTTCAACATCCTCCTGAGCCAACGGTTTAGCTTTATCCAGGATGACGCGGACAATGAGTTCTTCGACGAATACTATGTCGAAGACTCCGGAAGCTGGCGAGTCGGGAAACAATACTTGCCATTTGGAGGTGGCCAAATCATGCGAGAAACAGCCCTCGCTGCTCGAATTGACTCAAACTTGATCTTCGAAGGGCTGCCACTCAGTCTCGCTCTTGTCGACGCTGGGAAGGGAAGACAAGCTGGCGTGATTGGCCGGTTAGGCGGCCGAGGCTACGGTTTTAGCGCTGCGCTCGGTGACCATTGGGGAATCAATGGAACGGCACTTAACCTCTTCCAATCGCTCGGCCCTGGGATGGGTCGAGAAAGTGGTTACCAACAAGCATTCGGGTTTGATTGGAATCAGCGAGCGGGAAGATTAACCACGCGGTACGAGTCCGTAGCGCTCCGCCGACCAAACCAAGCCTCTGACGAGCTCAATCTCACCGATCTTTCGTTCACCTACGACCTAGGTGGGCGAAACCAGTTGCTCTTCGGTGTCTCCGATGGACGAGACAGGTGGTTGCGATTTGGGGGCACATACAATGCGAAACATGGTGTCACTATCGAGGTCCTGAGTCGAGCGCAAAACGGGAAAATTGTCGAGTCCAGCCTGACATTCAGAATCAAATTCTAGAGCTGCGCTCGCAGCTCAGTCAGCTTTTGCCGCCGGTCAGAATCGGCAGGTGTCACGTCGATCATCAAGTCAACCGTTCGCCTGAGTTCGCGATTCGGAGAATTATTCGCTTTCAGGGTGTTGTATGCCTCGTAATAGCAGTCGTAAGCACTCTCAAGCTGCCCCATCTCTTTATAGGCATTCCCGGCATCAACGAGGAGCCGAGCTTTTGCGGTTGCTCCAGATGCCTTCTGGGCATCGTCATAAATCTCTCTCGGGTCAGGGCCAGTATAGGTCGGCGCAGCTTGTTCGGGAGCCGCGGACGGCGACGAGCTCTCCGTTGCGGAACTTTCTGAAGCCGCAGGCTCCCCCTGCGAACTGGTCGGAGTCGCCGCCGGAGCGGACGATGCTTTTGGGACGGTAATCTCCCGCTTCGCCGCAGACTGATTCTGCTGAATCGAGTTAGTGACTGCAATAAACGCCGCAACTAGTATCGCCGCAAGTAAGCCAAACACGACGAACGCCACCATCAACTGCCGCATCCGCTCCTTCGTCTGAGCGCTGATCAGGGGTGGACCCGGTGGCGGCGGATAGAACTGTCCTGGAGGCAACTGGTACTGCCCCGGCTGAGGCTGCTGGTACGGATTGTATGCTCCATACTGAACGGGCGCAGAGATCACCGGCGGAGGTGCCGCGGATCCGTACGGGTTGTAGCCACCCTGCATGGGCTGACCGTAACCTGACATCGGCTGAGGCGGCGGAATTTGGCCCGGAGCAAAGTATGGATTTGGAGTTCCGTAGGGAGTGTACGGCTGCTGATACGGATCAATCACTGGAGGTGCCGACAGTCCCATCGGTGCTAGAGGAAGTTGCCCAACTGCGTAGGGATCAAATACTGGTTGCGGAGGCGCAGCCGGAGCGCGATGAGCAGAAACCGCATCTTGAAGGGCCTGTCGCATCTCATTAGCATTGTGATATCGCATCGCCGGTGTCTTCTCCAGCGCTCGCTGGATGCAGACCCAGAGGGACATCTGCACGTTGCTCGGCGGAGTCGGCGACGAGTTCACAATCGCGTGGGTGATCGCGATGACATTATCTCCTGTGAACGGCTTGTTTCCCGTTACCATCTCGTACAGCATCACCCCGACGCTAAAAATGTCAGTCCGTTGGTCGATTTCTTTCCCAACTACTTGCTCCGGAGACATATAGGAGGGCGTTCCAAACACCTGCCCGTCCATTGTTAAGTTCGGCTGAAACGTCAAACGGGCAATTCCAAAGTCGGTGATCTTGACCACTCCTGCCGACGTGAGCTGGACGTTATCGGGCTTGATATCCCGGTGGACGACTCCGGCTTCGTGGGCGCATGATAGACCCGCCAACACATCAGAAGCAATTTGAACCGCCTGCTCAACCGAGAGAAATCCCTTGTTGTCGATCTCTTTTCGAAGCGTGATCCCATCTAGGAATTCCATCGCCATGAAGTACCGCCCTGCATCTTCACTGAAACTGTGGACAGTCATGATGTTGACGTGGTTAAGGCTCCCCACCGCCTGGGCTTCTCGGCGGAACCGGCTCACCCTCTCATCAACTTGCTGCGCCGTGGATCCGGCAGGCATCGAGAGCTCTTTGATCGCCACTCGGCGATTCATCAGCGGATCGTAAGCCTCGTACACGATGTCGTTCGACCGTGCAATTTCCCGGATAATTTGGTACTGACCTAGCGTTTGTGGTTGCGCGCTCATCCTAGTCAGCTTTTCCCTGCATTAATTGTAGGGCATTCTGGCCCGTTCAAGACCCAGTTCAGTGTGCCGAAACCCACAATTACTCGTAAAATAGATAAGGACCTCTCCATGATCGCCCTCTTGTTCGGACTCGGATTGCTGAAGGCGGATGCCGTCAGTGTAACGATGTCGGGTCATGGGCCCCAGAACGAGCTGATCGTTGCCAAACCCACCATCGTGTGGCAGGTTTGGCCCGATGGAGACAACGTGGTCAGCGCGGCGACAATTTCCGTCGACGGAAAAAAACAAAAGGCAAGCTATAGCAAGCTCGCAAAGAGTCTGCTGTTCACTCCCGAGCAACCATTCAAACCCGGAGAACATCAAGTTCTGGCCCAAATTGTTGTCAACGGGTGGGCAAAGTTTGACAAAAAATGGTCGTTCAGCGTCCTGCCCGACGCTTACACGGAACTCCCCAGCCCTACGGAGGCGTCCAGAGCTGTGGTTGACTCCTTCAACGAAATCCGTGAAATTGGCGGGCTAGAACCAACTGTCATTGACCCGCGGCTCTGCCTTGCTGCCATCGGACATTCAACCTACTTGGAGAAGTACCCAGGCGCTGGACATCTTCAGAAACCATCCAAGCCAGGTTTTACCGGCAGGGAGCCTGCAGAACGACTCGCGAGGGTAGGTTTCTCGGGTGGTTCGTGGGAGGTCCTGGTGCCAAGCGTCGATGACGTCGACATCGCTGTGAAAAGGCTCTTTGACGCACCCTACCACCGAGTTTCGATGCTCAATTCTGGTCCCATCAAGGTCGGCGGTGGCTACATCGGAGGAACGGTCGTGATTGATGGGGAGGCTTCTTCTGAGATAAGAACCGTTGTATCTCCTACCGATGGTCAGAAAAATGTTCAACCGTTCTGGAAGGACTCTGAGATTCCGGATCCGTTTAGACTCCATACGGTCACTTCCAAACTTGTTGGTTACCCGATCATGTTCGTTCGCCAGGGTGCCCAGAAGATCGTGATCAGATCGTTTAGGCTTACTGACCCCGACGGAAACAGAGTAGATGTTTACGAGAACTTTCCTGGGTACGACGATCACCTCGACGCTGAGGCTTTCATCATGCCCAAGAAACCTCTCAACCCTTCGACGACCTATCGCGTGACTGTCGAGGCGATTGATGACAAAAAGAAGGATATTGGCCGCAGTTGGTCGTTTACGACCGCCGATTCCGGCCTTTATTCGGCAAGAACTGTCTCATCGCTACAAGATGCTCTCGGAATCGCTCAAGCTCCTGTAAGTTCGCTTCTCCGTCGGCGGTAATCACACCGTAAGCGATCATTTCGAGGCTGTTCACCAGCATCGGGGCATAGTGGGTTCCGTTTCGCTCATCATGATCGAGGGCGAGGAAGATGAGGTTAGGAATCTTGTTGATCCCCCTGGCGGAAGGTTCCACTTCATCCACTTGAAGGTAAGAGTTCCGAAGCCACTCATATTGACCAACCATGTTGAGCAAATGCTGAACTTCAGCCTTGCTCATATCGCCATCACTCCAGGCAAGATTATCAAAAACGCACTTAATCGCCCTAGCGGTCTCTAGGCTCAAATCAGTCCCAACTGGGAGGTCGGTATCTTCTCGTAGGACGTTAACAACGTCCACAAGCGAGTCAACGCTTCGTATCGAAAACCCTACATGGTCTTTTACAGCTAATGCAGTCACATCATTAACTACGGAAACATCAGTCGATCTCCACAAAGGTTGAGTGAATCTGCTGAACCAGGGCCACCGACCCGATAAACTTACGGTGGAAATGACTCCAAACCAACTTCGCGCGGAGCAGCTCATGGCAAAACACAAGATGTGTATTGTCCATGACTGGATGACCGTGATGGGTGGCGCAGAAGAGGTTTTGAAGGTCATTCACGGGCTTCTGCCAGTTCCAATCCACGTCGCTCAGTACAATGCGCAAAAGCTCAAGTGGGCACAGTCGGCCGATGTGCGTCCTCACTGGATTTCGAATCTTCCGCTTTCGAAGACCAAACACTACGTGTATGCGCCAGTTTTAGCAGACGTCTACCGAAGCTTTGATCTCAGCGAATATGATGTTGTCGTCTCGGTCTCACACACTTTCGCTCACCATGCGCGAGCTAGGCAAGACGCCGCCCACTTTGGCTACTATCACACCGTTGCCCGATCACTTTGGGTTCCCGAGATTGATGGCCGAGTCGGCGAGAGCTTTTTAAGAAGGAAGATTGCTGATCGTCTCCGCCGACTCGACTTAGAAGCCGCGAAAAACTTCACCTACGTGACCGCTAACAGCCGAACTGCGGGTGCAAGAGTTGAAAAGTTCTACAAGCGCCCTCTGGACAGTGTCTTGTACCCATGTGTTAACACCGAAAAGTGGCGCGACACCCCGCGACTCAGCGACGATGAGGGCTACGTCATGTGGAGTCGTCTCATCCCCTACAAAAAGTTTGACTTGGCGATTGAAGCCGCGAAGCAAGCCGGATTCAAGCTCCACATCGTCGGCTCCGGTCCCTTCGAGCCTCAGCTCAAATCGATGGCGGCGGGTTACAACAACATCATTTTTGAAGGGCGCCTGCCAGATGAAGATCTGAAATCACTCCTCAGCCGAGCCAAAGGCGTGCTTTTTCCCGCATATGAGGACTTCGGAATCGTGCCGGTCGAAGCAATGGCCGCCGGACTTCCCGTGGTAGTGTTTAACCAAGGCGGAGCCGCAGAGACCGTGACTCCTGAGTTCGGTGAGCACATTTCTGCACAAACCCCTGATGAACTCGTCGATGCTGTCGCACGTCTGGAGAAGAAAACCTTCGATCCAGAAGCTCTCAAAGCCCACGCGGAAAAGTTCTCGGAAGAGCGATTTCGAGGCGAACTCCTCGACGGAATCGAAGCCGCAATCGAGCGCGGACCAAACCGCAGATTCATCGAGTAGGGTATACAACCCTCGTGAGGATCGATAGCGACCTGATCGCCGCTTTTGAGGCGCAGCTTGGCAAAGCTAACCGGATTCTCATAGGAACCCACCTAAACCCCGACGGCGATGCCCTCGGTTCGGCTCTGGGATTCGCCGAGTTTCTGGAGCAACGTGGAAAACATGTCGAAGTGCTCTGCCATCATTCCGCACCCAGAAACCTAACCTGGCTCCCGAACGTCGACCGCGTTCAGCAAGAGCCAAAGGGAACGGACTACGATCTGGGAATCATCGTTGATCTAGATTCGATCGAGCGACTCGGCAACACCGGCGTCTACTTCGAGAATCTACCGAGCCTCACCGTCATCGACCACCACGTTCCGCACCACGCCCCTGGAGACGTGCGGATTATCGATGTCACCGCCGCCGCAACGGCCCTCATCCTGACGCACCTCGTTCAGCAAATGGGCGGCACCCTCACACCGTCAATGTCCACCTGCTTCTACACCGGTATCGTCACCGATACTGGGTCGTTCCGTTTCCGAAACACGTCCCCGGACGCCCTTGCAACCAGTGCCGTATTGCTCGAAAACGGAGCCGATCTCGAGACCGCAAGCCAAAGAATCTTCCAAAGCAAACAGCTCTCGTCAGCCCGCCTGCTGGGACATGCTCTCGAAACAATGAAGCTCGACATGGACGAGCGCCTCGCTTGGTCGTGCCTCAGCTACCGCGACTTCGAATGGGCTAAGGCCACCGACGAAGATACCGAAGGATTCGTCAACGAACTCTTGAGTATCGACACGGTCCAGGTCGCGGCCATCTTGCGCGAAGCAAAGCCAGGCAAGATCCGCTGCTCGCTTCGCTCACGAGCTGGCTACGATGTCGCTGCCGTCACTCGGGAGTTTGGTGGCGGAGGCCACAAAAACGCCGCTGGTTGTACGTTCGAGACCGACCTAGCCGATGCGGAAGATCAAATCGTCGAGGGAATGCGCCGTTGTTTGGCATCATCTTAATCGACAAACCTTTGGAGATGACGTCGCATGACGTCGTCGCCATTTTACGGGGACGCTTCAAAACCAAACGCATCGGCCACTCCGGAACGCTTGACCCAATGGCAACCGGGCTACTAGTTGTGGCAGTCGGTCCTGCAACGCGGTTCCTCCAGTTCCTGCCGCTTGAACCGAAGGTCTACCGCGCGGAAGTTCATTTCGGACGAACCACTAATAGCTACGACCAGGAAGGCGAAACGGTGGATGAACAGCCAGTCCCGCCAGACTTGCTCACCCGCTTGGTTAATGCTCTTCCCAACTTTATTGGTACCCAAGACCAGCTCCCGCCGATGTTCAGCGCGGTCAAAGTCAACGGTCAGCCTCTCTACAAGCACGCCAGAGCCGGCGTCGAAATCGAACGGAAACCCAGAGAGATCCACATCGAACGCATCGATCTCCTTGAGTTCAACGAGGACAAAGCGGTGATTGAAGTCGAATGCTCCGGCGGAACCTACGTTCGTACCATTGCCCATGACCTCGGGCAAGCCGTCGGCTGCGGCGCCTACTTGTCAAACCTCGTGCGAACCCAAGTCGGAGAATTCATCCTCGAAGGCGCCCAGGACCCGAAGGAAGCCACTCTGGACCGTTTGATCCCCCTCTCGACCGCACTTCAGCCGATGCCCAGCCGTGAGCTCAGCGAAGCTGAATTGTTCCGAGTGAGAAACGGTAATCCAGTCGCCAACACGATCATCGAAGATGGTCATCACTGTATGCTGGTTGACTCCAAGGGCCAAGTGATGGCGGTTGCACACGCCGAAGGCAACGTATTGCAGCCCGAATGCGTTCTACCTACTGAGGCATTCGATGACGCTCTTTGAGCCCGACACAAAACTAAAAGTCCGCGCCCAGCTAATCTGGTTCTTTATGTGGCTCGGAGTCACCTGCGTCGGCCTGTTCCTGAAGCAGGATCCGCACCTCCACGGAACGCACCAGCAACTCGGCTTGCCCCCCTGCCCAAGCGTGCTGATGTTTAACCGCCCCTGCCCCGGCTGCGGGTTAACCACTTCATGGACAGCGTTGCTCCACTTGGATTTCGTGACTTCTTGGCGCGCCCATCCGCTCGGAATTCCGATGTATCTCGGCTTTACCTTCGTAGCCCTCGGCTGCCTCTACGGGAACATCAAGGGCCTGCGAATGCTGATCGACTCCAACTGGGCCAACCGAACATTTGTCACCTTTGTTGCCATCTTCTTCGTCTTCGGCGCGATCCGAATGGCGATGACCACCAACTACCAAACGCAAAAAGAGCAAATGTGGAGCTCCGCGCTGAAGCGGTGAGGAGCAGAGAATTTGGGGTTAACTCCTCTGGGATCGCAGGCGTCTCGCCTGCCTTGCGAGCGAAGCGAGGCTAATACACCCCACCTCAAACCGCCAACTGAAAACTGAAAACTGAAAACTGAAAACTGAAAACTAATCATGTCCATCCGCGCCCTTCCTCGAATCTTCATCTCCGGAGCCGATATGGCGGCACCGTTCGAGATTCCGCGCGCCGAGTTCGATAAGCTCCACAACGTCCTTCGCCTCCGCTCCGGGGCCCGGATCGGCGTCTTGCCCAACGACGGCACTTTCTGGGAGTGCGAGCTGGATGGTCGGTACGCCAAACCCTTGGAAAAGCATCATCCCAACACGGAGCCAACCCTCCATGTCACCATCGCCCAGGCTCTCCCAAAGGGCGATAAACTTGATGATGTTGTAAGAGCCTGCACCGAACTCGGGGTCAGCCATTTCATCGTCTTTCCCTCCGACCGAAGCATTGTCAAATGGGAAGACAAAAAGCTTCAAGACAAACTCCGCCGGCTTGAAGCCCTGACCAAGGAAGCCGCCGAGACCGCCTTCCGAACCCAAATTCCCCTCGTGGAATACCGGGCCTCCCTCGCCGAAGTCATGCGCGAACCCAACCTCATCGCCTTAAGTGAGTCAGAAAAGGAACTCAAGCAACTTCCAACTTCCGACCTCCAACCTCCAACTCTCCTCGTCGGCCCTGAAGGTGGCTGGTCCCCCCGCGAAGTCGAACTCCTCAAACCCTACGCAGTCACACTTGGCCCAAGGGTACTCAGAACCGAACACGCCGGGTTTGCAGCAGCGGCTCGGCTCCTACTTTAGGCCAGAGTCCAACTTGTCCAGAAACTCTTCGAGCTTGTCCGTGAAAGCCCAAGAAGTCTTCACGACTTCTCCGTCCGGCGAAACAATCGCATAGGTTGGCAACGTGACTGTTCCCACCATCCGCTGCATCATCTTGGCGTTCTCGGCATCCTGCTTGGCGTGGACGGGATCGTTCACCCGGTCGATGTAAATCGAGACCGGAACGAATTGCCTAAACTTCTCCTGAGTCTCCTTACGGGTGAAAATGTTCTGCTCCACGACACGGCAGTTCGTGCAGTACACACCTGTAAAGTCCACAAAAATCGGCTTCCCAGTTTCCTTCGCCTTAGCCTTAGCCTCTTCCCATGATTCGACAAACAGGCTCTTCCAGCCCGTGGAAGTCGCGGCACTAGCCTTACCCGGATAAGGTGATGGAGGCAAGAACCCTTCAAGCTGGCCCAGTTTGGTATCGCCAAAGGCCATCAGAACCCAGACCCCTAACGCCAGGGTCAAAGCCCCAACTCCTCGTCGGAACCAACCGATCTTGCCGTCGTCAACTTTCGGCAACTTAATTGCTCCGAAGCAGTAAAGCCCGGCCCCCAGAAGAAGTGCAAACCAAAGCGACAGCATCACTTCGCGGGTCAGGAAGCCAAAAGAAAATCCGAGATCGAACGAGCTGAAGAACTTCGTTGCTGCGATGAGCTCGATGAATCCCATGTAAGCCTTGATCACAACCATCCAGGCACCCGAGCGGGGAACCTTGCTGATCGCTGAAGGGAAGATCGCGAGCAAGAAGAACGGAATCGAAAACGTTGTGGAGAAGCCGAGCATCCCGATGATCGGCCAAACGTAATTGCCGTTTGCTGCCGAAACCAAAACTCCCCCGACAAAAGGCAACGTACAGGTGAACGAGGTGAGGCTAAACGTCAGGCCCATCAGAACCGGTGCAATCCAACCTTTTTTGCCGCTCGCATCAAACTTGTTCACTAGCTTAGGTGGCAAGCCAATCTCAAAGACACCGAACAGCGACAGGGCAAGAATGACGAATAGCGAACCCATTCCCAGGTTGAACCAAGGGTTGTTAACGAGCTGATTGAGGCCAGTCGCGCCAAAAACGGCAGCAACCAAAACTCCGAGGAACGTGAACGTCCCCACGATTCCGCTTGAGAAAAGTAGTGCCTGCTTCACACCTGACCCTTCCTCTTTGCGCTTGCTGAAGAAGGACACGGTTATCGGAATCATTGGGAAGACGCATGGCGTCAACAAGGCAGTAGCACCAGCGGCGATGGAAAGCAGCAGGAATGGAATGATCCCCGCCTCCTGGGCCTTCTTAATCTGGTCTGCTTCCGACGCACCGGAGCTTGAGCTTCCCGTCGGAGTTGGCTTTGTGCCCTCAACTTTTGGCTTCGGTTGAGACACGGAATCGCTGACTGCGACACCGGCTAAGTTCAAGTCGGCATCGGTCGGTGGTTTGCAGACACCATCCTTACAAACCTGAAACTTCACGACAAGCTTAGCGTCAGACGACTTTACAGGCACCCAGAACAGCCCCTTCTCCTTGAAGAAATCGACGTTCTTGCCGAACCCCTTATCGAATTCGGTGATCAGTCCTTCCTCGCCGATCTTCGCAGCAATCGGCTCCTCGCCAACTCGGAAAGTGGTCGGGTACGGCCCTGCCGGAACCTCGACGGTCGAATACAGATGCCATCCCGGTTGAATGGTCGCCTCAACCACCGCTGTCAAGGCCGGTGCCTTGCCCTCCAACCGCAAAACCTTCCAAGAAACCTCCCCCGCCGCGAAACCGAGCGCGGTCAGGATGAGCAACAGAAGGCTGGAAAGGAGTTTCATGGTCAACAAAAGAGGCTCTTTGGGCAGTCCAAAGAGCCTCTTATATTCTATTCGTTTATCGCCTAAAGAGTTCCGCGAAGCTCCTGTTCCCGTTCGATCGACTCGAACAACGCCTTGAAGTTCCCCTTTCCGAAGCTAGTCGCTCCTTTTCGGTGGATGATTTCGTAGAACAAGGTCGGTCGGTCAGTGATCGGCTTGGTAAAGATCTGGAGCAGATAGCCCTCATCGTCTCGGTCGACCAGAATTCCCAGTTCGGCCAAAACCTCGATGTCTTCATCAATCTCGCCGACACGGTCGGTGAGCACATCATAGTAGGTCTTCGGAACCCGCAAGAACTGCATCCCACGTGCCTTGAGAGCCGAGACGGTGGCGACAATATCGTCCGTGCGCAGTGCGACGTGCTGAACCCCAGCTCCGCCGAAGTACTCCAGATACTCGTCGATCTGGCTCTTCTTCTTGCCAGCCGCCGGCTCGTTGATCGGGAACTTGACTCGTCCATTTCCAGAAGCCATCACCTTCGACATCAGTGCGGTGTACTCGGTCGAAATGTCGTTGTCATCAAACGAGATTAGGTTCTTGAAACCAAGGATGTCCTCGTACCACTTCACCCAGACGTTCATCTGGCCCAGCTCAACGTTGCCCACACAGTGGTCAATCTCAACGATACCGATCCCCTCGCCCGGCTCGTTCATCTCGGCAAAGCCCGGAAGGAAGTGACCCTTAAAGTTGTCGCGGTTGATGAACGTATGGAGCGTGTCGCCGTAAGTGTGAATCGAGGCGATCCGCACAAATCCATCTTCGTTCTCGAGTGAATAAGGCTCAATTGCTGCCTTCGCACCGCGACGAACTGCCTCGTTGAACGCCCAATCGACATCGTCCACTTCAAAAGCGATATCCCGTACAAAGTCGCCGTGGATCGCCAGAGCCTCTGCGATGTGGTGCCCAGGCTTGACTGGGGCCGAGAACAGCAACTTAATGTCGTTCTGCTCAAGCAGGTAGTCAACTTCGTGTCGCAACCCCGTCTCCAACCCGTGCCGGGCCGTGATATTGAATCCGAAGACGTGCTGGTAGTAGAACGCCGACTGGCGTGCGTTTCCAACGTAGTGGCGAATATGGTCAACCTTTCGAATCGGGAAGTTATCTTGCATCGTCGCAAATCCTTTCCCACAGTTTACTAGCCACACTCGAATGATCTAGCTAGAACTTGACGTAAGAACCAGCTATGTCCAGAAAGATCATCCAAGTTGTTTCAAAGCTGATGACGCAACACCGTCCGGGATTTGCGTCGGTCGATAACTTCGCTCATGAAATTTCAATCGAGCCGTTTCTGGTGTTCACCGAGTTCAATATGGATCGGCAGATTTTTGGACCTCACCCCCACGCTGGAGTCTCCGTCTTAACCTATATGTTCCCCGACAGTCCGGGTGGATTTAGAAATCGAGATAGTCGGGGAGACGACTCGCAAATCCTTCCAGGTGGTGCTCACATCACCCAAGCTGGAAAGGGAATTCAGCATGATGAAACTCCCATTATGGAAAACGTCAACTGCCACGGGATGCAAATCTGGATCAACCATTCTGATGCCAACCGCTGGGTCGAACCCAAAGCGATTCATGCGATGCCAGATGAGATTCCCACCGTTCAGCTTGGCGACGCTACGCTACGAGTCGTTCTCGGCGAGCACAACGGGACTGCCTCGCCATTACAACCTATCACGGCGGTCCAGCTCTACCATGTCAGAGCATCTCCCGGCGACGAACTAACTTTTGATCTCCCAGAAACGGCCTTCATCTACGTCGTCCATGGCCAACTGGATGTTTCGGACAAACTCCTCTCAACATCGGACCTCGCGATTTTCGATCCTCACCCAAGCCAAATCGAAACCTTTGCAACCGAGTTCTGCCAGTTCCTCGTCGCCGGCGGGGTACCGCACAATGAGCCTATCGTCTACGGTGGCCCGTACGTTGCCACAACCAACGAGCAACTGGAAGAGACTCGCCGTCGATTCGGGCGTGGAGAAATGGGCGAACTGTTACCGCGTTAGGTGAGTCGAAACACGGTCCGAAAAACGGACAGCCAGTAGGTAACTTCAGTTGGAGCAGGCGTACCTGAGGGCGGCAAGGCTGCACAAGCGATTCCCAAGCTGTCTATTGTCTCTGGCTTCAGTTCCCAAAGCGGCTTCGGATCGGTCACTTGTCCGCCCGTAGCAATGACCACGCCACCCGTCGCAGAGTAAATGTCCGCTTGGCTTCCTTTCAGCAATGCCGCTAACGGTTTCTCTTGAGTCGTAACGTCAATCTCCTTCGACAACCAAGTTTTCATAGCCGCCAGTCCTTGGTAATCCGACAGCATTTTTTGGCCATCGGCCGCGGAGATGTTTGGGTTTTTCTGTAACAGAGCGACGGCACCGTCAAAGTCGTAAGAATTCCTCAGTCCTTCGAGTTCCGTTATCTCGGCGGGGGTTAGCGTGAAAGCAACCGGTGCCTGTGGAGTATTGGTATCTTGGGGCGATGTAGGCGTCTTGCTAACCTCAGGTGTAGCCTTCTGGTCGCCGAACTTCTTGAGGTTGAACTTATCTCCTCTGCCTTTAGGAACCGCGTTCATCCCCGTCTTAGAGTTCTTCTGAGCCTGGCTGATCATGTAGACCGGCACGGCCGCGACTCCGATCATAATCAGCGTAAGTACAAGCATCAAAACAGCTCGGCGACCCGTCGCTCCGGCGGGACCGTCCGCTGCCGTCGGAGGAGTAAATAGGGCTTCAGCAGCCTGAAGCTTCAACATTTCGTCGATCGCCGCTACCTCATAGGTCGGAATCGGGGCGGGAATATTCTTCGCCATTTGCCCCGGCACGTACTTGGCGTCCATCTTGACTTTGTCTTTGACAAGCTTATAAAACTCCGCCGACATCTTGATCGAATCCGGCTTCGCCATCGACTGAATCCGCGCAGCCTGATTCACGCCGTCGCCCATCGTATTCCGGCCGTTCAGGTGAATATCGCCGATGTTGAGTCCGATCCGGTGAGACAAAATCCCGTCCGGTGGATTGCTCATCTTCAGCGCATGGAGCGTCTGCTGGATGTCGAGCGCACACAGCATACACTGGGTAGCAGAAGAGAAGTACACCATCATCCCGTCGCCCATGGTGTTGAGAACTTCGCCCTTAAACGCTCCAACCGAGCGGAAAATGAGGTCAAAATCGCGATGAAGGGCTCGCATCGTGCGCTCCTCATTGATCGCGGTCAGCTTGCTAAACCCGACCACGTCGGTAAACATGATCGACGCTAATGTCCGCTGTTCCTGATCCATGACTCCTTCCCCTCGTCCCCAATGCTAAGATCCGTGACAACATTAAGACGACACTAATCCAGATTTTGTGCCCCAAAATCTTGGAACGAATCTGAATCTGCGCGAATACCCTCATTTGTATGGTAACCACTCTCGCCACCCTTATCCTCACTCAGACCGGAGTTGCGATGAGCGCAGACGCCGCGAAGCCTCTGCAGAATGGCGCCAAAGCTCCGATGGTCAAGCTGAACGATATCGACGGAAAGAGCAGGGATCTCAAGTCCATTCTCTCCGGAAAGCCGACCGTCGTTGTCTTCTATCGCGGTGGCTGGTGCCCGTTCTGCAACGCTCAACTCGCCGAACTCGGACAAAACATGGCGGCAATCCAAGCGAAAGGCTACAACTTGATCGGGATATCTCCGGACCTCCCGGCCAACCTTAAAGCTACGATTGGGAAAAACAAGCTGGAATATCCGCTGTACTCCGACGCCAAAGCCGAGGCGCTTCGTAAGTTCGGAATAGCTTTCAAGGTTGACGGCCTCACCTTCACTACCTACAAAGAGAAGTACAAGCTGGATCTAGAAAAGTGGTCGGGCGAAAACCACCACATCCTCCCGGTTCCGAGTGTGTACGTGATCGATGCCAAAGGCACGATCAAATTCAGCTACTCAAACCCCGACTATCGAGTCCGCCTCAAGGCCAACGCCCTCCTCGCCGCGCTGTAACGCTGGGATTGCGCCAGACTTGCTCCCCTTGCTAGCAAGGCAAGGCTAGACATCCGTGACCGGGTTCACGAGCGTTTGGCCACACGTGCGGGCGCACCAAAGTGCCCGCCCAACTCCCCACTCCAAACTCTCAACCAATTCGAGGTATCCTCTTCTACCGAAAAGCCGATGTAGCTCAGTGGCAGAGCAAGTCTTTCGTAAAGATTAGGTCGCGGGTTCGATTCCCATCATCGGCTCCAGGTTTTCTAAGCTGTCGCGGCGTTAGTGCCCGATGAGATGTTAATGAGAGACCGGTAGGGTTTGGTACCGAGGTAGTAGCCTGAAAATTAGTGCGGCGTAGGCGACGAAGCCCGCCAGGTAGAACTGACCCAAAAGTGACACCAGGGAACTTGCGATGTTTCCCTCCTCAGTTGGGCCACTCCACATCAGGACCGGTGCTGTCAATGCCCAAAGCAAAGCGAGAACCGCCACCACGATCAAACGGCTCCTAGTAACTAAGCCCAACCAGCCTCCGAGAGTTGCGCAGGCTATCCAGTCTGGCTTTGGACTGAAAAATCGCTGAGTTCGAGGCGTCTTAATCAGATCAGCGCCAATAACATGCATAAGCGTGAAGATCACGGCGTAAATCACTACCGAATAACCAATCGCAGTAAGAAATGGCTTGAATCCTCTTAATTCCACAAAAGACATTTTACGATCAGCTTTTCTGCGTCACGGCAGGTCCTTAATCGAAAACCCTCAATTCACCCTACTCACCATCCCTTCTCGGATGTTATGCTAAAGCAATGCTGAAATGGCTGCAGGGGAGGAAGGAGAGAATCGAGGGGTCTCGCGAAAAGATGACCCACGCCGTCACCCGCCCCGCTCAACAGCCCAGTACACCTCTCCCCGTCCAAAAAGTTCGCATGGTCAACATGCTCACAGGGCACCTCGCGCTCAAAGAATTCCCCCACAATCAAGCGCAGACCCAGTGGCTCGGGCTTCGCGCAAAGGTTAATGGCTCGCTCATCATCTTCGCCGACATCGAGGAGCACAGCGAACTCCGTGAGCCGGAAGCTCATGCTCAGCCTACTCAAGCCGAGCATCCTGACTACACCGCAATCCTGGCAACCCACAAGGAGTCACTTGACGCCAAGGACTTCGCCCGCCACCGACCCTCTCCGGCTTCACTGACGAACCCGGAACCGGCCAAAGAGTTCTTTTCCTTGAAGGGAACTCAGGCAACCACTTACCTCGGTGTCGTCCCTGTTAAAGAACCTTGGAAGGTTCCCGCCACTGCCGCATTCGGAAGCTGGGAGCGCATCACTGACGACGACATCGTCACCGCGCACCTCAAGTCGTGGTACGAGAAGTACGGTGCCACGCCCGCGCTCATCGGGGCCGGTCAACTCGAACTCTGGCTGGATCGCCCAGTAACGGACCCCGAGCAAGCTGCCGACCTCGCCTTAGAAATGTTCTCGCTATGTCCGGACATCATCGACGAAGGCACTGAATCCACCGAGACCCTCGCCAACTCAATCCTCGGCGCGCACGTTTGGTACTTCTGGTGGGATTGATCCTCGCGATCTGCGGGAGCCTCCGGGCCAACTCGGTGAATCGACTCGTGCTCCAAAGTCTTCAGAAAAGTCTGCCAGAATTGAGTATTAGTCGGGCTGTTGCCGAACTACCGATCTTTAACCCGGATCTTCTCGCTAACCGCCCTCAAGCCGTTGAGACTCTTTCCAACGAAATACTTGAGGCGACTGCAATCCTGGTTGCAAGCCCTGAATACATCCACGGCGTCAGCAGCGTTGTCAAGTCCGCGCTCGACTGGACCGTGGATACGGGTGCCTGGTCGAACAAGCCGGTATTCGTCATCAACTGTTCTGGCCGAGCTAACATCGCCCACTAGCAACTTTGCCACACTCTCGAAGTAATGGAAGCCGAGGTCCACCAAGCTTGCGTCCCACTCATGACCAATCGGTGCACCCTGACTGAGATTGAGCAAAACTTTGCCACAGAACTACAATCTCTGTCAGACACCATCGCCAATCGTGTCGGGTAACTTAACACGAGATGAAATCCCAGAGTTTTGAAGCCGTCTACTCCTTGGAGAATCAATGATCCTATCTGCTGCCCTCGCCCTAGCCATTGCTCAGCCCACGGTCATCGTCGTCGGTGATACCGTCGTCGCCGAGAAGACCTCGAAAGGCTGGAGGTCGCCGGAGAAGAACCTTCATGGTCAAAAGGTGAACTTGAAGAGCTGGAGGCTCGACAGCACCGTTGCTGGCTTTGATGGAGAAATCGAGTACGACGAGGGACCGCCGATGGAGTCGGTGCACATCAAGGGAATCGAGTTACCGGATAAGGACATTCTCTCCGTCTCCGGAAACCCCAAGTTTGCGCCGGTCACCCGGATCAGCCCCGAAAACCCGGAATACAAAAAGATTGCCGTTGAATATGGTAAGTCTCGCGGCCGCAAAGCGGTTCCTGGGATCGAAGCCGGATTTCTCGCTGACCTCGACGGAGACGGTCGCCAAGAAGCTCTCCTGGTGATCGCCACCGATGCAAGCGTTAAAAAGGAAAGCGGATTCTGCGCGATCGTCCTCCGGCATATGTCCGGAAGCAAAGTTGTGACCACCACCCTAGAATTCAACGGAATTTGGGGCTACATGCGCGGCCCATTCCACGGCCGAGTTTACGGAGTTGGCGATTTCGACGGTAATGGCACCCGAGAATTCATCTACACCTTCGAAGACCCTTGGGGCACGGATACTAAACTCAAGCAGTTCAAGAACGGCAAAGTGAAAAATCTTTGCACAACTTCTTGGGGTGAGTAACTACCCCTCCAAAACCACTAGATAGGGTCAGTGATTCCAGTGATTTAACGATCATTGGAGCCAGAACTGACCCTACCCGTTGTAACATGGAAGTAAGAGTGAGAAAGGCTCATCTGCTTCTGCTGACGTCGTCGTCACTGCCGCTTCTGGTCGCCCTCCAGGCCCCGGCCAAACCATCCGCGCCTGCTCCTTCCGGCGAACAGCTTTTTGCCAAAAATTGCGCCTCTTGCCACGGACAAAAAGGCGTCGGTGGAGGCGGATACCCGAAACCTTTGGCAGGCAATAAAAGCACTGCCGATCTCGGGACTTACATCGCAAAATCGATGCCGCCTGGGGGCAAAACTCCGCCCGCTCAAGCAAACGAAATCGCCAAATATATGTATGAAGCGTTTTACTCGCCGGTCGCTCAGGAGAGAATTCGCCCGCCGCGTGTCACACTGCAACGGCTAACGGTTAAGCAGTTCCGGAACGCTCTTGCTGACCTCATCGGCCCTGACCACCAGGCGCTATCCGGCGATCCTGGGGGAACGAACGGAAACTACTATAAGAAGAACCCGTGGGACGACAAAAACCGACTCATCCAACGCAAAGATACAAGCATCGACTACGACTTCGGAACAAAGGGTCCCAGCGACGCGGCCTTCGACCTTTGGAACTTCTCCGCCGTCTGGACCGGCTCAATCATTGCCCCCGAGACGGGCGAATATGAGTTCATCATACAGTCCAACCAAAACGTCAGGCTGCAACTTAATGGAGAGCGTCCTCTCATTGATAACCGGGTGAGAAGCCTGAACGAAACAGAGTTTCGAAACTCAATCTATCTCATCGCCGGTCGAAACTATCCGTTCTTTCTTGAGTTCTCAAAACAAACCGCCGGAGTGAACGACGAAGAGAAAAAGAAGAAAACTCCCCCTTCTTCGGCCTTCGTGAAGCTCCTCTGGAAGCGTCCCAAAATGGCTACCGAGGTGATTCCCTCGCAATTCCTTAGCCAGGGCTGGAACCAGAACACCTACATCTGCGACACGCCACTGCCCGCCGACGACCGTAGCATCGGCTATGACCGAGGAAACGCAGTCAGCAAAGACTGGGACGAGGCCACTACTCGTGCCGCGCTCGAAACCGCTGACTATGTGGTCTCCAATCTGGATCGCCTTAGCGGGACCAAACCAACCGACGCCAATCGGCCTGCCAAACTCAAAGAAGGCGCAAAGCTGTTTCTGACGAAAGCATTTCGTCAGCCGCTAACCCCTGAGCAGGAGCAACTCTATCTCGAAAAGCCCTTTGCCTCGGCACCCAATCCCGAGACCGCGCTCAAAAAGGTGATTGTTCTCGGGCTCAAGTCCCCTCGCTTCCTTTATCGAGAGATTGGTTCGAGAAAAGACCCGTTCCAAACAGCATCCGAACTCAGTTTTGGACTATGGGATTCGATTCCCGACACTCAGCTCCTCCAAGCCGCGGGCCGGGGAGAGCTCAAAACCGATGACGGTCGTCGCAATAACATCCAACGCCTTGTCAACGACTCACGAACCTACACCAAGCTCCGAGAGTTCTTGATGAGCTGGCTCAAGGTCGACGAAATCCCTGACATCGTCAAAAACGCTAAAGCCTTCCCGCAGTTCGATCAGGCAACCGTCAACGACCTCCGCACATCGCTCGACCTGTTCCTCAAAGACGCGGTCTGGGCTCCCGATGGCTCCTTTACCAAGCTCATGACCAGCAAGAATCAGTTCCTGAACGGACGGCTCAGCAAGCTTTACGGTGGAAATCTTGACCCGTATGCGAGCTTCCAGCAAGTGAACTCAACCGACCGCGCGGGAGTTCTGACCCATCCGTACCTACTTTCAAGGCTTGCCTACAATGAGGGAACGTCGCCGATCCACCGCGGCGTCCTCATTATCCGCAACATGATGGGACGCATTCTGGCTCCGCCGCCAAGTGCCTTCGCACCCGAACCCGCCTCGCTTCACCCAAATCTCACGACAAGAGAGCGAATCGCGCAGCAGACGAAGCCCGAGGCGTGCAGCGGCTGTCATAACCGCATCAACCCGCTGGGATTCACCTTGGAGAAGTACGACGCTATCGGCAAACTCCGCCTGATTGACAACAATAAACCGGTCGATACCTCTGGTAGCTACGTTGACTCCCAAGGGCAAATCGTTAAGTTCAATGATGCAAGCGACCTGGCAAGTTACATTGCAAGCAGCCCGGACAGTCACACCGCGTTTGTGGAAAAACTGTTCCAATACTTCACGAAGCAGCCAATTCGAGCCTACGGGAAGGATGCCCTCCCAAATCTCGTAGCACAGTTTAAGAAAGACAATTACAACATCCGAAGCCTGATCGTCAACGTGATGATGACGGCAACTGGGAATGCACAATGAACGATTCAACAAGAAGAGATTTTCTGAGAACATTAGGAGTGAGCGCCGCCGCAATGCCTTTCCTGATGGGCCTCCCTAGCTTTGCGTTCGGTAATCCTGCTCCGACTCGCAAACAGCGGCTAGTGATTCTGTTTAGCCCCGATGGCGTCGTGCCGAGCACCTTCTGGCCAGATACGCCCGGCACCGGGTTCATCTTCAAAGAATCTTTGAAACCTCTGGCAAACTACCGAGAAAAAATGCTGATCCTGAAGGGGGTCTGCGAGCGAGTCAAAGGCGATGGCGATAACCACATGCGCGGCATCGGCTGCTTGCTCACCGGCGTAGAACTCTTCCCAGGAAACGTCCAAGGCGGCTCCGACACTCCTGCTGGCTGGTCGAGCGGAATCTCGATTGACCAAGAGATCAAGAACTATCTCCAAAAGAGCCAAGCCACAAAGACGCGCTTCGGGTCGCTCGAGTTCGGAGTCATGGTTCCCGAGCACGCCGACACCTGGACCCGCATGTGCTACGCCGGGCCAAATAAGCCCATCGCGCCGATCGACGACCCGTACCAGATGTTCAACAAGCTCTACGGTCAGTCTAAAGATCGTGAACTTCTGAAGTCGGTGTTGGATGATCTGAAAACGGACATGGACAAGGTTCGGTCACAGATATCCAAAGACGATCAACGGCTCCTGGACGATCATATGCAACTTGTCCGCGAGATGGAGAAGGACATCTCCAGTCACAAGAACGAGACCCTCAACCACCCGGTTCCACAACTCGAGCCCGGGGTAAGGCGCGACAACGACAACATGCCAAAGATCAGCAAACTGCAGATCGACCTCATGGTCAGCTCGTTCATCGCCGATTCTTGCCGCGTCGCCACGCTCCAGTACACGAACTCCGTCGGCCAACCCCGCTTCACTTGGCTCGGAATCACCGAAGGTCAGCACGACCTCTCGCACGAGCCGGACAGCAACGCAACCGCCCAAGAAAAGCTCACCCGGATCAACAAGTGGTACGCCGAGCAGATGGCGTATCTGCTGAAGAAGCTCAGCGAGACCAAGGAGCCCGACGGTAGCGGATTTCTCATCGACAACACTACCGTCATCTGGACCAACGAGCTGGGCCAAGGTAACAGCCACACCCTAGAAAACATCCCCTGGGTCCTCGTCGGCGGCGGCCTCGGCTTCAAAACTGGCCGCTACCTAGACTTCAGAGGCGTCCCCCACAACCGCCTGCTCATGGAACTAGCCCACGGCTTCGGACACAACATCACGACCTTTGGGAACAAAGACCACTGCGGCCAAGGCGTACTGGGTCTGACGTAATCGATTGAAAAAACTCCCCACTTGTTGGGGAGTCGGTGAGCGAAGCGCACCGGTGGGGCTGTTGTAGCTTCGGTTGATCTTCGAAGCACTTATCGCTAAAATGAGGAAAGTGTTGTTGAAGCAGAGTTCGGTACTAAGCGGGTCAATGTTTTGGTTTGGCTTGGTTTTCGTCGCTCTTTCCGGGGGAATGCTATGGCACTCAACGCACCTCTGGTGGCTCCTCGCCGCGTTCGTGAGCTTTCACAGTGCTTCTGTATGGCTCTTATTCAGAGCAGATCCGCCAAAACCTCGTCCGAAGGTTTTGGCATTCGCACTGACGAGCATAGCATTTGCGATTGTGATCTTTGTCTTCGCAAATCAGTTCGCGAAAGAATCAACACTTCTGTGGCTTGGCGCGATCTGTTCATGCGATGCATCCATGAACTTCTTAAACCACCGAACCGAACTCCGCGGACCTGCGAGCTAAAGCATGCGCCTGAACATCATCAACCAGTTCAGCATCGAAACTGAGACCGATGTCGTCCGACGACTCCGTACGCGAAAGACCGAAGAACTCCTCGTCTTTCTCGCCCTCCACCAAACCCGTTGGATCGCCAGAACCGAGCTGATCGAGCAAATCTGGCCTGAAGACGACGACCATGCCGTACGCCAGAAACTCCGCCTGGCGCTCCACTCGATCAGAGGCGTCATCAAAGACCATCTTGAGTCCGATGGTGACCTCGTCAAAGTCAAAGACATCGAAGTTGACTTCAACGAAGCCGACCTCCTGAATCTGCCGCCCGACTGGCGGCTCATGCCCGGTCATGAAGTCGAGTGGCTCGACCTCATCGCCGCCAGCGGTGAAGCACGTCAGCAGCTTTCCACGCTCAGCCAACTGGAAACCACCACCGACCGCGCCAACAGCCTCGCTTACCTGATCAGCACGGACCCCGGCGAGCCATCGCTCTACCATGACCTATTCGACCACTACATCAAGCAGGGAAGTCGCACCGCCGCCAACGTTGTCGCCAGTTTTGCCCGCCTCAACCTCGGTCGAAACTGCCCGGCTGAGTTAAGCCAAACGACCAGGACCCAAATCCGCTCTGACTTTGTAGGACGCCTCCGCGAGCTCGCCAATCTCGCCGAAGCCCTTCTTGGCAACCAGGAGCCCGCCGCCATCCAGCTCAATGGCGTCGGAGGGATGGGCAAAACCCGCCTCGCCGCCGAGCTCGCCTCACTCGCCCCCACGGAAGACATCCCCGTCGCCTGGGTCAGCCTCGCTGGAGTCACTACCGAGGAGCAAGTCAAAGCCAAAGTTCAAGCGGCTATTTCCGAAACCCTCTCGCTTACTCCGGAGGAAGCCAATGACCCCCTTGAGATCAGTTCAATCCTCCTCATCCTCGACAACGCGGACGAAGCCCCGCTCCACTTCCTAAAGCACTTCGGTCAACCTGGCTGCGGACTTCGAGCCCTCGTCACCGCACAGAACAACCACCCTGAAATCGAGCGGAGCATCACGGTTCAGCCCCTCTCGCTCCCAAGAGGAAGCACGTTCGACCAGATTCAGCAGTCAGAAGCCATCAACCTCCTGACGTTTCTTTCCGGAAAGCCGCTCTCCGAAACCAACAAAATCGCGTATCAAACCCTTGCCGAGCAAAGCGGTGGAGTCCCGCTCGCCCTTGCAATGATCGGCTCCGAAGCTCGGCAACGCCCTCTCAGCGAACTTGCCGATTCCCTCCGTAGTCGGGTCATGGATCTCAAGTTTGGCCCGGGAAGTGAAGGTGTCCCTAACCGCCACCTTTCTCTGGAAGCCACTCTACTTTGGAGCTTTGACTTACTGACCAAAGATGCCCAGCGAGCCGCGATCTCGCTCAGTGCGATCGAAGAGGACTTTGACGAAAACATTCTCCAACCACTCACTATCGAACCCAAGGTTCTTCAAACTCTGATCAGCTCGAACTGGATCACCGAGCCAGTCTCGGAAGGCGTTTACCGACTTCTTCCACCAGTCCGGAACTTCTTGAATTATCGAGAGCCTGAGCAAGTTGAAGAAGCAAGACAAACCATCAAGTCATGGATCGTCACGGAAATCACCCGAAACTACCCGGCTGAGTACGCCGCCGTCAGCGAAGTTGCCGAACGCTATCAAGCTGATATTGCGACATTTGAGTTCGCCAGCGATCAAGACCCGCCTCAAGTGCAAGGTGCCCTCCTCGTCGGCCTCCAGGTAACCGCTCATCGCTACGGACGAGTGGAGAGATTTCTCACCCGAATCGCAAAACTCGTCGACTCGCACGAGCAACCGAATTGGCTGAACCTCCTCGGGAGCACTCACTACCTCCAGAGAAACTTCGAAGCAGCCCAGATTTGCTTTCAGAAACTTCAAGCAACATCTGACCCAGACCTACAGTCGGTAGCGAAAGCAAACCTTGCCCTCATCGCAATGAGCACCGGCCAGCCGGAGACCGCCGTCAAGTTGCTCAAGGAATCCGTTGCAGAAACGACCCACCCCCGAAGACTCTGTGGCCGGCTCATCAACCTGGCAAGCAGTTACTGTCTCCTTCAGAGGTTCAACGATGCCCTAGACGCGGTAAGCCAAGCCCAAAGCGTATTGGGCGAATCAGAATCGCTCCCTTCCTACGAAGCTCTTTGCCTTCAAAGACGAGCAGAGGTCGAATTTTTGCTCAACCGCACCCAACTCGCCAAAACCTCGGGGCTGCTCGCTCTCGATGGCTTTGAGTCAATCCGCCAGTGGCACCACATCTTGGAGTTGTACATGCTCCTTACTCTTGTCGCCGCCACGGAGCAGGATCGTGCGATGATGCAGCACTGGGCCCAACTCTTCCTTGATCAGCTTCCCGAGCCAAGCACCCTTTGCGGAACGTTGTACGAAGGGTTTACTCGGCTCGGTCAACCCTCCAACGCCGCCCAATTCGCGCCAGGAATCACAACCGACCGACTCCCGGTACTCCTGAAATCTCTCACTATCTCTAGCCCAACCACAAATCCTCAGCCAAGGAGCTATTGGTACGCCCTTGCTCGCCAAACCTTGAAACACCTCTGAAACGGTGAGCAGATACCTTGATCCTGCCCTGCTGAGAGTGCGGCGCGATAGTCACACCTCTCAGGGCGAAGGATCAAATGAACTCAAAGCAACTCGTATCAACACTCGCAATCGCAATCACCGTCGTAGGCTGTGGAGGATCGGGAGCAAACTCCGCGACCAATCCTTTTACTGGAAACTACACAAGCTCGCTCAAACTCGACGGTAACAAGCCCGCAACTCTCGCCCTCAATGTATCGTCAACCGGCGATGCCACGGGAACCCTCACCGTCACTGCTCCAGCCGCTACTCCAAGCCGTGGTGCGTCAAGCGGCTTCTCGTTCTCCATCGGAACCCACAACGTCTCCGGTTCCGTTGGTTCCGATGGAACGATCAACATCACCGGAACCGATACAGGTACCGGAGCCGGCACCTTTACCGTTGGCGGCCAGATTAGTAGCGGGGGAAGTGGAACGCTGAATGTCATCGCCGGCGGGGTGACTTACACCGCGACAATCAGTGCCGCAAGCACCGGAAACACAGGAGCCTTGACGTTCTCAAACGGATCCGGAACAAACGCCGACCTAAGCGCCTACCCCGCGAATCCGTTCATTCTCACTTCCTCAGTTGGTGAATCAATGTCAATCGTCGTTGCACCTCCAGGTGGCGGAAACGCAAGGACTTTCACCCTGATGCTCGGGTCGACGGCGACGCCGGGTACGACCTTCACTTATGGCACTGTTCAATCGACATTCAATGTGATGCTCTACGGCGAAGGAAACACAAAGTCGTGGCGCGCGACATCTGGAACCGCTACAGTTGTCTCCAGAACTGCGAGCACCTTTGAGTTGCAGTTCAATAATGTGAACCTCGTCGCAGAGAGCGATACTTCGGCAACAGGATCATTCACATTGAACGGAACTCTCAAGAAGTAACACAAAAAATTCCCCGCTCGGTATTCCGAGCGGGGAATTTTTCTGTCTGCTTACTGATCTTTTGCCATCGCCGCAAGCTGCGCAAGTTGCTCCGGAGTCACGAGCTTTGCGATCATCGCCTGAAGTTCCGTATCCTTCTCGCCGAGCAACCGGACCCGATCCACATCCGGAATCTTTCCGTTCTTAACTTGCTTGGCAAGGTCACGAGCGAGTTTCGTATAGTCGCCTCGATATCCATCAATCGACTTGAAAACCTTCTTGTCCAACTTGATTTCTTGCGCAACCTCTGGCATCAAGAAGGCAAAATTCCCCTCGGCCTTGATGCCAAGCTTTAAGGCTGAGGCCAACTGAGCCGGATTCAGCATCTTCACGATTTGCATCCGAAACTCGCCTTGTAGTTTGTCGACCACGTTGAAAACGTCCGGGGCCTTGCCGATCGAGAAGCCTCCGACCTTAACATCTGGCCGAGCCTTGTTGAGCATCTCTGCCACGCGGCGATCTAGCTCGCCTATCACCTTGTTGATGTTCTGCATCACATCATCGGAGATGGCTAACGAGGATCGGCTTCCTTCAGATCGAAGTAGATTCAGCAGATCTCCATCTCCTGGACCGGCGAAGGAGACCGAACTGAGGCAAAAAGCGCCAACGACGAGTGCGAGGGTTGTTCTAGTTTTCATGATTTTCCTACAGTTTCACAAGCACTGTTTAGAGCTGGATAGTACAGAACGGTCGTTTCAACGCCGTTTCATCATCCCACCAGAAAATCCGCAGTGACAATCGGCAACGGCGAGTGCCCCCAGCCCATGTCGCTCGAACCCGTCGCCGCCGCTCCCGGAACCCCTAACAGAGAAGTAATCAACGGCCGATAAGGAAAAACCCGCGACGCCAGAAAAGCCACATGATCATCTCGAACCTGTGCTTCCCCGATGATCGTCACATAAGGCGAGCAAACAATCGCGTGCCCATCCCGCTGATAGGTCTCGTCAAAACAAGTCACGTTCAGCAGCCCCGACTCATCCTCCAAATCAAAAAACACCACCCGCCGCCCACTTGGCGTCGGCGGAAAACGCAGCCGAATCGGATTCCCCACCACAATCGCCTTCCGCCCATGCGCAAGCCGACGAGCCACCGCAGAAGTCACCCCGCCCCGGCTTGCCACCCGCTCCCGCTCGAAGCTCATGAGGTGATGGTCAATATCCAAATCTAGATACCGACGCTCATGAATCGCCCGTTCGGCCTGGTTAAAATCCGCAATATCAGAAGGCAACACCGGAATCGGCGCCCCCAGCGGCAACGTCCCCGGAGTATTAAACGCCCTGGCATAATCCAAAATCGCCGGCAACGCCCACAACAACTGCCGCCGATTCGCATGCAACGAATCAAACGCCCCCACCAATATCAACCGCTCCAAATCATCCCGCGAAGGATTCGTTTTCATCGCAAAATCAAACACACTCTCATAAGGCCGAGCTAACACAATCCGTAAAGCCAAATCCCGATTTAAGCCCGAAATCTGCGACAAAGCCACCCGAATCCCCCCATTCGGAACCACGATATGTGGATCCATCACCGACTTCACATCCTCCACCGCAAACCCCACCTCGCTCAAATTCACGTCCACCGGCAAAACCGCCACCCCCCGGTTCCGAGCTTCGTTCACCAACGTACATGGCCCGTAGTAACCAGCTGGCTGAGCATCGAGTAGGGAAGCGAAGTACTCCGCTGGATAGTGTTGCTGGCAATAGATCGACCGCACCGAAATCTCGGCAAACGCCAGCGCGTGCCCCTGGGCAAAGCCATAACCTTTGAATCCCGCGATCAGCTCAAAGACTTCTTCGGCAACCTGCAACCCGTATCCATTCGCCTGAATCCTTTGAAGGACCCGTTCGCGAATCTCCCGCCCAAAATCCTCCCGCCGCCGCTTATGAATCTGCTCCCGAGTATCTTCCGCCTCTCCGCCCGAGTACCCTGCAAACTTCTGCAACAACAGGTCAACCTGCTCCTGAAAAACGATGATCCCGTAAGTAATCCCCAAAATCTCCTCCAGGTCAGGATGCGAAAACGTAAACGGCTTCCCGTGCCGCCGCGCAATCATCTCATTCAGCTTCACCGCCCCGCCAACGCCCGGCCGAATCCCCGCCTGAACAAGTGAGGCATCTTCGAGGTTCTTCGTCTTCAGCCGAATATGCGCCTGCCTCATTGCTGGCGAAGCCGACTGCGGAATCCCTATCAGCTCCCCCGACCGCATCGTCGCATAAACATCCGGATCATCCGAGGGAATGGAAGCCACGTCAAACGACCGATCCCGCACCACCACCCGGTCCTGAGTCCCCTCCAAAACATCCTGCCCCCGAAGGCACAAGATATCGAACTTGTCGAAGTAGTGCTTCGCCGACCGCTTATCCCACTGGATGATCTTCAAATGACCACCCGCCGGATCCTCACCCGCTGACCACATCAATGGCACTGTCTCACAAAGAGGCCGCGAAGAAATCACCACCCCCGAAGAGTGCGCCCGCATATTCCTCGGAATATCCATCATCCGCTCCGCTAAGCTCAAAACCCACCGAAATCGCTCCTTCGGAATACTGCTCCCCCGCAACTCTGGTCTTTTCTCCAAAGCCGCCTCCAACTTATCCGGCGCAATCCCCCCATGAACCCGCTTCGACAAAAAGCTAATCGTCGAATCTGGCAACCCAAACACCTTGCCAACCTCCCGAATGATCCCCCGCGTGCAGTAAGCCCCAACCGCCGCCACCGTCGCCACCCGATCCTCGCCGTACTTCTGCGTCATGTAAGACCGCACCTCATTCCGCCGCTTCGCCGGAAAATCAATATCAATATCCGGTCGTTTCGTCCCATCCGCCGGCAAAAACCGATCAAAGTGTAAACGGTGTCGATAAGCATCAATTCGGCTCAGATCGAGACAATAAGCCACCACCGAATCTACAACTGATCCTCGCCCACTAAATTGATACCCCTGATGAGAAGCCCACCGGCAAGCATCCCAAATCGTCAAAAAGTGATCCGCATATTTCAAACGACAAATACGATCAAGCTCTTTATCAATTCGCCGCCGAATTCCCGTCGTCATCAGCGGATACTTTTGATGAGCCCCCGCGTAGGTCACCTCTCGTAAAGCGTTTTCAGGATCATCAAACAACTTGGGTAAAGTAGTACGCGAAGGCATCACATCCTTGTCGCACTTCGTAAGGATGTCAAGCGTATTCGACACTAACTCAGGCATCTCCGAATACAGCTCACGCATCTCGAATGGCGTCCGAAGAAACCGCTCCGCATTGATTGCCCGAAAAGGGAAGCCATCCTCATGAAAGCGCGGCTTTCGCCCCTTCACCTCGTGAATTAAACTCAAATTGTGCGCGCACCCAATCACCTCCTGAACCGGAAAATGGTGCGGCCGCGCATGAGTCACCAGCCCTCCCGCCACCAAAGGAACCTCCATCTCCGAAGACAACCGACGCAGCCCCCGAAGATGTGCGATGTCCCAAGGTTGGTACGCCACATCTGCTTCCAAATACAATCGATCCCGCCCAAATCGCTCCCGGAACTGCCCAACTAATTCCGAAGCCGAGGAAAAACAACCGCGAAGCAGCAAGGGCAGTAATGGCCCATGCGATCCACCCATCAAACAAATCAAATCATCACAAGAATCCCACAAATTAGACAACCGAAGTATCGGCAGTAGTCGTTCCTCATCTAAATGACAACGAGTAATCAAAGAAGATAACCCGACATAACCCCGAGTCGTCTGAGCAATCAAAACTATCTCCCCTCCCGTCTCCAGTTCAAATGAAGCACCAATAAGCGGATGCAATCCCGACTGACGGCACCCCCGAGCCAGCTCCACTGCTCCCACTAATGAATACCGATCAGCAATACAAAGCCCCGGCAACCCGTTCATCACCGCAAACTGAACTGCCTCCTCCGGCAGCATCACCCCGCGCCCAAAATCATAACCAGACGCAATATGCAACGGCACATAAGGAGCATCACAAGAACCAGAAGCCAATGCCGAATACATCCGTGGCGGCTCCGAAACAAACGGATGTTTCATCTTCCCATCCCTCAGTTTCCGAGCCCGCAAAGACCAATCCTCCGAATAATCCACAGAAACCTCCGAAGAACCAGACACAAACGGCAAGTGCCGAAACCCTAAATCAAACGACTCCTCCCGCCGGGACCCCGCCGCCACATAACGTATCCACTCCTGAGCCGATTCGCCATCCCACCACTCCCCAGCCTCGCGCCACCGCGCGGAGAGGTCAGTACCATCCGGTAGTCGCCCGAAGCACACGCAACACCTCCTTCCGGCGAGGAACCTTCACTGACGACCCCGCCACCACCACCGTCGACCCATACTTCCGCGATAACCGATCCACCGCCTCCGACGGCAACTCCGAAGCATCCGAAACCAACCCCGACAAGCAAACTTGACGCCGCGAAGCCGCCCCCACCTCATGCAACACCGCCCGAAGGCGAACAACCCCCGAAGTCACCGCCATATCCGCCCACAACTGCAGCAAGGCCATCCGAATCCGCAAAGCTGAGTTCAAAGCTCGCCCAAACTGCCGACGCAACGACTGTTCACCCGATTCCCCCTCAACAAATAGCTCCAACCCCTTCGCCTCCAAATCCCCCTCGCTCAAAGCCCAAGCAAGCTCCCCCGCCAACTTCTCCAACCCTAAAGAAACCACCGAAGAATCCGAACACAAACCATCAAAAGCCAACCGACGAGAAACCGCGCTAGGCGGATAATTCCCAACCACCGGCTCGTGCAACATCCCCATCGCCGCCTGCCGAATCGTCAGCCCGTACAGCCCAAACTGCGACTTCAAAGTCGCCAAACTCAGCCCCTGAACCTCCCCAATCGTCCGGTATCCCAAAAACGCCAAACGTTCCCGAACCGCCATCTCAATCACCTCCAGCCGATCCAACCCATAAGGAGCCAAAGCCTCAAATGGACGAGGAAAATGCAACAGCCCCGACGAAGGAGCCAAAGCTCGAGCGACCCACCGACAACCCGAAACCGCCCCCCGATACTCAAATGGCAACAGATAGCAGACCTCCAAAGCCGTCAAATAAGGATCAGGATGCCCACTCATATCCACAAAAGCCTGATGCGGAGCCACCACCTCCACCGAATCCGAAACTGCACACAACCGATTCAACCAACAACAAGAAGCCTCTTCATATAACGAAGAAGAAAACTCAAAACACATCAGCTCATGCAAAATCGCCCGAGCCTGCCCCGCCCCCATTCCAACCTTAATCCCCGCCGTCAAAGAGACCGGACAAGCATCCACCACCACCTTCTCCCGAACTACCACCGCTGGCGAAACCGGCTCATGGCACGCCAAGTACAAGCCCGCGACTTCGATAAAAAGAGTAGACATAGTTCTACATTATCTGTTAAATGATCCATGAAATCAAGGGCAATTTTGTGTATGCTCAGAAAGTGCTGTCCGCTATCGCCGCCGCCGCCCTCTACCAAGCCTCAGGTCGCCAAATCGTCTCACTAGACAACGACTGGAAGTTCTCATTGGGACATGCTGCCGATCCTTCGAAGGACTTCAACTACGGAAACGATTCCTTCGGGACTTTTGCGAAAGCCGGAATCGAAGACGGCGCAATGGGTCGTGGCTTTGGTGACACCGCTTGGCGAACTGTTCAAATCCCCCATGATTGGTGTGTCGAACTCCCATTCGACCAGAAAGGTGATCTCATGCACGGCTTCAAAGCCATTGGCCGACGCTTCCCCGAAAACTCGATCGGTTGGTACCGCAAAAGCTTCGAACTCCCCAAAGAGGATGCAGGTAAGCGCTTCGTCCTCAAGTTCGACGGCATCTTCCGAGATGCACAAGTCTGGGTCAATGGCCAGTACATCACCCGCAACACAAGCGGCTATATGGGCTTCACCGTTGATGTCACCAAAGTCGTTGAAACCGGAGCCCGAAACGTCATCGCCGTCCGCGTCGATGCCAGCGTCTACGAAGGCTGGTTCTACGAAGGTGCCGGAATCTATCGCCACGTCTGGCTCAACAAAACCAATCAAGACTATCTTGTCGAAGATGAGCAGTTCATCAAGCCGGAAGTGAACGGCAACGTGACCGCCGAGATCACCACTCGTACTACCAAGGCTCGAACCGCAAAGCTCCAAATCACCGACAATGAAGGAAAAGTCGTCGCCGAGTCACCCGTCACCAAACTCAAAGGGGATCAGAACACGCTCAAAACAAAAGTGACCAAACCTAAACTCTGGTCTCCAGACACGCCCAACCTCTACCGGTCCCACGTCCTTCTTCTCGATGGACAAACTGTCCTCGACAGGTATGAAACCAGTATCGGGTTTAAAAGTGTCGTATTCGACCCCGATAAAGGACTCTTCATCAACGGGAAGTACACTGAAATCAAGGGAGTTTGTAACCACCAGGACCACGCCGGTGTTGGTGCAGCCGTCCCTGATCGCCTCAATGAATGGCGCATCGAACGGCTAAAAGAAATGGGCTGCAACGCGCTGCGAACTAGCCACAACCCGCCAACCCCCGAACTCCTCGACGCTTGCGACAAACTCGGAATCCTCGTCCAAGATGAGAACCGGCTGTTCAGCGCAGGACCCGAAGGTCTGAGCCAGATGGAGCGGCTCGTCAAGCGCGACCGTAACCACCCCAGCGTCTTCATGTGGTCCCTCGGTAATGAAGAATGGGGCGTCCAAACCTCAAAAGCTGGAGAGCAGATCTCCCAGGCACTTTATGACCTCACCAAAAAACTTGACCCAACAAGGACTATCACCCAAGCCGTTAACTCTGGCGACGTCTGGGAAGGTTCAAACAAGGTCGTTGACAACCGAGGTTTCAACTACAACCTCTTCGGCGCCGACAGCTATCACAAAAACCATCCCAAACAGCCCATCCACGGCAGCGAAGTCGCCAGCATGCTTTCTACCCGAGGCGAGTACAAGTCCAACGACGGCAAAAACGTCATGGACTCCTACGACTACAGAAAGGTCGATTGGGGCGAAGGATCCGAAGAATGGTGGACCTGGAAGCTACAGCGCCCCTGGTTCTCCGGCGGCTTCGTCTGGACCGGCTTTGACTACCGTGGCGAGCCAACCCCGCACAGCTGGCCAACCATTAGCAGCCACTTCGGGATCATGGACACCTGTGGCTTCGCCAAAGACGTCTTCTACTACTACCAATCCTGGTGGTCCACCAAACCTGTTCTCCACATCCTTCCCCACTGGAACTGGGCAGGCAGGGAAGGCAAGAAGGTCGACGTCTGGGTCTTTAGCAACTTCGAAACCGTCGAGCTCAAGCTCAACGGAAAGTCGCTTGGAAGTAAGAAGATGCCCGTCGGCGGACACCTTAACTGGGAATTGGAATACCAACCGGGGGAGCTCACAGCTGTTGGAACCAAGGGCGACCTCAAAAACGTCGTCACCGTCAAAACGACTGGAGCAACGGGTCAACTCAGGCTTGAGCCTGATCGGACCAGCATTGCCGCCGATGCCAAAGACCTCTCGGTCATCACCGTTAAAGGTCTCGACACCGACGGGTTTCTCAATCCTCTGGCGAACGAGAACGTCACGTTCGAAATCGACGGCCCCGGACGCATCATCGGAGTCGGCAACGGCGACCCCAACTGCCACGAACCCGATCAATATATCACCAAGCCCAGCTACCAAGACATCTCTGATGGTTGGTCATGGCAAATGATCGCCACCCAAAACTCCAAGCCCGACCCTACAAAGTGGAAAGCCACGCAGGTCAAAGAGAACCAGAATATGCCGTCAAACAGCTTCGCTGCCTTCCGGCGAGTTCTTACGGTCGATGAACCTGACACCTGGTCATCCCTCAACCTGGGACCCACGGACGACAACGGCTGGGTCTATCTTAACGGCGAACTGGTTAGCACCACCGACGAGTGGAATAAGCCCCACATCGCAGATATCAAAGGCAAGCTCAAGCAAGGCGAAAACGAGATTCTGGTAATCGTCAAAAACAACGGTGGAGCCGGCGGATTCAGCCGAGGTGGAAGCATTGGCGGCCTTGCAAAAGCTCCGACCTGGACCCGGTCGCTCTACAACGGCCTTGCTCAAGTCATCGTTCAAAGCACCGGTCAGCCGGGGCGAATCGAACTTCGCGCGCGATCCGGCTTCCAGTTCACGAAGATCACCATTGACACAACGACCCCCAAAGGACGAAACTAAACCTCAATGACACGCCGCGACCTTCTCGCCGGAGCCGCTGGAGTCGGACTAGCAACCATGAGCCAAGCCAACCAAACCACGCCTCGACCCATCCTGGGTGAAAAAGCCCACACCTATGAGGCATACCACGACTGGCTGGTCCCACCCAAAAACCTCGCCTGGGGCGATACTCACGGCGTCACAACCGACAAAAACGGCTTCATCTACATCGCCCATACCGTCGGCTCAAACAGCATCAGCAAAGACACGATCTGCGTCTTCGATCCGAAAGGCACCTTCGTCAAATCCTTCGGCTCCGAATGGGCAGGCGGCGCTCATGGCCTCGACCTTAGAAAAGAAGGTCGCGACGAATTTCTGTACATCTGCGATGTCAACCGCCGAGTCGTCGCCAAAACCGACCTCAACGGCCGAGTCATCTGGGAGATCGATTATCCCAAGGAGTCCGGCAAGTACAAGAATCGCGACCAATGGAACCCCACCAACGTCGCCTTCCTCCCCTCAGGAAACATCCTCATCGGAGACGGCTACGGTAGCAGCTACATCCACGAGTACACGAAAGACGGCACCTACGTCCGCACCATCATCGGCCCCGGAAAAGACGCCGGTCAAGTCAACTGCCCCCACGGTCTCTGGATCGACCAACGCACCCCCGGCCAACCCCAACTCGTCGTCGCCGACCGAGGCAACCGCCGCCTCCAAATGTTCGACCTCGACGGCAAACACAAAGGCTTCGTCACCGAAGGCGTCCGAATGCCGTGCCACATCCACTTCAACAGCGGCCTCATGCTCATCCCCGACCTCGAAAGCCGAATCACCATCCTTGGCGTCGACAACAAACCCGTCGCCCAACTCGGCGACGGCCACCCCACCAAACTAAGAGGCCAATCCAAAGACAAATTCCAACCCGGCAAATTCATCCATCCCCACGGCGCAGCTTGGATTAACAAGACGGACATCGTAGTAGCGGAGTGGGTCCCTCAAGGAAGAATCACCTTGTTGAAGCGGGTGTAACCAAAAACTCCCCAGAATTGGGGAGTCGGTATGCGAAGCGAACCGGTGGGGCTGTTGTAAATGTTAAAGGCTTAAGCAGTGACAACAGCCCCCACCAGTTCCTCCCGAACGAATCGGGACTCACTGTCCTCCCAAATTCTGGGGTCATCGACCATGTTTCCAGAAGGGCTACGATCTCAAACTCGCAGACTATAGCGGGTAGAGCAGAATGCGGCTTTCTGCTTGAATCTCATCGCCATCATCAAGGCGGCAAACATAGCTATCGTTCCCGCTATCTCCAAGAATAGTGTTCACTTTCAAATCTCCGTCAGAGGTTCGTACGACGAAGTTGCTACTGCCAGTGACGCGGTACCGCCCACCTTGAATGTCGGAGCCAACAGTGAATCTCCCTGCTGGTAATTCAGTCGGCTCAGCAAGTTTCCGTTCTATTTTTTGAGTAAGCCGATTCCACTCACGTTGCTTTTCGGATAACTCTGACTTTTTATTGACCATCTGCTGATCTGCCTCCTTCTTCAGCTTCTCGGCAGTAGCAAGATCGTTACGTGCCTTTTCTACTTTCGAGTTGAACGAGTCGAGCAATTCCAACCTATCCTTATTAGCAGCTATCAAGGATTTTGTTTTAATTAGTTCACTATCAGTGATTGCCCTATCCGAGGTGAGGCGTTTTACAACCGCTTCATCCAAAGATACTGACTTGCCCTGACTCAACCCCAAGAAATAACCCAGCGTTCCAAACAGTACCGACGCAACAACTACTAAAATTCGTTCACGTTTCATTTGAGACGATTATATCCCGCTTTGGGGGAAGCTGATGATCCAAAGGAAGCGGCTTATTTGAAAATGACTACTCTACCATCGCCCTGAATTTTGATGTGAACGTGTCCCACTCAGCAGGTTTGACTTCGACGTAGAACTTATCCCAGCCCTGGTCGCCCTCAACTCCCGCCTCTGTTGGCAGTTGAATACGGACTACCGGTCCAGCTTTGGGTTTCGCCGGAAAGACTGGCCACACGATGGTTTCCGGCAACTTATTCATAAATGAAGTGTACAAGGTACAAGTGGATTTCTTAATGTAATTATCAACTGCAACGAAAGTCGACCCTTTGTAGGCTTCCCAGTAATCTGCAAAAGCGTCAAAGTCCAACGCTCTGGTTGCTATCGATGGGATTGCCCAGTTCTGTGCTTGATTCCATAAAGCAGGCGGCTTAGCAATCGGACCAACAGAGACAATGGAGAGTAGCTTTACTGTTGGGGCGTCGAGAACCCATCCTCCGCTCTTAGGTATGTAGATATCATCGTACGAAAGAAGGTTTAGCGTCGCGAACTTTCTCGATCCAAACTTGAACCCAGTGGCCGTGAATCTTAAGTTGGATCCGCGAGCCTTATAGGACTTACCGCCAATCGTCTTGTTAGTCGGATAGTAGCCGTCCGGCAGTTCATTCCATTTTCCATCAACTTTGATCCAGGCTGAACTGATTTGAAGCGTTGCCACAGCTCCTGTCGCGACAGGCGTCGGGTCGTTAGTACGTTCCAAATCCTGATTTGTCAATGTAACTGGGGAAAGAGATAATATCGCCAATGAAGCAATCATTAGTCCAATATACCGGGAAAATGGTGCATCGCAACGTGTCCTCCGTACTGGACCATCGTAGGAAGTTCTCCCGGTTCTTGCTACAGAACCGCGAACTCTGTTAAAGTCGAGTCTGAGGAATTACTCCGGATGATAGCCGTGCACAATTCTCGGCGTCCGCGCTGGGTTCCGGAGTTGGCGAGACGCGAGGAAAAACTCACTTCGGTGGAAGTGAACGACTTCCTAACGATAAATCGAACCGATTGACATTTGATCCTCGTCATAAAGAGCATGCGACCTACGATTCTGCTCGCCGTCATTGCTGTTCTCCTCGTCGGTTGTGGAGCGAAGCCTGATGCAAGCGTCGAAACCCGATCCCAGAAGGAAGCGGGGATGATGAAGCAAGCTGGTGGCGACGAGTAGGAGATCGCTTCTCATTATTCGTTTATCGATTTAGGACGCGGATTCTAGCGACAATCGGAGATCGAATAGCGTAAAACGAACCAGATGCGCGTTGAACTTGCCTCTGATCTGGTGCTGAAGAAGCGTGCTGAGCTACAACGGTCTTCACGCGAGATTGGGGTAAGTGAGGAGTACATCAGCTTGCTGGTGGACACGTTTTATGATCGGATTCAGCACCACGAGGTGCTGGGTCCGATTTTTGCTTCGAAGATCAAGGACTGGCCACCGCACTTAGCAAAGATGAAGCTGTTTTGGGAAGGCGTCGCCTTGCGGAGCGCTGGGTACCAGGGGAAGCTCATGGAGGTTCATGCTGGAGTTGAGCAGGCAAGGGCATGGATGGTTCCGCAGTGGCTGGAGCTGTTCGAGAAAACCCTTAGAGATACTGCACCTAACGAGGTTGTCGTTGAGCACTTCATGCTTTTGGCTCGGAACATGGGTGCTCGGCTAGCGAGTACCATGCCGTCGGAGTAGGCTCGCAGACGGTAACCTAAGAGGGTGTCCAGCAGAATCCTTGGCTCCCTTCCCGTCGGCGAAAAAGTTGGCATTGCGTTTAGCGGAGGGCTGGATACTAGCGTCGCAGTCGCCTGGATGCGAGAGAAAGGGGCGATTCCTTACAGTTACACCGGCCAGCTCGGGCAGGTTGACGAAAGCGATATTGACGGAGTTCCTCAACGTGCACTCGACTACGGAGCCGAGAAGGCTCGGCTGGTTGACTGCCGTCCAGAGATGGTCAATGAAGGGCTGATCGCCCTCCAGTGCGGAGCGTTTCATATCTCGACCGGCGGCAAAACTTACTTCAACACAACTCCGATAGGCCGCGCCGTGACTGGGACCCTTCTAGTGCGTGCGATGGCTGAGGACGGCGTCAGCATTTGGGGAGACGGAAGCACCTACAAGGGCAACGATATTGAGAGGTTTTATCGATACGGGTTGTTGGCGAATCCTGACTTGAGGATTTACAAGCCTTGGCTGGATCGGGCGTTTGTTGATGAGCTCGGTGGACGGAAGGAGATGTCGGAGTGGTTGGAAACCCGCAAGTTGCCCTACCGGGACAGCAAAGAAAAGGCGTACAGCACGGATGCAAACATCTGGGGAGCGACCCACGAGGCGAAGGACCTTGAATTCCTATCGAACGGACTGCACTTGGTTGAGCCGATCATGTGCGCCAAGTTTTGGGATCATTCGGTGGAGATTTCCGCTGAGGACGTAGAAGTTGAGTTTGAATCCGGTTGGCCGGTAGCGATCAACGGCGAGAGATTCTCGAGCCGAGTCGAATTGGTGGAGAGGGCCAACGAGATAGGCGGACGTCATGGTCTGGGCTGTAGCGATCAGATCGAGAACCGGATTATTGAGGCGAAGTCGCGGGGTATCTACGAGGCTCCCGGGATGGCACTTCTTTTTGCCGCTTACGAGCGGTTGGTGAATGCGGTTCACAACGAGGCAACTATCGACAACTACCGAACGATGGGTAGAAAACTTGGCCGCTTAATGTATGAGGGGCGCTGGTTTGATCCGCAGTCATTGATGATTCGGGATTCACTGCAACGCTGGGTAGCTTCTGTCGTGTCGGGCTCTGTCACCCTTCAGCTCCGGCGGGGCGATGACTACAGCATTCTGAATACGCAGGGTGAGAACTTTGCGTACCACCCCGAGAAACTCAGCATGGAATCGGGCGCCTCGGAGTTCACGCCGGAAGACCGAATTGGGCAGCTTTCGATGCGGAACTTGGATATCCAGGACACTCGTTCAAAGCTTTTGGAATACGGTAACCAGAAGGCCATTAGCATGAAGGATATTCTGAGTCTGCCGGAGTAGTTAGATTCCTCGAGGATATAAATGCACGATATATCAACAAAACCTATCGATATTTGAGCGTGATGGGCTAACCTGGGATTTAGTTACGGTAACGCAGATTTGGTTGCATTCTTGGTGTGAAGAGCCAGAGCAAGCGGATGGGGATATACTCAGTGGAACAAGCAAATATCGTTACGAGTTTCAAATCCGCGATCATGACTCCGGGTTGTGGAATCGACGTTACGGAGCTTTACTCAACCAATCCATCGATTTCCGCTCTGCGAAGTGTCCGGAGTAACGATAAACCGCATGTTTTTAACTTTCGAGTCCCTGTCGGTGCGATCAGTGCGGCTGTTCGCCTCTCGGGTACTTCCATCCTTACGTCACATTCCGCTCGGGCCACTATCTTGATCCAACCAGGTACAACCTACTTGCTTTCGGCTGGCTCGTATTCCGTCATTTTTGGTAAGAGTAGCTCCGAAACGATTTTCCTTTTGGCTGATCGCGCTGCGCTGCCCGAGATCGAGCCATTTCTCGCGGCGAACAGGAGCCGAGTCCCTCACACGACGATCGAACTTGGGCGTGACCCGATTCTACAAAAAGTGGAGTCGATTAAAAATTGCCCCCAGCGAGAGCCGTTTTTTCGGCTATCGTCGCTGCTTATGGACATACTCGAGCGGATCGGTTCCGCCGCTAGCGAGGCTCGTACCCTTTACCGGCTGCCTCAGTTAGACTCCGCTTTCGATAAGCTGTGCCATGACGTGATTGCGTCGCCTAGGGACCCATGGAGCGTCCCCGAGGCGGCCGCGAAATGCGGGTACTCCGTCTATCACTTCTCAAGAACTTTCAAAGCCAAGACGGGGCAAGGATTTCATGAGTTTGTAAACCGCGTTAGGTCGATTCAAGCGGTTCTGCTCATATGCGAACAGGGGAAGCTACCAGAAGAAGCATTTGAAAGCGTTGGAATTGGGCCGGGCACATCGGCAAGCAAAGTACTCCTGAAAGAACTTGGACTAACTGTCGCCGATATCAAGAAGGTTTTGGCGCTAACCGAGGCAATTCGCTGAGAGGCCGAAGCTCTCTGTTTGTCAAAAATCATTCGGTCTGGGCATGAGTTTTTTCTCCCCAGGGGTGGGCGAAAGCAAAAGCCTACAACTTTTCAAAAAAGATGATGTGCTGCCGAGGTAGGACATTGCTCGTCCGCGTCCACCGAACAGGAAAAATTGCCATTTCCTTCTTCACCTGAGCTTCGCTCATTTTGTGAAGCTCTTTGATGGGAACCCTTGGATCCTCCTTGCGGTACTCCACGAAAACAACCTGCCCACCCTTCTTGATGCCCTTCAAAATGTTCGCCATCATCTCGTAAGGTTTATCAAATTCGTGATAAACATCAACCATGATCGCCAAATCGACTGACGAGGTCGGTAATTTTGGATCCTCAGTGGTTCCTAGAAGACGTTCAACGTTTGTTATTTTGTTCTTTCGAGCTTTTTCTTCGATGATCTGAAGCATCTCGGTCTGAATCTCTTCAGCAATCACCTTTCCTTTCGGCGCAACCTTGGCTGCCATTGGGAAACTCAAATAACCGCTGCCTGCTCCGATGTCGGCCACCACCATCCCGTTCTTGAGGTTCAGCGCATCGAGCAAGAGTTGCGGAGCTTCTTCTTTGTATCGCTCAGGACGATCTAGCCAGGGTGCGGCTTCGTGGCTCATGTAGTTCGCCATCTCTCGCCCCATATAGCTATATCCGATCCCGTTGGGATCGTGGTCGTCCATTTTGACGTACTCAGGCTTGTACGTTTGGAACAGCAAAAGAGCCGCGGCGATCATCATGGCTTTATGCTACGCGAGGTCGGCCCCAATTGTGCACAGTTACGCCACGAATCCTTCCCATCGTTTCATGTATTGCACAAACGCCTCTCCCAATCCTTCGCTCCTCAAGTAATCCTCGGTGACTGGCGGCGACGTCATTTGAAACGCAGGTTCCTCTTCGATCAGTGTGGGGAAGTTGTGGTGAAGAATCCCAGCTTTCCCAATCGCCACAAAGTCTGCTCCCAGTCCAAGAGCAATGTTTACATCCTCACGAGAGTAGATCTTGCCCGCAACTCCGAGCAAAGTCTTCCCACGAGGGAGTGATGAGAACTTGCTAAAGAAGTTCTCGCCTTCATACTCCCGCCGGTAGTCCCACATTGAGATGTCCAGATAGTCCACCCGGTCATCCACCAACAGCTTGCCCGCTAGGTCGATGATGTCCTGCGGCTCGATCCCGTACTTGTCAGGCGAAAGCCGGATTCCAACTTGAAAGTCATCCCGACAGCTGGCCCGAATCCCAGCCAGAATCTCCATAAGCAGGCGTGCGCGATTATCGGCGTTGCCACCGTACTGGTCCTCTCGCTGATTCTCGCCCACGCTCAGAAAAGAACAGATGATGTAGCTGTGCGCCCCATGAATCTCAACGCCGTCAAACCCCGCTTCATCAGCCCTTTGGGCGGCGCGAATGAACTCATTTCGCAACTGCTCAACTTCGGTTGTCGTCAGTGCACGAGAACCCGTCTTCTCATCTTGTGAAGGCCCAACCGGTTGACCCTTTATCAAATCCTTCGGCGACCGAAACCCCGCGTGGTGCAACTGAATGCTCGAAACCGATCCCGCCTCGCGAATAGCTGACGCTAGCCGAGTGAGCCCCGGAATATGCTCATCTGACCAACACCCCAACTGCCCAGGAAACCCCTGTCCTTGGGCCTGAACGTGCGACGCGCAAGTCATCGTCAATGCGAATCCTCCTTTTGCGCGCATCACGAGCCAGTTCTGCTCGTCATCCGTCAGGGTCCCATCGGGGTTGCTCTGGTGATTTGTCATCGGAGCAAGGGTGATGCGGTTCTTCCAGGCAGGGCCGTGCGAAGGAGTAAGCGAGTCGAACGGGTTTGGCACCCTTATGTTTACGCCGCTTGGTGCTCGATTGTCGTTAGCTGAGAACTCCCGAGAGGGGCGAATTTATGGATTCATTCAGAAACAATTATTAACAAAGAACGAGTTCCGTAAGGGTTCGAATACGTCTAACCGATAACTCAAAGATGGGGGTACGATTGGCACTGAAAGCGTTCACGCTGGTCGAACTCCTGGTGGTGATCGTTCTGATCGCCGTGTTGGCCGCGATTGCAATCCCCAGGTTCAGCGACTCCGCGCTGCGATCGCGGGAGGCGGCATTACGAGCAAATTTGAAGCTGATTCGCGAAGCTGGTGACCGGGCTGAGGCGGATACGGGCTTGACCTTTCCAGTTTCGGCTTTGGCACAATCGACCGCCCCGGCTACTGGATGGCGGCGCCAAGCTATGAATACAACTTGGCCAACGGTCAATTTGGACGCATCAACTTGGAGAGGACCCTACTTGCAGGCAGTTCCTTTTAACGACTTTTCTCGAAACAACACCTATACCGTCGGGCAGACCAACAATTCTGCGGTGGCCTGGACACACGAGTCGAGGCAGTCTTACAATTCAAGCTACTACAGTTATCCTTCGACGAAGGTTGGGTCGGACGGTCGCCCTTATCGCGAGTGGTGAGGCGGCTCGGTTCAGCCGGGTGCGGGTTTGCCGATGGTGACTCTGAGAGGGAAGTTTGCGGCGCAGATGGTTTAGTGCGCGTGTGTAGAGATTATTGGGCAACTTAGATTCAAGGACTAGGCTCTTATCGCTTTTTGATGGGCTGTATGGGGCAGTCGGGGAAGTCGGTGAATAATGGTCCAACAGGGTGTTGACGCGGCCCAAAGTTCGGTGAAGTTGGTGAACAGTGATGAACCTGTTTGTACCGAGTTGGGAGAAAGTTGGTGCACGGCTTCCTTGGCGGTTGTGGTTCCCTGTAGTCATCAACTGTTAGGTCGAGAAAAGAGGGATTTATCAACCAGGTGGACCTGAGTTACTAGGTTGAAAGGATGAAATTTGCACCTTAGTCGCATCTTAACATCGGTCTGATAGCGTGTAGCCATCGTTATGAAGCGTGCATTTACTCTTATCGAGCTCCTGGTTGTGATTGCAGTTATTGCAATTTTGGCGGCGATTTTGTTCCCTGTGTTTGCCCAGGCTAAGGAAGCGGCCAAAAAGACCTCTTGCCTTTCGAATATGAAGCAAATTGGTCTCGGAGTTCAGCTGTATTTGGGCGACAACGACGATCGAATGTTCTATCGATCAGGCTCGGCAAATTCGCGTTCGGGATTGATAGCGACAGTGAATGCCAATCGTTGGTGGAACCTGCTTGTCCCCTATCTGAAAAACACGGACATCTTTCGCTGTCCCTCCGACAGCGACCCGAGCCCAAGTCGAGACGTCAATGGCGCGAACAGCATCCTTCGCTCGTTCATCGCGATTTTTCCGGCTGAGAGCCTTGTAGCAACAAGTATCGAGAACGTTGTCGATACGCCAGTGGTCACCGAGAAGTGGGGGCGAGACTTTAACGGTTTGGTCAGCGACTCTTGGATTGAGCCATACAACGGAGACTTTTCGGTCGACTCACACGACTCCAAGCGTACATTTAAGGCGGCGGATCGCCACTCGCTGCAGATGAATGCGGTGTTCTTTGATGGCCATGCTAAGTCAAAAACAGGTTCTGCGGTTCGAGCAAGCAAAGACTTGACCGGTTGCCAACTCATTTTCAGTTTTCCGTTCATCGGCTTGAATCCGCCGACGGTGACGTCTCCAAGCACTGCCCCCGGTCAGCCCAATGTGTGCGCCAGCTTCGTGTGGCCATGAGGCGAGTTGGGTCATGGATGCTTGGGCTCGCGATCATTTCTATGGGCTCGGCGGTTCACTACCCGCAGCAAGCCACAACTCCTGCCCGCAAGTTGGTTGAGTACGGCACTGATGCGAGCATTAAGAAGGTGAACCTTACACCAGTCGAGATCACGGTTGAAGATCTGATTGCCCTCAGGGATAAGTCGTGCGCCGCTATGGACTTTGTGAAGTATCACGACATCCGATTTGCTCCGTTCGAGACGTCGGTTTATCGCATCACGGGAACGCTCAAGAGCATTCGACTTGATAACGAGGGGGACATTAGCTTTGTGGTGGCGGGAAAAACCGGTGCCCAAGCCGTTATTGAAATCGCGGAGATTGCAGAGTGCAAAGGAAGCCCTTTCCTGAAAAAGATGCGAGATGCTCGCACCACTCTAGAGCGACGCTACCACCCAAAAACCGAAACGTCTGAGCACAGTGATGTGGTGACAGTAGATGGAATCGGATTCCTCGGCTCACGACCGAAGGCAGGAGATAAGCCGTTCGGGGAGACGGTTCGGTTGATGCCTTGCTTGAAGATCACGTTCGGAAAAGGTTAGTGGCGGTTCGCTGAGAGGGCGAATTTAAAGGATGGGAGTGCGGTGGAGATGGTCGCTTGTCTGTCACACCCGGGTTTCCTCTTGCTTACCCTGCCAACGCACGTAGCTAGCCGTCGTTCTCTGTGTAGACTTAGTCGTGCGAATTCTGACCAAGCTTTCCGGTTTGCTTTTCATCTTTCTCCTGAGCCTTGGGTGTGGATTTAGCGGAAATGACGGAGCAGGAAAGGCGACAGGGACCGACTCGCGTAATCAGTCTCTCCAGAGGACTCCTTCGGTCAACACCGCCGTTCCCGAGCGGCAAGACCCTTATTGGATTCGGGCACAGCAGGAGGTTTATCGCTCTCCGGAAGAACTTGAGGCGCAGGATGTGCGGGAGAAGAGACGTGGACTAACACTGGCAAAGCTCTCGAGAGGGAACCCTCGCGAGAAAGTGCTCGCGTTAACATTTGATGATGGTCCGCATCCGGAATTCACCCTGAAACTCCTTGAGATTTTGAAAGCGGAGAACGTTGTAGCGACGTTCTTTGTTATCGGGAAGATGGTAGAAAAGCATCCCGAACTCGTCAAGGCGCTTGACGACGCGGGAATGGAGGTTGCTAACCACACTTTTAGTCACGTCACCCTGACGAAGATTCCTTATGAAGAGATTGTGACGGAGTATCGGGCGAATAATGAACTGGTCGAGAAGATCACTAACAAGCGGATGAAGTACTGTCGGCCCCCGGGGGGCGACTACGATGCCGACGTCATAGCTGCGGCTTCCGCCGAGAAGCTCAAAACCGTGTTGTGGACAGATGATCCGGGAGATTACGCGAGTCCAGGGGGGAATGTTATCGAGCAACGAACCCTTTCGAAACTCAGCAATGGCGGAGTTATTTTGCTTCACGATGGTGTGGATCAGACGTTACAGATGTTGCCTCAGATCATCCAGTACGCAAAGAAGCAGGGGTATCGGTTTGTTTCTGTTTCTGAACTAGATCGCGGTGTCTCTCGGTGAACCTTTGGTTGGATCGAGCGGGGATATTTCTCCAGTTCATTTCGTTTTGGCTTCTCGCTCCTGAAATCCTAGGAGCGAATCGCATGAGGGTGCTGGGACATCGGCTAACCGCCTTCTTCTCAACCTCTATCTTTACGTTGGTCACCTTAGGTGTGATCGGCATCGCTTGGTCTATGGCGTTTCGAGAAGGGATCCACTGGTTCCATCGACTCGGATTAGCATTGCTGTTTAGTTCGGTTGTCTTGATTCCGAAAGTTCTCTTTTACAAGCAATTGAAATCGGTTTGGATTCCGGCCCTTGTGAAGCACTTGAGCGATGATGAAACGTTCAGGAGAGGGCTACTAACCACCGGAGGTGCCCTTTTCTCGTTGGCCTGTCTGCTCCAGTTAGTCGCGACTTTTCTAGGCTGATCGCAACGGGTTTTCGTCTGATCTTGTCAGACAGTACTCACCAAAAATTTTCAGGATCAATCGCTTTCGTTGAGACAGGATGGATGGTCGCTTGAAAGTGTCACCGAGACTTACCAAGCCTATGCCATCAACTACCTGCCTACTTGGTCGGCGTTGCCTTGTTCTCAAACACCGAGCTACCGATGTACCAGGAGTAGATTTTTTGCTCGGGAGTCCCCGGATTCGTGATGACGGCTTGGAGGGTTCCGTCACCTTTCTCGAACTTGATCTCGTAGGTCACACGGTGGCTGGACCCACCGGTTCCGGTCTTCATGTAGAACCCCTTCACGTCCCCGATAGAGACGAACTTGCCGAGCTTCTCGCGGATTGCGTCGAGGGCGATTTGGTTCTGCTTTTGCTTGATCTCGCTTCCGACAGGCGCAAAAAACCTCTGCGAATCTTTGAAGACATAACCATCATCGCTGAGTGCACGGAACGCGGTTTCGATGAACTTGCCATCTTCTTTCGCGGCTGCCGTGCCCGATCGATAGCCGAAGAGGGCTAAGAGCCCGCCACCTACACAACAAAAGGCGAGGCAGGAGAAGATTACAATGAGAATCGTACGATTCGCGGAGTTACTGCCGGGCGTCATCGAGCCCTTTGAGGTTACCTTCGAGTCCACAAGGCTGCCTCAGGTTCATAGTTTTTAGCGAAGGTTCGGCTTTAAGGTTAGCTGTTTACTCACAAGCTGGCTACTGTACAATTGAGTCGAATGGTCTTTCGGCCTGAGCAGGGATATGAGCGCGGAGCGGGTTGGTCGTTCGTCGTAGTCGGGGTGCTTGTCTTGGCGATTTCCATCGGGGCTGGGTTGGAAAGACAGTTTCTGGTCTGTATCGGCGGAATGGGTATGGCAGCGGCCTGCTTTGCGATTGCTTGGTATGCCCTCGCTAAGCTTGAATACTGGAACGAGATGGAGTTTGCGGAGGGTCGGCTCTTGCTCCGCAGGAACGGGATCGAGAAGGTCGTCTCGCTGAGCGACATTGATGGTCTTGGGGACTCGCCTGACGGTGAAGGGGGAAAAACTCTATTCCTGAGTTACGGTAACGGCAGACGGATTGGGTTCGAGGCTTGCCATGAAGGGCGGGTGTTCTTGAGTCTGATCGCCAAGGCTCAAGGGATCGCGATTGATCGGGTGAAGTGATGGCTATGTACCAACTTGGGCTAGAACAGGGCCGTTATTTGCTAACCATTATGCTCTTCAATGCTATGCTGGGTCAGTAAACATGTTCGCCGCCGCCTTCATCGGTCACTGTATGGTTGATCATTCTTCGCCAAAATCGTCGTTGCTTGATCTTCAGGCAGAGCAGACTCTGAGCACTGCCTTGGTTACCGAGCTCATTTATCAAAGCAGGACAGTTCTGGATGAGAGCTTAGACAAAACGCCTTCTAGAGGAAGCGGAGTTGTTTGGCAGATAAGGCTCAATAAACTACAGTCCACGCGATTCGATAGCATTTACTCCGTTCTGAAATCACACAAGAAACCCAGTTTTAATGATGTTGTGCGGGCCTACTGTGCAAAAGGGAATCCACAAATATCTCAGATACAGACCGATGTCTTATCGTACATTGCGCTGGAATTATACTATTCCTTCGTTATTGCGGATACTCGCAAATCGAGCAGCGCTAGCCTTGTCTTCCAGAACCTGTGGTTCTACGCGCATGGAACTCATGAGCAGGCTTCACCTTGGACCTACAAAGGTGAGACCAAGCGAACCTGGAACTCAATCAAATCCTATGTTGTTCAGAATCCGTCGTTTCTGATTACCATCAGTGACTTCCTGATACCGTCGACTCGGGACTGCTGTCAGTACTATGCAAAGTAAGCTGACGTCTATTCTCCGTCGGCTACGCCCAGTAACGGCGAGAGAGAAAGCACAACTACTCCCTTACTTAGATGAGCTTTGAACGCTCGGAGAGAGCTGGCTCTAGCAGCATTTCCTTCGTGAAGATGAAATCTTCGCGATCATAGTTCGCCAACTCAAAATCCTTCCGCAATACAATCGCCCCCGTTGGGCAGGCGTCTTGGCAGTAGCCGCAGAATATGCAGCGGAGCATGTTGATTTCGTAGCGGACGGCGTGGCGCTCGCCAGGGGAGAGGCGGTTTTCTTCGGTGTTCTCGCCAGCATCAACGTAGATGCAGCGAGCGGGGCAGGCTCCGGCGCAGAGGGAGCAGCCAATACACTTTTCGAGGCCGTCGTCGTGGCGAGTGAGAACGTGTCGCCAGCGGGTTCTTGGGAACTGCTCGCGCTTGTCTTCGGGGTACATGACCGTTGGGCGGCTGTGTCCGAGTCGCTTGGAGGTGATGCCGAGTCCGGCGATCATGGGTTTGACGATTTTGTCGAGGATGGCCATTACGCAGTCACCTTGTCTTCGATTTCTTGGATGTCTCTTGAGTTGACTTCGATGAGCCTTAGGTCGGACATTGTGGTGGCTCGACCGCGTTTGATTTTTTCTTGAAGCTTCATGATTCCGTAGATCAAGGCATCGGGCGATGGCGGACAACCGGGTACGTAGACATCGACGGGGACGATTTGGTCAGCGCCTTGGACGATGGCGTAGTTGTTATAGACTCCGCCTGAAGAAGCGCACGCGCCCATGCTGATGACCCACTTGGGCTCAGGCATTTGGTCGTAGATTTGGCGAAGGACAGGAGCCATTTTCTTGCTGACCCTTCCGGCGATAATCATGACGTCACCTTGTCTCGGCGTCGCTCGAAATGCTTCGGAGCCGAAGCGGGCGATGTCGAACTTGGGTCCGGCGGCGCCCATCATTTCGATTGCGCAGCAGGCGAGGCCAAAGGTGACCGGCCAAAGCGAGTGCGCCCTTGCCTGGGAAATGAGCGATTCGAGCGAGGTGACCACCACGCTCCCCGCACGCTGAGCGTCTCCGATGACCGGAGTTGAGCTGTCGTGGAGGACTACTGATTCAACGCGCTTTGGCATGAGCTAATTAGATTCTACCGAAGCTGAATCAGGTTCGTCGCCATGTTGTATCATTTCACTGTGTCTGGTGCCGGATATGGGTTGACGGAGGAAGAAAAAGCCGAGCTTTGGCGGCTGATTTCGTCGACGATTTCGACAGAAGGTCGTGAGTTTTTTGTGTTCGGGAGTCGGGCTCAGAACCATGCCGCTCGGTTTTCCGACGTAGATCTCGGTGTCGACGGGAGATCGCTCTCGTCATTGGAGAGGACGAACTTGGAAGAAGCATTTGAACAATCCAATTTTCCTTATATCGTTGATCTAGTGGAGGTTGAAGATATGGGAGATCGATTTCGCGAGATTGCACTACGGACACGTTTCTTCCTGGGAGAAGTGAATGAGCAAGTCGCGTGATGTGTTGTCCTCCTTGGAGCGGGCAATGCTCAAGTTTGAAGAGTCGAGTCATTTTCCTGATGACGAGGTACACCTTGACTCCCAGATTCAGCGATTTGAGTTCACGTTTGAACTCTGCGGCAAGTTGATGCGGGCAATGCTGGCCGATGGTGGAAATCCGACATTCGGAGTGAATCTCACGTTTAGAACTGCTGCCGCGGCGGGCTATATCGACAATCCACGCGAATGGATCGACTATGCTGATACTCGTAACAAGGCTTCTCATGTTTACGACGAGGAGATGGCCCGAGCAGTTCTAGCCGTCGCGCTTGGACCGTTTATTGCCGACGCGAGAAAATTTCTGACGTTTGCTCAAACCTATCTGGCGAAAAACAATGACCAGGATTGACCTCTTCAAAGATCTCTCGATCATCGTTGCCGGAGTCATTGCATTCATCACCTTATGGCAAGGACTTTTTCAGTACGCGCGGCAGAACCATGCGGCTCGGGCGAACCAGTTTATTCAGATGCGGCGTCGGTTCCTCGAAGACGCGATTTTCCGGCGGCTGTTGACGATGATTTTTGAAGGCGACCCTTCGATCGCGACCGAGCCGATCCAGGATCGGCGGAACTTTATTGCCTTCTTCGAGGAGGTTGCTTTGCTGGTGAATTCTGGCCTAATCAAGCCGGATGTGGCGCACTACATGTTCGGGTTCTATGCTATCCAGATCGATGATAACGAACCCGTCTGGGAAGGCTTGAATAAAGGTGGAGAGTTCTGGCGAGTCTTCCGAGACTTCGTCGCGGAGATGCGGAAGATCCCGGCTCCCGATGGGAAGCCGGTTCGGATTTAGTGGTCACTTGAACTCACCGGACGTGATTTCCGCGCGAAAAAATTCGCCTTCGTCGAAGTGGCTTGTTCCGTACTGCCAACCGGCGCAAATTTTCGTCGGGATGGTGTAGCCGCCGTAGGTGACCTCTTCGGATAGTTCGGCGCCGAACGGAGTGTTTTGGAACTCGTTTCCGTCGGGGTTTCCCCAGCGGTTGAGCGATGCGGATTTGAGGGTACCGGACTTTTCGATTTCGAGGGTGAGGTCGGTTTCGATGCCGGCGATTTCTCGACGGAGGGAAACGGACGTCTCAGAGAGTTCCTTCCAAAGAATTTTGGGATCGAGCTGGGCAGAGGGGAGCAGTGTGTATTCGGTCGCCATTCGTCCGGCGGTGGAGCGGGTGATGTCGGGGCCGTGGGCGGTCATTACGGGGATCAGACCAAGCACTTTCCACTTCATTTCGCCTTCGCCGTCGATGAGGCGATCGTAACCGGAGATTCCAGCCATTCCTCGAATCACGTGGGCTCGCCAGACGAAGCCATGATTGTTGCGAACGACTTGGGTCGCTTCGAAGGGGAGCCATTGGTTGTTTAGCTTGATCTCGCCTTTCATTTCGAGGCGAACGGCGCTGGCGATGGGGGTTCCGGCGGCGATGGCTCGAGTGATGTAGTTTCGGGCGGCAATGGGCAAGTTCTCCGTCATGAACGGGTCGAAGACCTGGGGCGTTGGCGATTCGATGTTCCAGAGGTTTTCGAGGACGTTCACATCCTATTGATACTCCTCGCCTTGCGAATGGGCGAGGAGTTTTTTGGCTGACGTGTTTCGGTGTCGACAGATTTGCGGACATCCGGGTTAGCTATTTTCGCCGGCGACGAGCGAGAACGGCGAGGCCGATTGTGATGGCCCCAATGCTTGCGGGTTCGGGGACGGGGGTGAGCGAGACGTCGTCGATGCCGGGGTAGGAGCCGCCACCCGCGGTGGTGGGTGAGAAAACGACTGTGTCGAAGTTTGCGGTATTCGATGGGGCGACGAAGGTCGAGCTATAGAAGCGCCAACCTTGGGCTACGGAGACGGTGTCGCCGAGGTTGGTGAGAACCACGAAACTGGAGTCGGACGAGTTGAGGAGGCTGATTTGGTAGCCGCCAGGGTTATCGAGGTCTCCTCGGACGGCTTGATGGAGCCAGCCGGAGAGGGTGTAGGTTTGGTTGCCGGTAAGCGGAGCGGCGAGGGTTTGGCCGAAGGCCTCGGGTCCGGCGGACCAGCCGGCGACCCAGGCATTACCGCTGTGGGCAGTGATCCCGGTGAAGTTTCCGAAGGCGGTGGGGGCAAGGCCGTAAGAGCCGTCGTTGGTGTAGGTGTCTGGTGATGACGAAATTGTGATCCAATCGTTTGGCAAGTAGCCCTGGCCTTGGCTGTTGTCGGGCACGGCTTCGAATCCGGGGTTGAGGAGGAGGTTCTGGCCATAGCCGAGAGTTGCAAGCCCAAGCAATCCTAGAAACAATGCAGGTTTCATAGTTGGCATTGTATCAGTGATCTGTTTTGGTGGCAAGTGGGGTTTAACGGAAGCTTAATCTGGTTGCGTGTGGCTTGGGTTGGACAGTTGGGTTTGGTGAATTGGGAGTTTCGATCCCCGGATCTAGTTGGCGGTGCATTTTGACATGGATGCGATATCTGAGGTTAGTTTTGATTGACAGGGGTTTTGGGGACTGAATTATTGCGACTGTGAATATGGCGTTCCCGAGCCGCAGACTTAAGGAGTTATGAAGCAAATGGAACGAGAATCATCCGTCCGAAACGAACTGGCCAGCACGGGGCTGATGAAAGCGCTGGTGTACCTTGCGCCGGGACAGATGAAACTTGAGAATCGGCCACGGGCGAGGGTCATGGAGCCTAGTGATGCGGTGGTGAAGATGGTGAAGACGACCATTTGCGGAACGGACTTGCACATCATGAAGGGCGATATTCCGTCCTGTGCTCCGGGGCGGATTTTGGGACATGAGGGGGTTGGGATTGTTGAGTCAATTGGCTCGGGCGTTTCGCAGTTTAAGGTCGGCGACCACGTTTTGATCTCCTGCATTACGTCGTGCGGGAAGTGTGATTTCTGTCGTCGGCAGATGTATTCGCACTGTACGACGGGCGGGTGGATTTTGGGGAATACGATTGACGGGACTCAGGCGGAGTTTGTGCGGATTCCTTATGCTGACAATAGCCTTTACCATGCTCCGGTCGGGGTTGATGAGGAGGCACTGGTCATGTTGAGTGACATTATTCCGACCGGGTTTGAGAAGGGGGTTTTGAACGGGAAGGTGAAGCCGGGCGGGACGGTTGCAATTATTGGCGCGGGGCCGATTGGGCTGGGAGTTGTTCTGACGGCGCAGTTCTTTTCGCCGGCGAAGATTATTGTGATTGACATGGATGACAATCGGCTTGCGGCGGCGACTCGGCTGGGGGCAACGGATGTGATTAATAATCGCGACGGGCAGGCGGTGGCGAAGGTGATGGCTTTGACCAATGGACTGGGAGTTGATACGGCGATTGAGGCGGTTGGGATGGCGGCTTCGTTTGAGACTTGTCAGGCGGTGATTGGCGTTGGTGGAGTGATTGCCAATATTGGCGTTCACGGCGAGAAGGTTGATCTTGAGCTGAATCGGCTTTGGGATCGGAATATCTCGATCACCACGGGCCTGGTTGATACTGAGAGCACTCGGATGCTGCTCGCGATTGTTAAGAGTGGGAAGATTGATCCTTCTCTTCTGATCACCCACCACTTTAAGTTGGCGGATATTGTTTCGGCTTACGAGACCTTTGGGCAGGCGTCGAAGACTCATGCTTTGAAGGTGATTATCGAGGCTTGAGGGGCTAGTTAGCAATACAATTGGACATAGCGGCGAAGTTGGGATGATCCGTACCGGGATCGCCGAGTTCTAGACGTTTGAAAACGTTGTCTTTGAGCCAGTAGGCGTCGACTCCGACTTTTCCTACTTGGTCGAGGAACATCTGGTTGGCGGCTTCGCAGAGTTTGGTTAGTTGCTTTACGGAGTCTCGATCGGTTAGGGGTTGTATGAGCAGTGACTGGCGGCTAGGGATGAAGACGAGATAGCCACAGCGAGGTTCTTCGGTGACTGCTCTTTTCAGATCAAGTGCAATGCTGGCAAAGTAGATGTTCTCGTCGCTGACGAGGAAGGCGGGACGTCCGTTTGAGAGGTCGATTTTCTCGAAGGTTCCGTTGCGGTCGACGTCGGCGAATGTCTGGTCGAGGGCGAGTTGATGGACTTCTTCAATTGGGACGTTCCAACTCTCGAATTTGTCTTTTGATAGAGTCACTGCGGAGTGTTCGAGATCGAACATTGGGCAGGCCTTGAGAGTTTCGCAAAGCTGAATTCCGGGGAAGGTGTAGAGGGGGTCTTCAGGGTTGCTGGGTTCGGTGTAGAAGATTCTGACGCGGAGGTACTTCTTGACTTCCTCGTAAGTGCCGTTTTCGATCCGCTCTTGTTCGATCCCCATGTCTAGGAATTTTCCGAAGTGGTCATTGATAAAGCGCTGGACATCTTCTGATTTCATTCCGGGGATGATTCGAATGAGGTTGTGGAGGCCGAGTTGCTGGTCCGCCAGGGGGCCGGATTTGGGGCTTGCGAAGCCTTCGGCTTCGTTGACTTCTACTTCCGTTCCGTGGTCTTTGAAGTAGGTTCGGACGGCGTCGAGGAGGTTGTCGAAGTCTTGCTGCTTTACGCCTTGGGCCCAGTACGGGAGGTTAGGCTTTCTGCCGAAGAGGGAGCGGAGGCTCATGGGGTGGATTTTACTGGAGCGCGGACGCCCTCGTCCGCAGAAGCTCTGGATTAGCCGAAGGTTAGGGGTTCTTCGAGGGCTCTTTCGGAGTGGTGCCTCGGGGACTTAACCGGACGTGGGCCTCCGGGTTCCAGGGGCAGCTACTTTCCTTTCCCTGCGGCCCAGAATCTGACTGTGATCCGGTCTTGGACAAGGTCACCGCCAACTCCGATGACTTTGCGTATCTCCTGTACGAGCAGGGTCAACAATCGATCATGGTGAGATTGTTCGTCGAGCGTAGCTGAGTCTCGAGTTACATGTCTAAAGGAATACAAGGCGCTCATCACACCATTCGAAACATACAAAGGAGCAAGATTGGAAGCCTCGGCAAATCGGTTTGCTCCATCAACTGCCCGATTACCATCAACGCAGTCAGACATCACTCTTATCAACTCGCGATAAAAAGCAAGCTTCTCATCCCGAGCGACTTTCGTATCTTCTCTCTTCTTCTGTGAGGTAATGCACGACCGCAACCGACGTAGTTGCTGCGATCACACCAGTTAGAACCGACGCATCCAAAGTGGGCATGGCAAGATAGGACTAGAAAATGCTGAGGCCGGCTTTGTTCCAGTCAGCTAGGAAGCGGTCGAGGCCGGAGTCGGTCATGGGGTGTTTGAACATCATTTCTAGCGTCTTGAGCGGCATGGTGGCGACGTGGGCGCCGGCTCGGATTGACTCTAGGACGTGGAGCGGGTGTCGGACGGAGGCGACGAGGACTTCGCTGTCGAAGCCGTAGGTGTTGACCATTTCGACGGTGTCGCGGACGGCGTCCATTCCGTCGGCTCCGTTATCGTCGACTCGGCCGACGAAGTTGGAGATGTAGGTTGCGCCGGCTTTGGCGGCCATGAGGGCCTGGCTGACGGAGAAGACGAGGGTGACGTTGGTGCGGATTCCTTTGTCGGTGAGGGTGGAGACGAGCTTGACGCCGTTCTCGATGAGGGGGACCTTGACGACGATTTGGGGGGACCAGCTGCTGATTTCCAGGGCTTCTTTGAGCATGGTGTCGTAGTCGGTGGCGACGACTTCGGCGGAGATTGCGCCTTCGGGCATCAGTTCGCAGATCTTGAGGACGACTTCTTTGAAGGGTTTTCCGGTTTTGGCGATGAGGGTTGGGTTGGTGGTGACTCCGTCGATCACGCCCCATTCAGCCGCCTTTTTTACTTCGTCCAAATCACCGGTATCAACAAAGAGCTTCATCGCTTTGCAGTTTACCGTTTGAACGGTACATACTAAGCGTTACCTATCATGTCCAAAGATATCCGGCGCATCGTTGCAACCGACTGTGGATCGACTACTACCAAGGCGATTCTGATTGAACGGAATGACAAGGGCGAGTATCGCCTTGTTGCTCGGGGTGAGGCTCCGACGACGGTTGAGCGGCCGTTTGAGGACGTTACGATTGGGGTTTTGAACGCGCTGACCGAGCTTGAGGAGATTACTGAGCAGACGGTTCCTTCTGGCTATGAAGCTGGTCGTCGGACGCTTTTGAAGGACGGGACGGTTCATCGGCTTTCTAAGGATGATGTGGCTACGGGGACTTCGAGCGGGCCTTTGGATGGGTCGGACTATTACGTTTCGACTTCTTCGGCGGGCGGCGGATTGCAGATGATGGTCGCGGGCGTTGTTAAGGCGATGAGCGCGGAGTCGGCGGAGCGCGCGGCGCTGGGCGCGGGGGCGATTTTGATGGACACCTTGGCGGTTGATGATGGCCGAAAGGACTTCCAGAAGGTTGAGCGGCTTCGGCAGTTGCGGCCGGACATTATTCTGATGTCGGGCGGAACGGACGGCGGGAACGTTGATCGGTTGGTCGAGATGGCGGAGGTCATTCGCCGGGCGGATCCGAAGCCGCGGTTTGGAGATATGCAGCTGCCGGTTATTTTTGCCGGGAACGTGCAGGCTCGGGAGAAGGTTGCGGGCGTTTTGGGCGACGGGATTGCGACGAAGATCGTTGACAATTTGCGTCCGGCTTTGGATGCGGAGAACCTGGGTCCGGCGCGAGAAGAGATTCACGAGATGTTTTTGGAGCACGTTATGCAGCAGGCTCCGGGGTATTCGAAGTTGCTGGATTGGGCTTCGTTTGAGGTCATGGCGACTCCGAACGCGGTTGGTAAGTTGCTGAACGAATATGCGCGGCAGGAGGGGATTAACGTTCTGGGCGTGGATATTGGCGGAGCGACTACCGACGTTTTCTCGGTGTTTGAGGCAACTCCGGGTGGGGAGCGGATCTATAACCGAACGGTTTCGGCGAACCTGGGGATGTCGTACTCGATTTGTAACGTTTTGAAGGAAGCGGGGGTTGAGAACATTGCTCGCTGGCTGCCGTTCGAGATCGACCCGGCTGAGGTTCGGAACCGGTTGCGGAATAAGATGATTCGTCCGACGACGATTCCGCAGACTTATGAGGATTTGTTGATTGAGCACGCGGTTTCGCGCGAGGCTTTGCGGTTGGCGTTTGAGCACCACAAGTCGCTGGCGCGGAACCTGACGGGGTCGTCGCAGCAGCGCGATGTTGGACAGATTTTTGACCAGGAGTCGTCGGGTTCGACTCTGGTTAACATGATGAAGCTGGATATGGTGATTGGTTCGGGTGGGGTGCTTTCGCACGCGCCGAACCGGGCTCAGGCGGCGCTGATGATGATGGACTCCTACCAGCCTGAGGGCATTACGATGCTGACGGTTGACTCGATCTTCATGATGCCGCACCTTGGGGTGCTTTCTGAGCACTTGTATGATGCGGCGAAAGAGGTCTTTGAGCGAGATTGTATCGTTCGGGTTGGGACCTGTGTTGCTCCTACTGGAGTTGGCAAGCCGGGCGAGCACTGCGTTCGGGTGCACGGATCGGGCATTGACGAGTCGGTTCCTTTTGGGGAGATTAAGGTTGTTCCGTTCTTGGATTCGATGGGTGATTCGATTACGGTGGAGCCGGGGCGGAACTTTGATGTTGGTGCCGGAAAGGGCAAGCCGGTGACGGTGACGAAGTTTGACAAGGCTCGGGGTTCTCGAAATCAGACGACTAACCTGATTGAGGGGACGGTGGGGCTGATCATCGATGCTCGGGGCCGGCCTTATAATGTTGAGCTCGGGACTCCGGGGCGGATCGAGGCTCTGCGGTCGTTCTTGACGGCGTTTGGGTTGCCTCTGCCGAAGTAACCGGTTCTTGCGCCTCGCCGAGATCCTGCGAGCAGCCATTGATTCTTGTCACATCGAAGCATTCTCTGACAAGAATCAAGATTCAAGGTTGACAAACCACCTAGATTGTTGCCTAGTAGGTGAATGCAAAGTTTTCTTCAGTGGCTCGCCCCCGTATGGCGGCCGCATCCTGGGCAGGAGAGGTTTTTGCTGGCTCGGGCCAGCACAAAGGTGCTTGCTTGTGGTCGGCGGTGGGGCAAGACGGATGCGTGTGCCGTACAAGTCATTGCTGGGCTTCATAGCGATGAGCCGAAGCGGACGCTTCTGGTTGCGCCCACTCTAGAGCAAGCCAGCTTTCTGTTCCGGCGCCTTCGACGGCTGATCGAGCAACTTGTGAACAAGGGGATTTGGGAGCTTCGCTTTCGGTCGGTTCCCACGTTTCGGGAGAAGAAGATGGACCTAATCATGGGTGATCACTCGGTGGTTGCCCGTTCGGCTCATTCCGGGAACAATCTGCGAGGCGATGAGGCGACGGACATCATCATTGATGAAGCCGCGTTTGTAAAAGGCGAAATCGTTCACGAAATCCTGACTCCAATGATGGCGACCTCGGAAGGAACCCTCACGATGATCAGCACGCCGAATGGGCAGGATCACTTCTATGAAGCGTTCCAGGAGGGCTTAGCGAACACCGACGAGTTCTGGTCGCTTCAGGCACCAAGCAGCGATAATCCCAAAGTTCGGCGGGAGTTTTTGGAGCAACAGAGGAGCCGTCTGAGCGCCAGTGCATACGCTACTGAGTACGAGGCTCAGTTTGTGCAACGCGAAGGCCTCGTCTTCGATCGCAAAGCGGTAGAGGCGTGCACGGTTGCCGAAACGGAGATTGACATTCCGGGTCCTACGATCATCGCCGTCGACTGGGCGCACTACCGAGACCATTCCGCATTGGTGGTGATCAAGGGATTCCGGGCGAAGGCAAGCGTGCTCGAGATTGATCGAAGGCAGGGCACCGAGTGGCAGGATCAGATTGCTTGGGTCAAAGGCGTTCTTGAACGTCATCCCAACGCCCGGCTGATTTGTGACACCACCGGCGGTGGGGATAGCATTACGGCCTGGCTCCGAAAGGAGCTACCTAGCGTTTCGATCCGGTCGTTTGTCTTCACCGCGGAGTCGAAGCCCGCCTTGATTGACGGCCTGGTGAGTGCCTTCGAGCAGCGCGCGCTCCAGATTCCTCCGCACGAGGACCTGAAGAAGGAACTCGAAAACGTCCACGCAACTCGGACGGGCAGTGGCCACACCCGCTTGGCGGCTAAGAGCGGTCACGACGACCTCGTAATGGCTCTGGCGATGGCCGTGAGAGACCTTCCACATGCTCACCGAATGATCTTGACGACGAATCCAAGAAATTAGCTCTCTTGAGCCTTCTGCGCAATTGCGGAGGGCTGAATGCTGACGCCTGCCCGCTCCAAACAACATGAAACTCTTCAACAAGAAACCAAAACCTTCAACATCAACTCAAACCCCAACGATCCCTGCGTGGCAGCTTCAGGCAGCCTATGGAGGATTCCCGAACCCTAACCGGCCCGAGCTCCTTGCCGAAATGGCGAAGGATTCCATGATCCAGACTTCTCTAACAATCAAAACTCTCGGAGTGCTCGCCTCCGGGTGGAAAGTCGTGGGTGAAAGCGATCAGTCGGACTTTGTTCGAGAAGCGTTCAGCCGGATGCAGGGCTCGGTTCATACTGTGCTGCAGAACGCCATGGATGCCTTCGTCCACGGCTGGAGCATTCAGGAACTCGTGTACGGCGCAGACGGAGGGAAGTGGTGGATCCAAAGCGTCCGACCGAAAGACTCCCGGTACTTCACCATTGAAGTTGATGAGTATGAAACTACAAAGAGCCTGAAGCTGAACCTGCCCGGGGAACCCGAGCAGAGCTTTTCACCCGACCGATTCGTAATCTATCGCCACCGTCCCGGCTATGGTAAGCCCTACGGGCAAAGTGACCTCGAAGCGGCAATGCCCCATTTCCGAGAGAAGAAGCGGCTGATGGAGGCATGGAGGGTGCATTTGGAAAAATTCGCCTCTCCGACCCTGCTGGCCAAATTTGGAAAGGGAGCCACCAGCGAGGACCAGGCGGCAATGCTCCGCTCGCTAGAGGCTCTTGCGAAGAACTCTGCGATAGTCTTTCCCGAGGAGTTCGAGGTGCGTGCCTTGGGTGACCGGGATGGCGCGAGCCAAGGGTTTATGGATGCGATCGAGTTTCACAATCGTGAGATCACCCGCGCGATCCTTGGTCAGACGCTAACCACCAGCGAGGGCACCCGAGTCGGCTCATTAGCAATGGGCCGGGTTCACCTGCAAGTGCTTCTGTTGCAGCTCGAAGCGATTCGCCGAGACCTTGCCGATACCGTGATGAACGAGCAGATCATTAAGCCGCTCGTCATGTTGAACTTTGGCCGAGTTGAGATGCCGAGATTTGAGTTCGAGCAGACGCCGCTGTCGGTATTTGTGACGGGTCAAGTGTAAGCTAACACCGCCTTCCAGGAGGTCTCCGCAAACCGCCTGGAAGGTGCACTTACTGCAACCAAAACCCCGGAAACGGGGTACGATAAACCACCTTGAGTGCCAAATCACTGAAACAAGGCGATGCCTTCTTACAATGCCAAGGCTGTAAGAAAATCCTCTTTCGAGTGGATTTTGAGCAGAACCTGCACGTCTGCGGATACTGCAACCATCATCACCGAATTCCCGCTCTAACCAGGATGCGTTGGACTTTTGATGAAGACTCTTTTGAAGAGCTGGACACTGACCTGCGCTCGCTCGACACCCTGAAGTTCCCCGAGTACGCCGAGAAGTTGGTCGCCGCCGAGGAGAAGACTCGGATGCACGATTCTATTGTGTCGGGTCGGGCAAAGCTGGATGACATGCCTGTCTCAGTTGCGGTCGCCGACTTCTCGTTCATGGGAGGCTCAATGGGCTCGGTTGCGGGCGAAAAAATCACCCGAACGCTGGAGCGTGCCGCCCAGCAACGAATTCCGGCGATCATCTTTTGCGCTTCGGGCGGAGCCAGAATGCAGGAAGGAATTTTGAGCCTGATGCAGATGGCAAAGACATCGGCGGCGGTGCAGCAGTGCCGAGAGGTTGGGGTTCCTTACATCTGTGTGTTTACCGACCCAACGATGGCGGGCGTCTTAGCTTCTTACGCTTCGATTGCGGATGTGATCGTTGCCGAGCCGAAGTCGCTCGTGGGCTTCGCCGGAGCTCGGGTTGCGAAGCAGGCCGGAGTAGGCAAGGTGCCCGACGATTTTCAGACCGCCGAGTTTGTGTTCAAACACGGCATGATCGACGCCATTGTGCCTCGAAAGGAGATGCGAGCCACGCTGACGTCTTTAGTAAAGACGCTCGGCGGCCACTTGTTTCTCTCCCTCGGAAGCGTCGTGAAGGAGAAAATGGCCTAATGCCTTCGAACTTTAATGAATTCGAGAAAGAGCTTCGTGAGATTGACGAGTTCATCGAGAAGATGAAGCTTGAAGCTCGGAAAGAGACGAATCCGACCGCCCTCGAAACCGGGCAAGCCAAGATCATTGATCTTGAGAAGACTCGGGATCGGTACTTGGAAATGATGTACGACCCCGAAAACCTCGGTCCCTGGGAGAAAACTCTCATTGCTCGCGCACCAAAGCGACCGTACACATTGGACTATGTAACTGCACTTTGCCAGGACTTTACGGAGTTGCAAGGTGACCGCAACGGCTTTGCGGATAACGCGATTATTGGGGGTCCCGCGACATTTGAAGGCACCCCGGTCATGATCATCGGTCACCAGAAGGGACGGGACATCCAGAGTCGGCAGTTCCGAAACTTCGGAATGGCGAAGCCAGAGGGCTACCGAAAGGCGATACGGCTGTTCGAGATGGCGGAGCGGTTTAAGATGCCGGTGATTTCGTTCGTGGACACCCCGGCGGCAGACCCGGGAGTTGAGAGTGAATCACGAGGGATCAGTGAAGCGATTGCGGCTTCGATTATGAAGATGTTTGCCCTGACGGTTCCGACGGTTGCCGTCGTCATCGGCGAAGGCGGATCAGGTGGTGCAATTGGAATTGCAGCCTCGTCACGGGTCTTGATGTTGGAGCACTCGGTTTACTCCGTCATTCCCCCCGAGGGGTGTGCTGCGATACTTTGGCGCAAGCCAGAGATGGGCAAGCAAGCCGCCGAGGCTCTCAAGATTTCGTCGAGGAGTGCTCTCGAGTACGGGATTATCGATGAGATTCTGCCGGAACCAGTTGGCGGGGCGCACCGAAAGCCGATTGAGGTGTACGCAACGGTCAAAGAAGGGATTGGTCGGCACCTCGACGAGCTCCAGAAAATGACTCCAGAGCAGGTGAAAGCTGAGCGATTCAGCAAGTTCCGCGCGATGGGGATTTTCGAGGAAGTTCCGGCTTAAGCCAGGTTCCAACAAGAGAAACCGCCCTCGAGATACCCCGGGGGCGATTTTGTTTCTCTTTGATGATTTTCTAGTTCTTTGCGAGAAGGTCGCGAATCTCGGTCAGTAGAGCGACGTCGGCGGGTGGGGCGAGAACCGCTTCGGCCTCACCTTTCTTGAACTTGTTGTAGGCCTTGATGACCATGAACATCACAAAGGCGACAATCAAAAAGTTGATAAATGCGCTGATGAAAGCACCGTATCCGAGTGCTGATGCTCCAGCATCCGTAGCGGCCTTGAGCGAGTTGTATGGGCCAGGAGTCTTACCTTCTTTCAACACCACGAAGAGATTGCTGAAGTCGGTCCCACCGATGAGTCCCACAAGAGGGTTGATGATGAAATTCATGAAGCCCTCCGTTACCTTTCCGAACGCAGCGCCGATGACGACACCGATTGCGAGGTCAAGCATATTGCCCCTCGATACAAAATCCCTAAATTCTTTGAGCATGAGTCTCCCGCTGTCATGTAAAGACAGCTCACTGCCAAAGACGCCCGAAATACGGTAAACGATTCTTTACATTCTGAACAGCGAGAATCCTGCGGGTTCCTCTGGAGAATAAAGCGCTGCTTCAAGTCCGAGCCCCAAAACTCGGCGGGTATCGACCGGGTCGATAATGCCGTCATCCCATAGACGTGCCGTGGAATAGTAGCAGGAGCCTTCCTCGTTGTACTTCGTCAGAATCGGATCTTTCTCGGCTTGTTGGTCTTCAGGAGACATCGTTTTGCCTTCCCGCTCAAGCTGGTCGAGCTTAATTGTTAGCAAAACGTTGGCCGCCTGCTCGCCGCCCATGACGCTAATCTTTGCGTTGGGCCACATCCAGAGTTGGCGAGGGCCGTAGGCTCGTCCGCACATCCCATAGTTACCGGCTCCATAGCTCCCGCCGACGATGACAGTGAACTTCGGCACGTTGGCTGTGCTGACGGCGGTGACGAGCTTTGCCCCGTTCCGTGCGATTCCCTCGTTCTCATACTTTCGCCCGACCATGAAGCCGGTGATGTTCTGAACAAACACCAGCGGAATCCCGCGCTGGCAACAAAGCTCGATAAAGTGGGCACCTTTCAGTGCACTTTCAGAAAAGAGAATGCCGTCGTTGGCGATGATTCCGACTTTGTGACCGTGGATTCGGGCGAAGCCGCAGATGAGCGTGGAGCCGTAACGGGCCTTAAATTCGTGCATCTTGCTACCGTCGAGAATGCGGGCAAGGACGGCGCGCATGTCCATCGGCGTCTTGCTGTCGTTCGGCACCAGAGAGTAAAGTTCGGTTGGATCGAACAGTGGATCTTGCGGTTCGTCTTGGTCTCGGTTTGCTTTGCGCGGGGTTCCAAGGTTTTCGACGACGTTTCGGATCAGTTCGAGGGCGTGCTGGTCGTCTTCGGCAAGGTGGTCAGCGACTCCAGAAACCCGAGTATGGACGTCTCCGCCGCCGAGGTCTTCGTCCGTAACAACCTCTCCTGTCGCGGCTTTGACCAGGGGAGGACCGCCCAGAAAAATTGTGCCTTGATTCTTGACGATGATGCTTTCATCGCTCATTGCAGGCACGTAAGCGCCGCCGGCAGTACAGGAGCCAAGGACAGCCGCGATCTGCGGAATCCCCTTCGCGCTCATCTGGGCTTGGTTGTAGAAGATTCGTCCGAAGTGGTCGCGATCGGGGAAGACATCGGCTTGATAGGGAAGGTTAGCTCCGCCTGAGTCGACGAGATAGATGCATGGTAGGTGGTTCTCGAGCGCGACTTCTTGGGCGCGCAGGTGCTTCTTTACGGTGAGAGGGAAGTAGCTGCCGCCTTTGACGGTGGCATCGTTGGCGACAAACATACATTCGCGGCCATGAACCCGACCAATCCCAGTCACGACTCCCGCGGAGGGTGCGCCATCGCCGTACATCCCGTTGGCGGCAAGTGTGCTGAATTCAAGGAATGGCGAGCCGGGGTCTAGGCAGCCATCGATTCTCTCGCGAGCGAGTAGCTTGCCTCGCGATTTGTGCCGGTCAACTGCTTTCTGACCGCCGCCCTCCATGGCTTTAGCCATGCGAGTACGGTAGTCAGCCATGATCGCGTCCATCGCGGCGCGGTTCTGCTGGTGTTCGTCGTCGTTGAGGTCTACCTGCGAGAGAATCGGTTCCAAGATGGAATTATGGTACCGGGTTAGGCAGGGTAGCCGGGTGCGGTTTTGATGATGTGAACCTGACCCTGGTGGTAACCGGGATGAAACGCGAAGCGGGCAAGCGCGCCCTGGCCCGTGATGATTGGACCGAGAACTGACTGGATTTCGGTCGTCAAGAACTCTTCGGACGGGTTTTCAACATGGGGCTGGACGATCTTTGCAACGTATTCTAAGGCTTCTTTAACGCTTGCATCGTTCACTTCTTCAGATGAATAAGGGAAAGGGAGATCGTTGACGACGCTGTCGGTGGCGGCTTTAATGAGCTTGGCTTCGTAAGCGTCATTCTCGCGCTTGGTGAGCTGACTCACGAACCAAAGCTCGGTTCCGGCGATGTGGAGGGCCATTTCACCAATGGTCAGAGTTTCGGAGTGGAGGCGGTAGTTGAGTTGCTCGTTTGTGAGTCCAGAGACGGAGTCAGCGAAGCGTCCGCGGCAGAGATTCCAGGAGATGGCGAAGTCAGTCATTTCGCATGGAGTTTATCTGAAAGGTATCCCCGGCGTCTCGCCGGGATCTGGAACCCGGCGAGACGCCGGGGGTACCTTTGGAACTCACAAATCGTAGACCAACAACTTCCGTTCACCCGTCGCGAGCTCGGCACGAATGCGTCCCTTCGGGTCAATCACCATCGTCTTGCCAAGAGAGCCAACTCGGAAGATCCACTTGCCAGTTTCGACAGCGCGCCAGCGGGCGGCGATTTCTAGGCGGGGGATCGCGCTGGTGCCCATATACCAGTCGTCGAGGGAGATGATCGAGAGGACGTCGGGTTCGAGGTTTTTGAGATTGCGAGCGGCGCCGGGGAAGAGGGATTCGAAGCAGATCATGGTGCCGATCTTGAGGCCGTTCGGGAGGGTGAGGAGCTTGGCTTCGCCTTCGGCGAGGTCTCCGGCAGGGAGCTGGAAGCCGGCGGGGTAGGGGATGATTCCGCGCAGAGGAACATACTCGCCGAAGACGACGAGGCGAGTTTTGTCGGTGAATTGGAAGCCCTTTGTGTCCCAGAGGTAGGCGGATTGGTAGCGGGGCGAGGTTCCGCGCTGGGCTCCGAAGAGGACGGGCAAGTCAGGGGGGAGGTCGAAGGCGGTGTTGGGGAAGGTTGAGAACGCGGCAACAGCTTCGGGGAGGATGAGGACGTCGGCTTTCTGAGCGCGCGCTTGGCGGATGAGGTCGTTGGCAGCCTCGCGGATTTTGAAGGGCTTGAGACCGTCTTCCGTGTAGGCGAGGTCGAAGCCGAGCTGGCCAAGGGCGATTTTGGTTTGCGTCGGAATCTGCGACGCTTTTGCGTTCAGGGCCATGCAAAGTAGAAAAGGAAACCCAACCGTGATCGCAGGATGCAGTGGGTTCTTACGCACCCCTCCCAGTCCCCAAAAGGCATTAACACAAACGACAATAAAACTTGACGTATAGCAATGCGCCAGTGCTCCCGCGAGATACGGGTACGCCACCAATGGCTCACCTAGTGGCGTGAAGGGGTAGGCGAATTCTGGGATGTACGAGCGAAGTACGTCAGGAATCCAAAGAACGAACGGCACCGCGAGCCGTGCCCATCCATCAAGCGGAATGAGTCTCTTCGTCGTGCTGGCTGCTGCTCCGCCAAAAAGCCCCCAAACGGCCCCAACAATGAAAACCGCGAGCCCCCCAATAAATACGCTCTGCGTCCATTTGCCAATGAACTGACCAAGCCAGTAGTTGTTAAGGACGGCGTACCAGAGGCCGAATACCCAACCCGCTAGGAAAGGACGTCTTGAGTGGATGCGCAACCAGGCCAGGAAGGGGGCGTAACAGACGAGAGCGAGCCAGGCGGTCCATACGGAGCCGTACCAGAAGAGGTGGATGAAGGTTAGCCCGAAGCCCATCGAAAGCAAGCCCCAGCTGGAGCCGAGGCGCTTGAGGATGTCTTGAGGCTGACTCTTCACTGCCCGATTACCACTCTTCAACCCATCTTCGGGTTGCGTACTCCGCACCTAGGAAGTCATCTGGAGCAGCGCAGAAAGCAACTACTGGCTCCCCCGAAACGGGATGCACCAACGCCAGAAAAGCTGCATGAAGCTGCATCGGGCCCTCGCGAAACTCCTTCGGAGCGTAAAGATTGTCTCCCAAAACAGGATGCCCCATCGCTCGAAGATGAACTCGAATCTGGTGAGTGCGTCCGGTCTCCAACCGGCAAGCCACCAACGTCCCGTGGGCAAGGTTGGCAACGTTCTTCACATGCGTGACAGCGGGCTTGCCGTGCATGTCCACCGTCATCTGCTGGCGGTTCGCCTGGTTTCGAGCCATCGGAGCGTCAATCGTAAACTTCTCTCGATCAACATCCCCCGCCACGACGGCAAAGTAGCGACGCTCGGCGGATTTCTTCTCAATCTGAGCCGCGAGCGAAACGTGCGCCGCGTCGGTCTTTGCAACCACCATCAATCCCGTCGTCTCGCGGTCTAAACGGTGAACAATCCCCGGTCGAAATTCGCCCCCAATCTCCGAGAGCGGTCCGCCGCGCCCAAGCAGCGCATTGACCAAAGAAGGCTCCTTGAGAGAAGCCGCCGGGTGCGACGCAAGCCCGCGAGGCTTGTTCACGATCAGCATCACTTCGTCTTCATACAGGATCTCAAGAGGAATCGATGCGGGAGTCAAATCGTGCGGCGCGGCTTCCTCGGGCGCGTCAAGCTCAACCACGTCACCAGCTCGCAACTTGTGCGACGGTTTGGCCGCCTCGCCGTTCACCAGAACCGTGCCCTCGTCCGCCATCTTGGCGAGTTTCGAGCGAGAATGCTCGGGAAGGGCCGCGCTGAGGAACTTGTCCAAGCGTTCGGGGGTTTCGACTTGTAATCGCATTTTTGTTTCGGCTTTTAGTCCCAGGCTGTAGCCCAAGAACAGAAACCGCGTATAACAGTGTGAAATGTTTACTGCCGCGCTTGCTTGTGTTCTTGCCACTCAGACTCAAACCGTGACCCTTCGGGCGAATTTTCTTCCTGTAGAAACGGTGATCCAGCAGATTGCGGCACAAACCGGGCAGCCGATGCTGGCGACCGGTGAGCTGAAAAACTTTCCTCTGTACATCAATGTCAAGAACGTTCCCCTCAACGATTTGCTCACCCGTATCGGAAAGACGGTTGGTGGCGAGTGGTCGAAGCGAGACGGAAATCTGTATCTCAGCCTCGAATCTGACGTCAGAACTCGTCAGGATCGAGAAGGCGATCCGGAGATCGTAAAGGCCCTTGAAGCCACAATCAACACACCGATCAAACCGCCGATGACCGAAGACGACTTCAAGAAGGTCGAGAGGAGTGCTGAAAAGGATCAAAAAGTTGCGATGGAGATGGTCGGCAAGATCTTCGCTAACATGTACAACCCGGACGAGGCGAGCATGAAGCTGATTCAGGCAATCGGTGCGAAGGATCTTAGCACCATCATCGAAGGTCGCCGAGTAGTTTTGAGCAGCAATCCAAACCAGATGCAGGGGTTGCTCAACGCAAACTCGGTCAATCTGATCATGGCTGAGATGCGGAAACTCGCCGCCAAAGCTCCGAAGTCCGATACCAAAGCGGAGGATCCGATGGCGATGTTCGGTGCTATGTTTGGGGGCGGACTCAGCAAGCCAGAGCTTGTGAACAAGGTCAGCCTGATCCAGGCAGCTTTCCAGATTCAGAAGCGCAACACGCTTAACGTGACGATCAACGCCTACACGCCGGACGGCGCCGCCATCTACACCAAACAGGTGTCGCTTCCGATGGTTAATCCCGAAGCGAGCCGTCCGCTGGTGACGACCGGAACGCCGATCAGTCTTTCGGCCGCAACCCAAGAGTACGTCAAGGCTCTAGGAGAGAACAGCACGCTCGACCCCTTCACGAGCATGATCGTTAACTTCAATGGCAACATCAGCTCCGTGATGGGAATGGTGCTCGGCGGGGCCGAGGGAATGGGGCAGCCCGTAGCACCGATTACGAAACCGATTTCCCCCGGTCTACGCGCCAAGCTACTTGATCCGGTCACCAATGAGCCATTCGCGATGACACTCGGCGAAGTGCTGGATTCCCAGGCAGCGAAGGGACAAAACGTCATCGCGTCTCCGTCAGATGATATCCTTGGTTCTCTGGTCACTGCGATCAATGGCAAGAACCCGACGGTGGAAGGCGTTCTCGACGCCATAGACCGCGCCATCACCCAAGAAGTAGACACCGACGGGACCTGGACGATCATCCGCGCTTCGTCACCGTTGGAGCTGAGATCGGCGTTCTGCAACCGCACCGCTCTGAAGAATTTGATCACCGGTGCTGGGACTCGCGGCTATATCAACCTCGAAGACTGCCTGAAGTTTGCATCCCAACAGACGCTGGCCCGAGGCTCTGAAACTCTGGCGATCCCTTACACGCAAGCGTTGTTCCGCACTTCCGACATGGGAGCCGCGACAGCGTTGACCGGCCTCGGTTTCGATGCACTCAAGTTTTACGGAACGTTCGACCAAACCCAACGGGCCACCCTCGAAGCGGGCAAGCCAATCGCCCTCGCAAGCCTCTTCCCGGGTCAACGAGAAATTCTCGGCAGAATGGTCTACAACGGCATGGTTCCCCCCATGGGAGCGGATAACCCGCTCGCCGGAATGATGGAAGGAGCGTCCACCTCGACCACTTCGCCAGATGGCCAGGTCACGATCAAAACTGACTCAGTCGGTGGCGACGATGACGATTCGGGAATGGGTGCAATGGCGGGAATGGGAATGGCGATGGCGGCCCCAATGATGTCGATGTTCGGGATGGGCGGCGTCACCGTGATGAACGAGCGTACCAACCTCCTCCCCGTCGGGATTCCCTCGTTTGGAACCATGAAGCTCAAACGGTTCAACATGAAGAGCCTGATGGCGATGAACACCGACACCGGCGTGAATACCATTGGCGTTCCGGAGATGATGGCGATGTTTGAAGGCGACAATCCCCAGGCTCCGGTGTTCTCTGGCATGAAGCGTAGCTACAACATGTACAAGCTCGCCCAGCAGTCGACTCTCATGTTTACGTTTGACTTCGCGAAGAAAGCGTCCTACTTCACGTCGCTCTACGATGTGACGGTTGACAACTCTCGAACCTATCGCAAAGATGAGCTTCCGAAGAAGATGCAAGAGCGACTGGCTCCGCCGAACTTCGGGGCACCTGCATCACCTCCTCCCGTCCCGCCATTGCTTTAGGGCGGAATTGTTTGGAAAGCACCTCCTTTGGATAAGGGAGGTCGGTAAGCGCAGCGAACCGGGAGAGTCGAATGCCTTGGGACCCTAGGGCAACAACTTCGCCAGCTCTTTCACCTTAGGACTGTTCGGGTCTAGCCTGACCGCACGGGCAAGGTCGGCCTTCGCTTCATCCTTCCGCCCAGCCGCCAATGCTGCCTGACCACGCGCGGCGAGATACCTCGGAGCATTTGGAACAAGCTTCACCGCCTCATCAGCCAGCGAGAACGCTCGTTGATAAAGAATCTGCGCTCGTTTTCGAGCTTCTTCGGCCTCTGCTTTCTGGCCCGAAGCCGCGTTAGTATTCATCGTTGAAACCTCCAGCGCTGCCAGCTCCAGAGTGGCCTCACTCGCCAAGGCTGCGGCTTCGATTGCGGTCAAGCGGACGGCCTCCATTTCCTTCATTGGATCCACCATGCGGTTCTCCCATGACTGAGACAAGCGGTCCGCCGCGAGCTGTGCCTCGCCGAGCAGTAAGTAGCATTTTCCGGAACCAAACAGTGCGGCTACCTGACGCGGCTCGAAAGCCTTCATTGCCTCAAACTTTGTAATAGCCTCACGGAGTTTGACGCGATCCGCTTCCGTGATCGATTGGCCACTATCCGCCCGGCCAAAAATCTCGAGCACTAGGTCGGCAGACTCCTTGTTCAACTTCTCGTACTCGGTTCGAGTTCGCGGTAAAACGACGCCGTCGCGAGTCTCGACCGGACGGTCTGACAGCATGATGACCGCGACTAGCGCCGCAACCGCCGCTCCCGCCCCAATCGCCGTTTTGTTCACCTTCATCCTGCCACCACAATATTAACAAGCCGACCAGGGACGGTGATTATCTTTTTGACTTCTTTGCCATCGGTGTAGATCTTTACCTTGACGCTCGCCTGGGCTTCCGCCTCAATCTGCTCTTTAGGCGTATTCGCCGGAACCGTGATTGTATCCCGAAGTTTTCCGTTCACCTGGACGGCGATGGTCAAGCTATCTTCAGCGGCCAACTCGTCATCGTGTAGGGGCCACTGAGCGTGGTAGGTGAATCCGGTCTTTCCAAGATCCTCCCAAATCTGGTCTGCCGAGTGCGGCGCACTCGGGGCGATCAGCAGCACGAGAGTTTCCAGCGCCTCGCTCATCGCGAGTTGCAAAGGACGCTCATTGGCAATTCGGGTCCGAGCCAAGTCGAGACAATCCGTGATCTCGTTCATGAACTTCATCAGCCACGAAACATAAGTGTTGAACCCGAAGTTCTCCAGGTCCTTGGTGCAGTTCCGGATTGCCTGGTGGGTTGCTCTGCGGATTCGCTTGCTCAGATCGTCCAGCTCTTCAAAAGGCAAGATGTCCATCCAGTTTTCTGCGAAGTGAGGCTGAACCTCGCCTGCGAACTTGAAGATTCGCCCCAAGAACCGCGAGATGCCCTGCATGCCCTCGTTGCTCCACTGAACGTCGGCGTGGAACGGCGCGACGAACAACAAATACATCCGAAGCGCGTCCGCTCCGTACTGTTCGACGGCCTCGTCGGGGGTAACGACATTTCCCTTCGACTTCGACATCCTCACCCATTTCCAGGTCAGTTCGTCTTCGGGCATCAGCTTTGCTTCCTCGAAGCTGACGAGAATTCCGTCTTCACCAACGCCGAGCGTCTCGTTTTCGCGAGGCTTGCGGTAAGGCGACATCGCCAGTACCTGGCCCTGATTGCGCAGCGTCTGGAACGGCTCTTTGACTGGAACCACTCCGGCGTCGTAAAGAACCTTCGTCCAGAACCGTGCATAGAGGAGGTGCATGACAGCGTGCTCGGCTCCGCCGACGTAGCAGTCGACCGGCATCCAGTATTTGAGCTTTTCGGAGTCAAACGCAGCTTCAAAATTTTCCGGATCGCAGAAGCGGAGGAAGTACCACGACGAGCATGCAAAGCCGCCCATCGTGTCCGTCTCTCGGCGGGCGAGAGAGCCGTCGAGGTCGGTGCAGTTCACAAACTCATCGATATGGGCAAGCGGAGACGAACCATCTCCAGCAGGCTCGTATGAGTCCACCATCGGCAGCTCGACCGGGAGCTGGCTCAGCGGAACAAGTTGTTCCTCGCCGTCTTTGGTGTGAATCACCGGGATGGGACAGCCCCAGTAGCGCTGGCGCGAAATCAGCCAGTCACGTAGTTTGTATTGAATCTTTCGCTCGCCAATCCCTTCCGCCTCCAGCCGGAGGCCGAGCTTTTCTTGGGCTTCCAGCACTGATAGTCCGTCGTAATGCGACGAGTTAATGAGCGTGCCATCTTTCGGTTCAAAAGCCTTTCCTTGAGCCCTTAGAGCTCTGATCTCGTCAATTCCTCCAGGACCGATGATGACTGGCTCGATGGGGATTCGGAATTTGGTAGCAAAGTCGAAGTCACGCTGGTCGTGACCTGGAACCGCCATGATTGCCCCGGTTCCGTAGGTAGCAAGTACGTAGTCGGCCAACCAGATTGGGATTCGTTCTCCGGTAAATGGGTGGTGCGCATACGCTCCGGTGAAGACTCCGGTCTTCTCCCGGTTCTCAGCTGTGCGATCCGTCTCGCTCAGGCTCTTCGCCGCCTCCTGGTACTGGCGGATACGTGCTCGATCTTCGTCCGTGATTGGCAACTGATCGACAATCCCGTGTTCAGGAGCCAGGACGCAGAAGGTGACACCATAAATGGTGTCGATACGCGTTGTGAAGACATCAAAGTGCAGTCCGCCCGACTGAGGACGAGCTTTACCGGTCTCCACCGCAGAGTCTAGATCAATTCGAGCTTCGTTCGCAGTGCCAACCACCTGAAACGTGAACTGACAGCCCTCAGATCGCCCGATCCAGTTGCGCTGCATTGCCTTGATTCCTTCCGGCCAGTCGATCGTTTCGAGGTCGTCAATGAGCTCCTGCGCGTATTCGGTGATGCGGAAATACCACTGCGGAATCCACTTCTTTTCGACCAGTGCGCCGGACCGCTCGGCTCGACCCGCGATGACTTCTTCGTCGGCAAGAACAGTTTTGTCAACCGGATCCCAGTTGACCGCTGCCAGCTTCCGAACCGCCAGGCCGCGCTCGTAAAGCAACCCAAATATCCACTGCGTCCATTTGTAATAGCTCGGATCAGACGACTTAAACGAACGGTGCCAGTCGAAGCCGCACCCGATCAGATCCATCTGCCGTTTGTAGTTTGCCGCGTACTTCTCGATCATCGGCGCCGGATGGCTCTTGCGTTTGATCGCCTCGTTTTCGGCGGGGAGTCCGAAGGCGTCAAAGCCCATCGGGTGCAGGACATTGAAACCCTGCATGTACTTCATCCGGCTAAGAACGTCGGTTGGAACGTAGTTCCGGCAGTGCCCAACGCTCAGCCCCGCGCCCGAGGGGTAGGGGAAGAAGTCGAGCGTATAAAACTTGGGTCGACCAGCCTCCTCGCGGGTTCGAAAGAGGTCAGCCTTGAGCCATCGCTCTCGCCACTTTGCTTCGAAATCACCCGGAGAATAACGGTCGTACATGAACCCTTAGGTTACCTGTACGCTACTTCTTGATCGGCTCAGGAGTGGTGCAGTAGACGAAGTCGCCAAGCCCCTTGGCGACCTCGACTGTCTTTTCCGACTGGATCATCACAAAGTTCAACCCCCTGCCGGCGCCACGCTGGGCAAGGCGGTAGTTGATTCCTTGACTATACATGATGTGTCCACTTCCTGCGATGACAACGAAAATGTCCTTTGAGGTCGGTTTACGGACGGCGATATACTTGGCGGCGGTGTCGGCCATGCCATGGTCCCAGAGCATTTGGCTTTGGTAGATGTTAGCCATCGCAGGGCCCATGTCGTGGCCACCCATCAGCGATTCAAATACCATCTTGTGGTTCTTGTTGTTCAAATCCAGCGTCGCGGGAAGCTGCATCCGCGCCGAAAGAGGCAGAGAATCGAATCCACCCTTGGAAACGGTGCGAACCCAGTCGCGGGGAACGTTGAGGCCGACCACGGGCATCGACTTGGCTTTGATCACCTCGAACAAGGGGCGGTAGAAGTTATAGTCGTAGCCCCATTGAGTCTTCCATTCGCTTTGGATGAGGAAGTCGGCTTCATTGAGAGCCCCCTTTGTCCACTGGTCCAAAACGTCTTGCTTGGTGCGGTGGAAGAACTCGACGCCGACGGCGGGGGTTCGTCCGGCGAAGGCGAGGCTTTCCACGAGCTTGGCTTCCATCTGCTGGTGCAACGACGTCGCGTGATTCTCTCCGATGAACAGGAATTTCTGGCCCTTACAAGCCTCGGCAACCTCAAAAGCGGTCATCACCCGACCCGTCTTGGTCTCAACAATCTGGCCTGGCTGAACAAGCAAAGTGCCTTTCGGACCTATGGGAAGATTGTTCGGGTCAAGTTGGAGGGCGACGGCGAGCGCAACTGCGGCGGGCATAACTGAATTATGCACCGCCGCAGATCATGGGTGCGTTAGACCGAGGTCTTGCGGCGTCGCAGAAGGGCGAGTCCGCCAAGAGCGAGAGCTGTCATCGTCGCTGGCTCAGGAACGGCGGTGAGGTTCGTCGCGACTACATCGTAAGTCGACCCGCTGCCGATCATCGCAGAGGACCGCCAACCTTGCACAAACGCACCCTCGAGTGAAGCCACGTTGTTCCAGCCAGCGTCCGAGTCGGTGTAGACCAACACGTTGTTCAGGTAGTGTTCAACGGTGTTGTTCACAAACCGCATGCGGAGGTTGTTCCAGCCGTTCAACTGCGGCGCTGCGCCGAGTGTTGTCAGAGCCGACAGGCTGAAGACCTCGATGTTTCCGGTGTAAGGTCGGAAAACTTCCAGTCCAACGCCATTACCGTTGCCTTCGTTGTAGAAGCCAAGAGTTGGGTACGCGTCATTCCCAACGGTTTGAGTTACATCGTCGAAACGCGCCCAAAGGTCACCACCGCGTCGATCCGCGGTGCCACCAGTTGTCGCATTCCAAGACGATGGAATGTAAACATCCATGCTTAAGTTGCTGTTCTGGGCGGTGATTCCGAACCCTTGGGTGTGCGCGACGTCAGCATAGCGCTGTAGACCCTGGAAATTGTAGAAGGGGTCGGTTACTCCGGGGTTATCCCAGATCGTCATCTTGAGCGCAGTTTTTCCGAAGAACGTACCCGTGACTGCCGATTGCGGGGCAGATCGGTCCGGGCCGTAGTAACTCAGCTGGGCAGCCGAAGAGAAGTCGTCGGAGAACGCCTGAGCGTTCACGATGAATGGCAAGCCAATAAGTGCCGAAGCGGCAAGCGATCGAAATTTCATAAGAAGTCCCAGGTTTGCAATCTGCTAAACCTAATTTAATCTATCAGCTTTTTCGCGATTTTCAGTGAAAATGACGTTAAGAATGCTAGCTAGCAATTCGATGAGGCACAAACCTAGCAAGATTGTCAGTGATCAGATTGTCCGTCTCGCGAATGCCGATGCCCCGCGACTCGGTCCCAACCACCCAACTCCCTATCACCGGGTGCGCGCCATCGAACGTGGGCAAGGGAACGTACTCCTGATACACGAAGCCGCCAGTTCCGTATTCGCCCTCAGATGACTCCAATCCGCTGATCGTCACGTTCGCCCCTTCGCGGCCCAACAGCGGCTTCTTCACCCACTGCGACAGAGACCGGGGCGAATCCAAAAACGCTGGAACGAGATACGGCGAACCCGGATAAAGCTCCCAAAGAATCGCAAGGAGCGCCTTGTTCGATAAGATCATCTTCCAGATGGGCTCGATCCATTGGGTTCGATCCATCGTTTGTAGGCACTGCTGGGCGAAACTCTCGTTCATCATCCACTCCCAGGGGTAGAGCTTGAAGATGGTATGGATGTCGATGTTTTCGAGGTCGATGAACCGTCCTCGGCGGTTATCGAAGCCGAGTTCTTCCATCAAAAGGGCTTTGCCAGGGATTCCAGCTTCTTGCGCGGTATCGCGCAGAACGGCGACCGTCATCTCGTCTTCAATCGTGCCGCAATGGCCGAAGTGAACCAGGACTCCGTTGAGCTTGCGATTCTCCTTCATCCATGCCCATTCATCGACGAGCCCTTCCCAAATCGAATTGAACTGATCGGAACTCGGGGAGACTTCCTCGAGCCACTTCCACTGGATCACCGCCGCCTCGAGTAGGGAAGTGGGCGTGTCCGCGTTGTACTCGAGCATCTTTGGCGGCCAGTTGCCGTCATAAACCAAGTCGAATCTACCGTAGAGAGAGGGCGGATCGGTTTCCCAGGTCGTCTCGATTGCGGGAACCGCGTGAGCGGGGATTCCAAACTCAGCGTACCGACGATGCGAAATGACATGCTCGACAGCCTGAATGCACATCTTGTGCAATTCGTTGGTGGCGATTTCTAAGCCGTCGGTTTCGCTCTCCGTGAACTCGTAGCAAGCCGATTCGAACCAGTAGGGGCGGTCTGCCTCGGTATGGAATATCAGACCTTGCGCTTCGACCGTGGCCTGCCAGTTCTCACGCGGCTGAATTTGAACTCTTCTCATTAGCTTGAGAAGCTGCCCGACGATCGACCGGAACTTCCGAATCCGCCGCGAGTGATCGTGGTTCCGCTGGGTGTTCTAACCGAAGCTCCTGATGGTGGCGAGGAGGAGTAGCCACGCAACCGGCCGTTGCTCACCTGACCATCATAGCCCCAACCCGGTCGGCTGAGAGCATGGCCAAGACCCATGTACACGAATCCTGGAGTATATCGGTGTCCGGATCGGCAGAACGACCGGTCAACAGCTAAGTTTGTCGTCGTGTCGAAACAGATGTCGACGCCCTTGGAATCAGGAACAAGTGCATATCGTCCTCCTCGATAGGGAGTCGCGGCGATGGGGGAGGAGCACATCGAATCCGGCAGGATCTGACCCGTTTTGGGGTCCACACAGCGGCGAACCGACGATGGACCGGAGCATCCCTCAAGGATAGCGACTCCGACAGCAGCGCAGAGAGCCGCAGGTACGGCACTCGATTTCTTCACAATTAGTATCTTACTGGGAATCTGCGAGTTTGGTTGCGAAGAACCAGAAACCTGCAAGGTGAAGTCAGGTAAATTTTCTACTGGCCTTTATGGATTGGTTACGGAGCCTCGACCCCACCCTTCAAGACGTGCTAGCGGCACTAGGGCGCGCCATCCTTGCCATTATTCCGGTTTTCGCTCCGGTTCCATTCATCATTTGGTATGAGCGACGGTTGCTGAGCTGGATGCAAGACCGCATCGGGCCAAATCGAACTGGCAACATCACCTTTTCTAGAACAAGCAAATTGATTCCTTCGTTCCTGAAAGGGAAGAAATTCAAACTGTTTGGCCTAGCGCAGTCGATTGCCGACGGTATCAAGCTGTTCACCAAAGAAGACATCATGCCGACCAAGACGGACAAGTTTTTGTTCATCCTTGGCCCGCTCATTGCTCTGTTTGTCGCTCTCACTCTTGGCGGAACGATTCCCTGGGCGGGCGACCGGCGCTTCACGCCAGTTGCGGACATCAATGTTGGTCTGCTCTACGTGATGGCGATCTCCTCGCTTGGAGCCTACGGATTGGTTCTGGCTGGATACTCGTCCAATAACAAGTATTCTCTTTTGGGTGCCCTGCGAGCATCAGCTCAGCTGATTTCTTACGAGCTTGCGATGGGAGTCTCTCTCGCTTCGATGGTGATGGTCACTGGCTCGCTCAAGATGACCGAAATCGTCGCCGCTCAGGAAGGCCCGTTGCTCGGGTTCATCGGCTTCTTGCCGAACTGGAACATCTTCACCCCATTCGGCTTGGTGTCTGCATTCATCTTCCTCATTTGTATCTTCGCAGAGACGAACCGACCTCCGTTTGACCTTGCGGAAGCGGAAAATGAACTCGTCGCCGGATACCATACGGAGTACAGCACCAAACGCTGGGGGCTGTTTATGATGGCGGAGTATATGGCGATGTTCACGTTCTCCATGGTGTTCTCGACCGTCTTCCTCGGTGGTTATCACCTTCCAATTCGCTGGGAGGCGATTGGGATGGACTTCATGACCAGCATTGAGAATTCCTACCTCGGCGGTCTCAGTATCATGATGCTAAAGGGAGTCGTCGGTTTGACGCTTTACATTTGGGTTCGCGCGACCTATCCGCGGTTCCGCTATGACCAGCTTATGAATCTTGGTTGGAAGTTCCTTTTGCCGGTCGCAACCGGGAACCTGATTGTGACGGCGGCTTGGATTATGATCACCAAGATCTACGGTGCGGCGCCCGGCTGGATGTTCACTCTCGGTCTGTATGCTGTTGCTGCTGCGGTCTACGTTTTGCTTCGTTCAAAGAAGTCGACTCAGTATCTTGACACTCGATCGGTGGATATGATCAATCAGCCCGCTCGGCGCACGGTTGATCTGGTCGAGTCGAAGCCTGAAGAGGTGATAGCATGACGATCACCCCAGAATTGATTGTTTTTGGAATGCTCGCCGGAATGGCGGCGCTATCCGCCGTTGGAGTCGTGGCATTCAAGAATGCCGTGCGATCAGCACTGTGTCTGGTCTTCACGTTCTTCATCCTTGGATTCCTCTACTTCGCGTTGAATGCTGAGATGCTTGGAATCACCCAGATCGTGGTCTATACCGGAGCGATCATGGTGCTGTTCCTGTTCGTAATCATGTTGCTGAACCTTGGAGCCTCGCATGTCCTTGAGGAAAAGAGCGATCCGAAGAAAGCGGTTGGAATTGCCTTCGGTGTTAGTCTTGCAGCGCTACTAGCAAGCCAAGTAGTTCCCCTGCTACTGAAATTCAAGGCACCGATCCCGACGAAGGAATTTGGTTCGCCCCAAGTGATTGGAAAGGTTCTGTTTACGGATTATGTCTTGCCGTTTGAAGCAGTCAGTGTGCTGCTTTTGCTGGGCGTGGTCGGCTCGGTCTTGCTAGCCAAAAGGAGAATGTCATGAACGGAGTGCCTCTCGCGGCTTTTATCGGCCTGAGTCTTTTTATGTTTTCCACAGGGGTTGTCGGAGTCATTTTGCGACGAAACCCAATCGTCATTTTTATGTGCATTGAGCTGATGCTCAATGCAGTCAATCTCGCTTTTATCGCCTTTGCCCGCTACCGCTTCTCCGGAATCGGAAACGAGTCGCAAGGGGCTGCGGGACAGATGATGGTTGTGTTCATCATGGCGGTTGCTGCGGCGGAAGTCGCGGTTGGGCTGGGCATCATCATGGCGATCTACAGGCTGAAAGAGAACATTGACGTTGACGAACTGAACTTGCTCAAAGGATGACGCACAGGGGATAAGAATTTGGAAGGAAACTCACTTATTTGGTTAACTCTTGGGCTGCCGATTCTCGGCTTCTTGTTCCAGGGCTTGTGCGGTCGTTTCTTGGATAAAACTGTCGCTGGCAAGAAGCTTGTTGGGTTGCTCGCGGTTGCTCCGGTTGCGATAGCGTTTTTGATCGGAGTGATGGTGACCAAGTCACTCAATCCCAGCAAGGCCGTGGTTGTTTCCAGCATTCCTTGGATAGAACTCAAGGGCCTCTCGGTTCCGTTCGAGCTTCGGATAGACACCTTGTCGATGACGATGGTGCTCATCATCACAGGCATCGGCGCCTTGATCCATCTGTACGCCACGGGCTACATGTCTGAGGAAAAGGATTTCGCTCGGTTTTTCGCATACTTGAACCTCTTCATCGCGGCGATGCTGATCCTGGTTCTTGGCAACAACCTTCTGATGCTGTTCATCGGATGGGAAGGAGTTGGCCTTTGTTCTTACCTGCTGATCGGGTTTTGGTACGAGGACATCGCGAACGCCAAGGCGGCCAACAAGGCGTTTATCGTCAACCGTATCGGCGACTGGGGGCTCACTCTCGGACTGCTTCTCATTGCTACGCTTGTTGCTACGTCACCAGCAATGCAGGGTGAGACGCGGCTTTTCAGCTACGATGTGATCTTCCAGCACTTGCCAAAGATCCTGGCTTTGAACCCAGCGATGGGGACGGTGGCGGCGTTGTTGCTGTTTGTCGGAGCTTGCGGTAAGTCTGCGCAGTTCCCGCTTTACCTTTGGCTTCCCGACGCCATGGCGGGTCCCACGCCTGTATCGGCTCTGATTCACGCTGCGACGATGGTCACGTCGGGTGTTGTTCTGATGAACCGAATGTCGATGCTTTTCGAGACGTCACCCGTCGCCTCGGCGGTTGTTTGCGCAGTCGGAGCATTCACTGCGCTTTTCGCGGCAATCATTGCCATCGGTCAAACTGACATCAAAAAGGTTTTGGCTTACTCGACGGTCTCTCAGCTCGGCTTCATGTTTGTGGCCTGCGGAGCGGGTGCCTACTGGGTTGGAATGTTCCACGTGACGACTCACGCCTTTTTCAAAGCTCTGTTGTTCCTCGGTTCGGGAGCGGTCATCCACGCAATGTCGCACGAGCAGGATATGCGAAACTACGGGAAGCTGGCGAAGTACCTGCCGATCACATTCGGGACGATGATGGTTGGTTACTTGGCGATCTCGGGTGTACCGGGGCTATCAGGGTTTTATTCCAAGGAAGAAGTGATCGGATCGGCACTCGCCGGCGATCTTGCGCTCACGGGTGCACTTGAAGTCGGGAAGTGGTCGGGTTGGATTTGCTTAATCGTCGCCGCGCTCACAGCGATGTACATGACCCGGATGATGTGGCTGACATTCTTTGGCAACACAGAACAGTGGCGCAAACTCGAGCCTCATCATGGCGAGGACGACGGGCACCATCATCTTAACGCCGATCACAAGCCACACGAGGTTCCGGTTTCAATGTGGGTTCCCTTGGTTGTCTTGGCTTTCCTCAGCGCAGTTGGTGGATTCTATCTTGCCCAAGGAGATCGGTTTGAGCACTGGATCATGGCCTCGCAGATTGGAGCAAAGGTTCCGCCTCCTACGCATCCCGAGGGAATTCCGCTGATGGCTCTCTCGATTGGCGCAGCCGCTCTTGGAATCCTTGCCGGACTTGCGGTCTACTTCAAGGGGCTTCCCGCCAAAGAAGGCTGGGATGAATCGCTCTGGGCTAAGTTTAGGCTTCGTGCTCGCGATCAGTTCGGATACGACCGGCTGATGGTGAACAGTGTAACCACTGACTCCGCCGCGTTCTCCGCGGCCGCTAACTCTGGGTTCGATCACGGAGTGATCGAAGGAATTGGTGAGGGTGCTGGCAACCTAACAAAGTCGCTCGGAGGCATTTTCAATTCTGTACAGACTGGTCTGGTGCGAATGTATGCCTCGGTGATGCTGATTGGAGTCGTTGCGCTCGTCCTCTACGTGATCGTGAGCTTCGGGGGTGTGAAGTGATGCTCAGCCTAGAAATTTGGGTGCCAATCATCGTTGGTGTTGTCCTTCTGCTCGGCGGAAATTCAACTTCTTTGTTCGCAAAGTTTGCCAGCGTCATCGTGATGCTGTTCACTCTGGGAGTGAGCGTCGGTTTGCTCGCTCAGTTCAAAAGCGACGCCACCGGTTTTCAGTTTGCTGAGAATGCTCCTTGGATTCGTTCACTTGGCATTAACTATTCGCTGGGCCTCGACGGAATCTCGATCTGGATGTTTGTCCTCACTGCGTTCCTCGGCTTGGTTGCAGTTCTGATCTCAAAGCCTAAGGAGAGAGTTTCGCAGTTTTTTGGCCAGATTCTGATCCTGAGCGGAGTGCTTCTTGGCGTCTTCGCAGCATTGGACTTGGTCCTCTTCTACATCTTCTTCGAACTCAGCCTGGTCCCCGTGGCCATGCTGATTCTCGGTTGGGGACGTGGAGATCGGTCGAAGGCGGCCACCAGGTACCTCGCCATGTTGTTCGGAGGCTCACTCTTGATGTTGCTTTCGATCATCGTGATCGGCCTTGAGTACACCAGAGTCACCAGTACCGGTTCGATGTCGATCATCGAAATTCAGAAACTCGCGGCTTCAGGCAAACTTTGGGCAGGGAAGGAAGGACTTGAGAACTTAGCATTTTGGGGATTCTTGATTGCCTTCCTGGTCAAGTCGCCGGCGGTCCCTGGGCACAGCTGGTTGGCTTCGACTTATGAGTCTGCTCCGATTGGAGCGACGGTTGCCGGTGTTGTGCTAAAGGTTGGCACCTACGGTCTCTTCCGATTCTGTCTTCCCTTGTTCCCCCACGCGGCCGCAGCAAATGCGCCAATCGTGACGTTCATTGGTGTCGTCGGAATCATCTACGGTGGCATTCTCGCGATCAATCAGAGCAATGTCTTCCGGGTGATGGCATTTTCGACAATCAGCCACGTTGGCTTCATTCTCATCGGGCTGTTCTCCTTCAGTCACGTCGGAATGGTCGGTGCGGCTTTCCAACAGTTCAATCATGGCCTCGCCTCGGCTGCGGTTTTTGTCCTGATGTCGTTTTTGATGGAACGCGGTTTTAGTGGAGAGTTCAAAGAGCTGGGCGGTCTGAAGCGGTCGATGCCCGTGTTTGCAAGTATGTTTATGATCGCGATGCTCGCGAACCTGGGACTTCCGCTCACAAGCGGATTCGTCGGCGAAATCCTGGCGCTTATGGGATCGTTCGAGTCGGGCTACGCAAACGTGCTCGGCCTCAACGTGGGCTACGCAGTCGCTGCTGGAATCGGCGCGATTCTCTCTGCCTCCTACATGCTGTACGCCTACCAGCGAATGTTCTACGGAGCCGCAAACCCGAAGGAGACGAAGGACCTTAGCATGAATGAACTTCTCCTAGGCGGAGTTTTTGCTGCTGCGATTCTCATCGGCGGAATCCTTCCAACCTACGTGCTCTCCCGAATGGATCGCGCCGTGGCCGTGACGGGAAGCATGACGACTCCAAACTACGGAACGACTTGGGCAGCCGGTGGGCGCGAACCTGATCCAGCGCGTATCTATGGTCAAGCTTCGGGAGGTGCTAAATGACCATGGCGCCCGAGTTGCTTACAGCCGAATTTGATGGCTATTCCTGCGTCATTTCTGGAACGCGCCACCAAGGCATTCTCTCTCCGTTGAGCCGAGCGATCTCGCAAGGTATTGATGTTGTGGGTCTGTTAGAAGAAAATCCTGCCGAGGGTGACCGAGTTCTTGCCGAACTGGTAAGCCAGTGCTCCCATGAAATGCGCCAGGTCAGCGGACCGCTAAACTACATCGTCGCTGGGGCTGAGCCAGACGTGACTTCACCGATGCAGTATGGCGGCCATTTTCTTGAGCTCGACCGCGAGCTGATTGGAACGTCTTCGCCAGCGATAACTCTGATCGGAGGGCCGGAAACCTACATCGATGTTGTCTCCGATATCGCCAAAAGCTATTTGATCTGGAATCCGGAGACGAATCCGGTCGACCCCCATGAAGTTTCCCGAATGACCACAGCAACTCCGATTACAAGTGTGAACTTCTTTCCGTACCTCAACGCAGGAAGTGTGAACTAATGGGTTACGTACCGGTAATTGATTGGACCGTCGTTGCTCCATTGGGAATTGTCGCTGTGACAGGAATGATCGCGTTGATCGTTCATATGCTCACTGGGAATTCCGAGCGTCAATGGACTCAAAAAGTCACTGCCCTAGGTCTGCTCGTCGCGGCGACCGTACTCCTGGGTGCTGGTGGATCAGACAGATCGACATTTGATCAGACTCTTGTTTTGGATCGACTAGGTTCAATTGGCCAACTTCTTACGGTTCTCGCGGCGCTGATTGTCACATTAGTTAGCCCACAATACTTCTCAGAAAAGCGGATCAAGCTTGGGGAGTTCTATCCGCTGCTTGCCTGGGCAACTGCGGGTGGAATGCTGGTCTGTGGCACTCGTCATCTTCTCAACATGTTCGTGGGCATCGAGATCCTTTCAATAAGCCTCTACGTTCTTGCCGGACTTCACCGCACTTCCCGAAAGTCGGAGGAGTCGGCAATGAAATACTTCTTACTGGGAGCCTTCGCTACGGGCTTCCTTCTTTATGGCATCGCCATGTTTTACGGAGCAACGGGGTCACTAGACTCGTCCACGTTGGTCGCCTATTGGAGCCACGGTAATCCAGAAAATCGGGTCCTTTTGGCGATGTCCTTCGCCCTGATAACCGTAGGTCTTGGGTTCAAATGTAGTCTTGTGCCGTTCCACCAATGGACCCCAGATGTGTATGAAGGTGCGCCAACGAACGTTGTCGCGTTCATGGCAACCGGAGGTAAAGTCGCCGCTTTCGTCGCACTCTGGAACTTTGCTGACGGGTTTGGAACTGCCGGAAAGTTTGTCGCGACAACTTTCGCGGCGCTCTCAGTCGCTTCGATGATCGTTGGCAACGTTCTGGCTATGAGGCAGAAGAACATCAAACGGCTTCTTGCTTACTCGTCGATTGCTAACGCAGGATATGTCGCGGTGACGGCGGCAAGTGTCGCGGCTTCCTATAAGCTCACCCACGTCACCTTACTCTACTTCTTGGTCGGATACGTGCTTACGAGTGCAGGCTTCTTCGTGGTTCTTCTTGCATCGGCAAAGAACGGGTCCGAGGCCGAAACAATTGACGATTTGAGGGGGTTGTCTGGCCGCTCGCCAGTTCTCGCCTACTCGATGGTTGTGTTTGTCCTGTCTCTGATCGGCCTTGGACCAGTTTCAGGTTTCCTGGGCAAAGTTCTCATCCTACGCGATGCAGTTTCAGTGAACATGACCTGGCTTGCAGTCGTCATGGTGCTCAACAGCATCTTCGGAGCTTTTTACTACTTCGGAATCCTAAAAGCGATCTTCTCACCGGCGGAAGGCGACTCGAGGGCGATCTCGCTTTCGGGAGCTCAAATCGCAGCATTAGGATTGTGCGTCCTCGGCGTCGTCGGCTCCGTCGTGGGCTTCACGCCGCTCATGAATCATCTTGGACTGCGCTAGCCTTCCGATCGGCATCTCCTGGTACTCCGTGCTGTCTGCTTGGAGAGGTGGAGAAATGTCGATTGGGAGTTTCTGCGATCTCGCTCGCTCCTGCGGGGCTGACGGTATTGAGATCCTCGACGCGTTCTTGTATGCGCCAGGCGTTTCGCGAGATCACTTGCCGGAGATAGAGTCTTTTCGAGACAAGCTTCGGGAATCTCTCGGCGAGTTGCATCTGCATGCCGTGGCGGTGACTAATGATTTCTCCCATGAAGGTGCTGCTCGTCTGGAGCTGGAGAAAGAAAAGGTTGAACTAGGGGTCGCCCTGGCGGTCGAGTTCGGATCGGGAATCGTCCGGGTGTTCTCCGCTCATCCAGATGAAGAAACGAAAGAATTGAGCCGCCTTCGCGCGATCAATGGTCTCAGCGGAGTCGACCCACAAGGCAGGGTGCTTGCGTTGGAGAACCATGGTGTGCACTTCGGCACACCTTCCGAAGTCCTCACGATCTCTCGAGGTGCGGGTACGGGGATTTGCTTCGATATCGGAAACTGGCTCCTTGCTGGGGTCGATCCAGTTCGCGCGGCGTGTGAACTACCGTTTCCTGATCTGGTTCACGTCAAAGATTTTGCCACTGATCCCAGCGGCAGCTACCAAACCCCGGAGGGTGAGAAGCTGCAAGGCGCGTTTCTTGGAGAAGGAGTCGTACCGATTCAGGAGACTCTCCGGGCATTGTTCAGCCGCCCTGACCGAAGACCCGTGCCAATCGATCTGGAGCTGGAATGTGGCGATCAAGGGGTCGAGGCAACTCGGGAGGGAGTCAGTTGGTTGAGATCGCTCTTGGCTCAGCTCGACCCGACCAGTTGAATCAGCCCCTTAAGCTGTTCGAGCTGATCGCTCATCGTCACCTTTTCAAACAACGGGACATGGACGAAACCGATTCTCCGCTCGGGATACCGAACCAGCAGTGAATAGAGCAAGAAGTTGCACAAATAGTCGCCAGGTGTAAAGCTGGTCGCCAGAGCAAGCTCACCGAGGTGTTTTGGCGTCAACAGGGTTTGTCCGAGAGTTCGAGGGCCGGACGGCTTGATGACCGTCCGAGTGTGTCTGCGGCTGCCGAATCCACGCTCGGCTCCAATTTGGTTGTGAGCGTATAGTTCAAATCTCAAATCAGTCGCCCGTGCGTTGAGTCCGAGGCAAAGAATCGTATCTTCAGATCGCGAGCGTAGCGAAATCGCAAACGATTCTACTTTGCCATATTGCACGGGGAGCAACTCGGTGTTGCCATGCAGCGCCTCTGCGAGCTTCGAAGAAGGGTTATCCGTGATGTCCCGAAATGGGCCAAATCCGGTGACTAGAAGGTTCATGCCGGAATCAGCTCCCGAACTTCTTTGTCGAGTTCGTCAAAGTAGGGCATTCCGGTTTGGGCGCCAACGTGCTGGACGCTGTGAGAGGCGCAGTGGACGGCGAAGCGGGTTGCCTGGCGGAGTTCAAGCTTTTGGGCCAGAGCGAAGGCTAGCGCACCGTTAAAACAGTCTCCAGCTCCGACGGTGTCCACCGCGGGAACCAGTGGTGCCCGGATCAAGCCCTCGTCGTCCTCAGAGCGGAAGTATGCTCCCTTAGCTCCCAAGGTGATGACAACCGACCTGCAACCCCTTACCAAAAGCTCTTTGGCCGCCTTCTCGGCGGTTTTCTCGTCGTAAATTGGGTAGCCCACTAAATACTCGGCTTCGACCTCGTTGGGGGTGAGAACGTCGATCATCGGATACATCGAGAGCGGTGGTGCAATCGCCGGCGCAGGGTTGAAGATCACATGCCCCTGCGACGCCTCAGCCGCCGCGCGGGAGGCCTCCAAAGGGATCTCGCCTTGCAAAAGGAGAATATGGTGCAACTGCTGATGGGCAGCTTTAAGTGCTTGCTCGGGTTCGAACAGCATGTTCGCGCCAAGGGCTACAACGATTGTGTTTTGCCCCAAGTCGTTGAGTGTGATCCCCGCTGTGCCAGTCGCAGAGTGCTCAATCGAGTGAACCAGTGTGCAATCAATCTGCTCTGATCGGAGCTTGAGAATCATCTCCGCGCCATCGGGGTCTGGGCCAATCGCTCCGCAGAAGGAGGTGATCGCCCCGAGTCGGGCCGTACAAACCGCTTGATTGGCACCCTTTCCGCCAGGAAACACTCCGACGACTTCTCCCCGGATGCTCTCGCCAGGACGGGGGAATTCGGCGACTCGGAGCACCCTGTCGAGTACAATGCTTCCCACGACTAGAATCCGGACGCTCTCCATTCGAGGCTTATCTTAGCTGATGCTCGCCGCAATTTTCGCCATCGCCCTCCAAACTCCGCCGACGTTTTTTCTCGTTGATGAGGAGGAGCCAGGAACCCTCCCGAAGGCGCCCGGAACTTACGTATCAGTTTGTGAGGTTCGAATGATCGGGAGAAAGGCACTTGTTTTGTTAGACACCAAAAAACGCGGGCTGCCGATGAAAGTTTTGATGACATCGACGCCGACTTCGTTGTTAGAGTTTGCAGTGAATGGACTCGGTGCAGGTGGAAAGCGGGTCGTCTCTGATCCGGAAAGTGGCCAGTTTGCCTGGGTTCGCGTTGTGAACATCAAGAAGGTGGAAGGTTGAGAAGAGAGTTTGCCGAGCTGTGGCGGTACCGCGAGCTCCTTTATGTGATGGTCCAACGGGAACTGAGAATTCGGTACAAAAACTCCGCTCTCGGCGTCCTGTGGTCGTTCTTGAATCCGCTCGCACAGGTTGCGGTGATGAGCTTTGTCTTCAGCAACTTCTTGCGGCAAGATGTCCCCAGTTTCACCGTTTACATGCTCGCGGCTTATCTGCCGTTCATCTTCTTTCAGTCAAGTGTCCTGGACTCCGCACAGTCGATTTTGAACCAGTATGGTCTGATCAAGAAGATTTATTTCCCGCGCGAAATCTTGCCGTTAGCGGCAGTGATCGCCAACATGATCCACCTCGCCATTGGATTTTTGATCATGTTTGGACTCATGTTTCTGGGCTATCTGCGTGATCCTCGAGTCTTCCCATTCCAAGCCACAACGGTTTACTTGCCGTTCCTGCTGATTGTTTCGACTCTGTTTGCCACCGGAATCTCGTTCGTTGTTTCCGCGCTGAATACATTCTATGAGGATGTGAAGTACATCGTCCAAATCGGGCTGTACTTGCTCATGTATCTGTGCCCCATTGTTTACTTTGTTGAGCAAGTAGCGAACTCGAAGAAGAACTACGATTCGGGCTGGCTTCTATTCAAGCTGTACATGTTGAACCCCGTCGCGGTTCAGTGCGTGGCATATCGCAAGGCCCTCGTCGCGCCTGTTCCTACAATGTCCGCCACTGGGATGGGGATGCCAACCGGTATGCCTTGGAAATACTTGGCGGTTCATAGTGTTGGTTCGTTCTTCGTTTTCTTGTTCGGCTATTGGCTGTTCAACCGGCTCAAGTGGAAGTTTGTGGAGCGGCCATGACGGGCGAAGTCAAAGTAGCTATCAAGGATTTGCGGAAGCAGTTCGTGGTTTCGCATTCAGGAATTGCTTCCATCAAGTCCTTGCTGCTCTTCTGGCGCAAGCGGTCTTATGTCCATCTTGAAGTTCTAAAAGGCGTTTCTCTGGAGGTCAGAGGCGGTGAATGCGTGGCGGTCATCGGTAAGAATGGGGCAGGTAAGTCAACGTTGCTTTCCTTGCTGGCTCGAATCTATCTGCCAACTTCAGGATCGCTTGAAGTCAAGGGCCGAGTCGCCCCGTTGCTGGAACTGGGCGCAGGCTTTCACAACGACCTTTCTGGTCTAGAGAACATCTATTTCAATGCGGTGATTCTTGGGTTGACTCGCGAGCAGGTCAAGGAGCGATTGGATTCAATCGTTGAGTTCTCGGAACTCGGAGAAGCGATTCAGGCTCCTGTGCGGACATATTCTAGCGGAATGATGGCGCGGCTGGGGTTCGCTATAGCGATTCATGTCGATGCCGAGGTCTTGATCGTCGACGAAGTATTGGCGGTTGGTGACCAGCGGTTTGAGCAGAAGTGCCTGGAGAGAGTCGAACAGTTCCGCCGCGACGGCGGGGCGATATTGCTGGTCTCGCACCAGTTGCCGACAGTCGAGAAGTTCGCCGACCGGGTGGTCTGGCTGAAGGACGGGGTTGTAGAAATGCAGGGCGAACCTTCAGCGGTAATTGCTGAATATGTTCAGCGGGGTTGAACTGAGGTCAGAAGAGTGTGAAGTAGCTCAGGGAGGTAACCTTTAGGAGTTACCTCCGAGGGCCTGTAGCTCAGGGGTTAGAGCGGACGGCTCATAACCGTTTGGTCGCGGGTTCGATCCCCGCCGGGCCCACCAATCGTACAGTTGGAGGTTGGAAGGAGGGAGTTGGAAGCGACTTCGGATTTAGGGTGCGCCTATCGCATCCCTTCGGCAACAATCGCGTCTGGAGCCTTTGGCGAACCATTGTCGACGTACCGGATGCCGCCAAAGCGGTTCATGGGAAGCCAGACGAACTCGGCGCGGCCGATGATGTTGTCTCGGTCAATGAGACCCCATCCGCGTCCGTCGAACGAGTTGTTGCGGTTGTCGCCCATGAATAGGAACTTGCCTTCGGGAATCTTTTGCGCGGGAAGATTTCGCACTTCCGGCGAGCTTGCCTCGGCGGGATCACGGATGATGAACGGCTCGGCGGCGTAGTAGGGTTGCCGACCAAAATTCTCCGACCGCGGCGAGGCCGCGTTGGCATCATACTGGGTGTAGTTCAGCGGGATCAGCTTGCCTTTGTAGTTGACAAGTTTCCAACTCTGCTTTTGAAAAGCCGCCGTCTCGGCTTGGGAAAACAGCCGGAAATCGCCCTGGCTGGTCTGTTCGGCAAAGTGCCAATAGGGTTCCCAAAGCAGTTTGCCATTGACGTAGATCACGCCGTTCTTCATCTCGATCACGTCTCCGGGCAGACCGATGAGGCGCTTCACGAAGTCGACCTTCGGGTCCCCGTTCGGTCGAAGCTGCTCGGGCGAGCAGGCGTAGGCCGGGGGGTGAAAAACGACGATGTCCCCGCGTTTTGGCTCGGAATATCGGTAGATGGCCTTGTTCAGGCCGATAAAGTCTCCCACTTTCAATGTCGGGTTCAAAGATCCGGTCGGAATCTGGAAGGTCTGGAAGAAGTAGGGCCGGATCACCATGAAGATGAACACGGCTGCGTAGATCAACGAATCGAACAGATCGCTGATGCCACTTAAGAACTTAACCCCGAAGCCCTGTTTATGCTTTGGGGTTTTAGCGGATACGAAGTGGGATACGATTCGAATTGCCGTCAGAGACACTGAGAAGACAAGGATTTGGCTGAGCGGAGTCCGCGCAACCATGTCCACATATTCAAGCGTTGACGACGGCATCGATTATCGTCGCTCTTTGATTCGGGCTTCCTTACCGACCTTGCCTCGAAGGTAGTAAAGCTTGGCTCGGCGAACCTTACCGCGACGAGTGACTTCAAATCGGGCGACGTTTGGCGAGTGGATGGGAAAGGTTCGCTCGACTCCGACGCCGCTGGTGATCTTGCGGAGTGTGATGGTCTTAGCGATTCCACCGTGCTTGACGGCGATGCAGGTTCCTTCAAAAAGCTGGATTCGCTCTTTGTTTCCTTCGCGGACCTTAACGTGAACCTTAACGGTGTCACCAGGCCAGATGTCTGGAACGTCGGTCTTGATGTTAGGCGCGACCACGCTCTCCAAAATTGCTTGTTTTGACATGTTCTGTTTTACTTCTGTATCCGTTTTGTCCCGAAGACTCGGGACGATGCCAAGTTCAGTGAACCTGGCAGTGTTAACGTCAAGAGGCGCGACAGAAGTTCCACGCTTAGACGGAAACTATATTATGGCACATTGAATTCGCCGCCGTCAGAATCGGGAAGCGAATCGGCTATTCTGGATTTGATGAAGGGCAAAATCTCTCTCCTAGGGTGCCTTGTGATGCTTGCATTCGGTTCGACAGCATTGGCAGGGAATCCGATCCTGGATGCACTTAGAGGTCTAAACACGAGCGGTTTCAAGTCTGGTGGCGTCGTTTCGTCAAGCCCAACAAAGTACAAGCCAACGAGGAACCGCAAAGGGGTTGAGGCGGCGGTTACCGAACTAGCATCGACCGACGAAGAGCGGAAAGCCTTTCGAGAATCGGCCCTGGCAGTTGTTGAGGGCCTGGAAAAGGGATTTGTTGCGACTCCGTTCGAGGGCGATGCCTCGGCAAATATTGCCCTCGGTTTGCTCGGACTGTATACAACGGCGAAGAATGTCGAGCTTGCCGACGATGCCTTCATCGCCACGATCGGCGGAATCCAAAGGTTGCTCGATAGCACTTCTGTTAGAGATATGTCCGACGCAGACAAGGAACTTGCGGGAGAAAAGGTGGTTGCTCTCTACGCGATTTCGGGATCGCTACTTGCGGCTGTGAAAGATGACGAGCAGAAAGCGCAGTTCAGGCAAGTCGCCGGACTGTTGTTCACTCTGGTAACGGGTGCCTCGGTCGATTCAGTGAACTATTCAGCCAAGAGCTTTGAGGTGAAAGCCGTTAAACTTCCTGTTCAAAAGACGCCAGCTGAAGCCGCTCCCATCAAAACGGCAACCGGGATTGCTTCCAACTTCGGTTCTGGCTTACCGACTGGTTGGACCCAAAAGGATGTTTGGATGGTCAAGACGGTGGCTGATGGAACCCGGCTCACTTCCGGGCTCGCCCGTTTGCTGCCTGCGGTGACGCCCGGAGTCAGCGTTGGCCAAATCCTTAGTGACCTGTGGGCCAAGTACGTTCCCCAAGAGCTCGCCGGAAAGAATGGCGGGATTATTTACCGGCGGTATGTCGGGTCCGGAGTTCCTGCATATTTCATTGTTGGAGCAGGGCGCGAAAAAGGGCGCGAAGCAGATTCAATCTTCACTCTCATGCTTGTGGATTGCGAATCTCATTGGCAGCCAATCGTGATGGCACAGACATACGAGGAAACGGGCGACTTTCGGGTTGGAGTGGAAATGTCCGCTCGATTTTCCTTGAACACGACCGTGGCCTATCTTGAGGAGTATTTGGCGACGATCAAGTGCGACGCGACCAAGGGCAAGCCTCTGTTCGACAAGTCTTCTCTCGTGGGCGAGTTCGGCTACGGCTCGTATGCAAGTATGGACTACGTCAACGTTTATTCTGGAGCAAGCTCAACGAGTTACACGTCCTACGGCGGAACCCTCAACTTGAAAGCGGACGGCACGTTTACGTTCACTTACGGAGGTGCCTCGAGTAGCTACGGAAGTGCCGCCCAGTTTGGTGGGCAGAAGGGAAGCGGAACGTGGACGATCCAGGAAGATATCTTGACCTTGAATTACACGAAGTTCGAGCAGTTCCGAAACGGGATGGTTGACTCGTACAAGCTGAAGGAGAAGAAGTATCGGGTCGGTAGCTCCACTAGCTTCTCGGACGGAGTCAAGATCATCATTCTAAAAGACCGGTTAGACCTCCCCATGAGTTGGACAAACTTGGCGGATAGGTCCGATTGGTACACGACCAAGAAGCCTAAAGAGTGATCAGCGTAATTGCCGTCTGATCAAATGGGGCTTGAACAAGCAATTCGCCACTCCTTGAAACAACCTTGCTTCCCCCGAGGTTGCCGCTCGGGGTTCCAAAGCCCCATTCGGCAGTGTTGACGATCACGAAGTCGGCATCAAAGTACCGAGCCGCTTCTTGCGAGAGCGGGCTGCCCTTTGAATTCGGGCTCATATCCATGACTCCGATCACGAATACGATGTCGAGTTTGGTATTCAGTCCTTCGAGAAGTCGGTAGCAGTGGCTGCTGGTGTAGCTTCCAACGACTCCGGCGAACTCGGAACAGATCAGAATCGCGCAGGTTTTGCCGTTAAGGCGAAATGCGGTCCGGGTTTCGACGTCGGCGGGCAGGAAGATGTCGTTACGAATCTCGTCGTCCGTGAAGACGATCTTGGGCTGAACGGAGACGATTTCTCCTTGCCGGTCGATCACGACGGCGGCGTTCCAGGGCTTTTCATGGTCGTCGCGAGCGAACCATGGCGCGCCGAGAATAGCGGCGGTGCTGGATTGCTGGCAGGCATCTTTGATCGCGGAGAACGCTGTGGTGAGGTTCGGCCGCGAAATGTCTCCGCCCATTACGTAGTTGTAGCCCGTCAGCGCGCACTCGGGGAATATTGCCAAGTCGGCACCGGAGGTAGCTATCGCTTCGGTGATGTGGCGGGTATTTCCGCTTATGGTCAGATCCATCGGTATCTGGCAAAGCGCGATGGTCATTCAAGAATGATTATGACCAACTAAATAGCCTGGCGGTTGGGGTCCGAAGGAAAGCTCGGTGACCCCTTGACCAGGCTAAACCGGTTAGGCGACTTTCGTCATTCGCTTACGTCTGATCAGACCAATCGCACCGCATAGGATTCCCGTAATCGATACTGGCTCTGGAACTGGCTGAGAAAATCCGGTGACGTGGGCAGTGACCGAACCTAACTGGTTCGGAGCAATTGACAAGTCATTTATAGCCATTGTGAACGAACCACTCTCTGATCCATTTAGATAGTTGAAGGTTTGTGGAGTGTTATCAAAGTCGATAAAAACGCCCCCGTTGCCGTTTGTCACCGTGCCCGTGATGATGTCATTGAACGTGGTCGTACTTCCACCAGATATGGTGAACGGCGCTGTGAAGGTGACTTTAACCTGGAACGTATTCCCATTGTAGTTGTGATCCACATTGTCCAGTGCAAAAGAACCTAAGTTGTTGAAGTTGGAGCCTGGACTCGGGTTTCCGCCGAGATCCAGCATGTTTCCGGTGGTTGTGTTGTTGAAGGTTGAGTTTGAGTAGCTTAGACCCAAGAGCGATCCAGTTGGGGTGAACGGATTGCCGTTAAAGCTTCCTAGCGTTGATCCCACAAGGGTGACTTCGCCAGCAGAAGCGATTCCAGCAAGCAGTGCTAGCCCAAATACAAGTGTTGTTCGAGATGAAAAGTGTGTAGTCATTTTCTCCAATCCTTTCCGACCCTAGTTGAGCCGAACTAGAAATAGTATTGAGGTTGTGTTCTCTGGGAGACCAGTCGCCGCTTGCACTGACCGGCAGGTGAGTGTCAGTGAGATTACTGACAGTACTAGAGCAGGCTTGCGTCACAGTTAGATAAAAGCCATATTGAGTAGTGGAAAGCGAACAGCCGGACTCATCATTTGATCCAAGAATTGGAGCTATTCAATTTGCGGTAGGAATTTCCTTAGTGATGATAGCGGTCGTTATTGCAAATATCTATCGAAATACTGTTGCTAGAAATGTGGAAAGGAGCAGAGTTGACACGAAGCTGGATTCCGCATTGGCCGAGTCGATGGATTGCAGTGATCCAACAGGAACCTATTGAAAAACTTCATTAAGAAAACGACGCTCCTTTTGACAAGCATCTTGTTGGGATCACTGATCGGATGTGGGAACACCGCCGAGGGAATCAAGAAAGACAACGAGAAAGCTAGGCAAGATATAGCGAGCGGAGCGAGCAACATGGCTAACGATGCCAGTAACTCTGGGCAGCAAATGGGAATTGCAGCCGTACTAACTCCAAAGATTAAACTCGCCATTTCAGGTGACAAGCGTCTCAACGCAGATGGCAACTCGATAAACGTTGATACGACGTCTTCGAACGTCACTCTTGTTGGACATGTGACATCTGAGGAGATGAAACTATTAGCCTCAGAAATTACTGCGCGCATCTTAAAGGAAAACGACGCAAAGCAAACGATCGACAATCGGTTAGAAGTTCAATCGAAGTAAGAGAACGAGATTGGACGCAGCGATGACTGATCCAAACGACTTCTAACAGAATTCTGACACGACAAGAACAAGCATTCCGATGCTTTACACAAAGGAACAACATGACACAACCAAAGGAAATAACAACTCTACTTTCCGCTGCAGCTGCTTGCGAGGCAGCATGCATCGCATGCGCAACTGAAAGCGCGGCAGCTAGCGGTCAGGAGAAGGTCGCAAAGAGAGCTACCGAATGCGCCGGTGAGAGCCGGGAACTGCGCCAACAGCTCGTTAAGAATCCACGGGCCAACTCCAACCGATTCAAAGCAGCCTGCGACGCGTGCCTCGCCGAGTGCGAGCATGGTGGCCCGATGTCCACGATCCGTATGAAGTGCGCGGACGCATGCCGCACTGCCAGCGCGGCATGTAGCAATGCTTCCAAGTTGTCTTCGGTTCAACCGAAGTAAAGAGACTAATGAAAAAACTAACCCTTGCGGCATTTGCCGCTCTCACAGTTGGCGGCGCCTACATGGCTTTCGCCCAAGAAAAAATCCCTTCGAATTACTTCCCCGATTCTCTTGTTCAAGAGAAATCAAATATGTCGCCAGAGTCGTGCCGACAAATGATGTCGGATATGGCAGGGATGGCAGATACACAGTTGGCGATGGATCGCAAGGTGGATCTTTTGGTCACCACAATGAATGAATCCACAGGTGAAGCCAAGGCGAACGCAACTGCCGCCGTTATCACTGAGCTAGTCGCCCAGCGAACATCTAACCGTGGCATGCAGATGCGAATGGACAGAAAAATGCACATGCACATGATGATGCATAGCAAGAGCGGACGTATGAGCTGCCCAATGATGGATTCTCCCATGGCTTCTCAGTAGTCGAGGAAGATCATTACAAAGTCGCTAATAGCTTAGTATCCATAAGATACTAAGCTATTTGTTTTGAATCAAATCGATGTCCTTCGACGGCCGAGTAAATCAAAGATCAAGAGCACGAGGGCAATCAGCAGAAGTAGGTGCAGAGCGCCACCAACGGTATTTGAGCTGACGGCTCCTATGACCCATAAAAGTAGCAATATCAGAATGATTGTTCGCACTCCAGTAGTTTCCCGAAATTTGCTTTCAGAGCGAAGTAGCTTCTTATCTGTCCGTGTTATAAACGACAAGAAAGAGCAGACTGTTCTACTTGGTAGGACGTCAAGTAGTCTAGAAAAGTGAAGACTTTGCGATACACAACCCCAACCCTTTTAGTCACCTTAGTGGCTTCTGGCCTAGCCTCCTTTGGGCAAGGAGGTATCCGAGCTAGAGTAGACGGTGCCGCAGTAAACTTTCCAGATGCCCAGCCCATGATGATTAACAATCGAGTGATGGTGCCCCTGCGAGGTGTTTTCGAAAAGATGAATGCCAGCGTCGAGTACGATGCGATTTCGCATACTGTTACGGCCCAAAGCGGTGGCGACAACATTCGCTTGACTCTTGGGTCAAAGGTTGCGGCGATCAATGGCTCAGACTTAGCGATCGAAGTCGCTCCTTACACAAAAGACGGAAGCACGATGGTTCCGCTCAGATTCATTAGCGAAGCCATGAAGGCCGAAGTCGATTGGGTTGAGGCGACTCAAAGCGTTGAGATTCTAACAAAAACCAAGCTCGGCTCTCTAATGGACATTCCTGGTTTCAAGACGATTACTTTGACCACAGGCACAGTCGTTCCGTTTCGTCTTGATCAGATTCTGGGATCCCAAGCTTCGCGAGTCGGCGATCCATTCAAAGCTACATTGGATACCCAAGGAGAGGAAAGCTATCAGGGCCTTCCCATGGGCACAGTCATCGAAGGGCATGTTGATTTAGCTAAGCCAAAGGAAGGCTCTAACCCTGGTGTGCTTGGACTGAGTTTTGATTGGGTCCGCCTCCCTGACGGTCAGTCGTATCGAATATACGGCTCCCTCTCAGGATTGGAAAAGGTGGATATTGATCCTGCCACGGGCCGAATTGTTGCAAGGTCATCGTCGAAAGAAGACGATCTGAAACTGGTAGGTTATGGCGTCGCTGGCGGGATATTGGTCTCACTGGTCTCTAGGGGAAACGTCGTGAATAACGCCCTTCTTGGTGGTGCCCTTGGCTACTTGCTCGGACAACTGAACCCGAACGAGAAGAAGCCGACGGATGTTCTGACCACATCACAAATGAAGTTTGGTGTCAAGCTGAATCGGGACTTCATGTTCCGCGTAAAGTCGAGCGTTAGCGCGAACTAAGCTTGCCCTTATTGCCCTCTCCGGAGGGCAATTTTCTTTTCCCAAGCTCTTCGAGCAAATTCCACTTTTCCGCGTCGCTCATCGTGAGCCAAGCTCCAACCTCTCGCCCAGTTCGCATGCAACCGGAGCAGTGCAAAGATTCGTCAATCCCGCAATGGCGCACGCATGGAGACGGGCAGGGAAGTTGGGGCTGCGCGTCCATGACCTCTATTATGGGATAGTCAGTCGAGAATGAGTTGGCTTTGCGGGTACGGATCGATCTGGAAGTTTTCGAGGGTGTCGATTCCGGTGAGGTCGTAGCGGAACTCAGTTTTGAAGTCTGACTCGAAGTCAAAATCGAGCTCTGGATGATCGATTGGGATGGGGGAGCAAAGGATGAGCTCCAACCCTTTGGGTTTGTTGAGATGGCACAGATGCGTATCGCCAGCTCGTTCGGCTCCGAACTCGATGACGCCTTTCGGTGTGTCGCTCTTGATGGCGAACTTGGGGAGGTCGGCGAGTTGGGGTCGGAGTCGGAGCTGGCCGTTGCGGAAGTTGCCAAGGCCGAGGACGGCCTGGTGCATCATGATGGTCGGCGAGACGGCGCAGTGGCTGTAGAGGTCGTCGGTGTTGGGCCGGGCGGTCCAGAACTCGGAGAGGGTGTTGCATTCGTCGATGCTGTTCATCTTGCGCCACTTGGTGCGGAGCTCGTCGAGGATGAGGTCGACTCGGCCGACTTGGGCGTACGCCCAGTGCCGCCAGACGGAGTTGGCGGGGTAGCTGTGGGTGCATTTCTGGTTGACGAGGGCGTTGATGGCGGCTTGAAGGTGGACGTGGTTCCAGTTCGTGTGCGCGTTCAGCCAGATGAAATGGGCGAGGGCGCGGTCGTCGATTTGGTAGCCGGTTTTGGCGAGGGGATTGTTAACGAGGTTGCCTTCGCGGCAGTAGCGACCGACGTTGGCGTCCAGAAACGGGTCGATGCGAGGTTCGAGGCCGTCGATCATGGCGAGGAGGCAGTGCATGTACGCCTCGTACAGGTTGTAGGCGAGCTGCTTTTGCTCTTGAGTTTTGTAGGCTTCGTGGTCGATCCAGACGGCTTCGTTGCCGAGGGCTTGGACGCGGAGCATGCCGTGGTCGTCGCGGATGGTGTCGAGGTAGCCGAGGAATTTGAGGATCTTCGGTTTGTTCTCCTCGTACGGCTTGCGGTCGCCAGTTTGGAGCCAGTGGTGGACGTGGTCGCAAACGAAGCCGATGCTGTGGTCAACAAGCGGACCCCAGTTAGTGGCACCGATTTGGCGTTGGCCGACCCTGGCGTAGCGGTCGTATCCGGGCCAGGAGTCGAACCAGACTCCGCTCAGGGTTTGCCCGTGCGCGAAAGTGCGAAGGAAGCGGCTGGAGATGGAGGCGAGGCCGTGGGCCTGGCGGGCGGCGTGGAGCTGGTGCCCCCCGTCGCCGCTGTATTGCTGGCGCTCGCGGGCCATGCCGTCTACGGCGATGTCTTGGCAGGAGTTGACGAGGGTGTTGTGGGCGGCGGTGAGGACCAAGTTGAGCGCGCCGTCGGACGTGACGGTGCTGTTCTCGTAGTCAGTAATCAGCCGTCGTCGGCGCATTCCGACTCGCTTGATGACGAATTTTGCCCCTCGCGGGACATCGATGTGGAGTTGGATGTACCGACCGGTTTCGTAGTCGTAGGATGTGAAGCCGTAGTCGCCCTTCAAGCTGATGTGCCGGCAGTAGCCGTGGAACTTGGGGTTTTGCCAGGTGGCCGTTTCGGGAACGGATTCTTGGACGCTGACTTCTACGATAACTCCCGCGTCGGCTTCCAGCTCGACCGACGGCCAGCCGACCATGCACTCCGGGAGTTCGAAGCGCATCACGACAGAATAGGGCTTAGTCAGGTCGGCTTGTTCCACGGACGTGATTCTGTGGATGACATCGGCACCGAAGTCCCAGTAGTCGTTCGGGTTGCCTTTCCAATGGACCCGGCCCTCGTAGACTTTCCGTGCTTGAACGTAAACCTCGCTCATCATCGGGATCGAGCGCGGTGTCAGGCTAGAGCGCCAGGTGTCCTCGAAGTAGGTGTCTTCGAGGTAGTTGCTGTAGCCGGCCATGGCGGGGGACTGCTCGGGGGAGGCGTCGAGCTCCATGGCTTTGTACCAGTAGAGGTCCTCTTTGTAGTCCGCGAAGCACCAGCCTTGGGGCCAGAGGCGGGCGTCGTCGGTTTCTTGGAGGGCGCGGAGGAACCAGCGTTTGTGGCCGCCGGGCTTGATGGCGCGGTCAACCGAGCAGGACCAGGTTTGGTCGGTGGCGATCACCTCGCGTCCGGCTTGGGCGCGGAGGATGAGGCCGGGTTTACCGGTGGGCCAGGTTCCGTCGCCGTGGCCGTAGAAGAGGACGTGGACGCCGATGCAGTTTCGGCCCTTGACGAGGTAGGGCGCGAGGTCGATGGGGTCGGCTTCGGGGTGGCGGGGGTCAAAGGGGGCGGGGCCGAACTGGACGCGCTGACCGTTGATGTAAAGGACGTACCGGCTATCGGCGCAGATCCAGCCTTTGGACTCCTTGGGAATCTCGTCCAGGTCGAACTCTTTGCGGAAGTAGACGAGAGTGTTGGCGAGGGTTCGGTTGCTTGGGAGCCATATCCACCGGGCGGGCTTCATGCTGAAGGTGCTTGCAGCCTTTTCGGGGTCGTACGCGCTCATGCGCGGCTCGGCCGGGTGTTCGTACTCGACGGTTTCCGACGGAGGCAGATGTTGCGGCTTTGCGAGCACGGTATCGGTATTTTAGTCGGTTCTGTGGGGATTTGGGGTTAAGGGGGTTGTTTTTTTGGAGTGCGAGGGGCAAGCCGCGCTTTCGCTTTCAGTCGTCTTTTGGTCGTAGTCACGCCTCGCTTCGCTCGCGTAGCAGGCGAGACGCCTGCGGTCCCAGTGGGTTGGTTTGGAGTGCGGTAACGAGTTACCGCTTTTGAACAGCGCGAGCCTTGCTCGGCGTGGAGTTAGGTTCAAACTCCCGGCCGCGATGAATGGCTGGAATCTAAAGCGGTAACGAGTTACCGCACTGCAAAAAGCCGATCAATACCAATCTGGGCAAGATTTCGGAATTCTTCGCGGATGTCTTGGAGGAGGTCTTCGGGCATGGTGCCCGAGCGGTGGGCGATTTCGGCGCGCTCGGTGAGGGAGACGGGGTCGGAGCCGACTTGGGCGCGCAGAGTGCTGGTGCGGCGGAACCAATAGTTGGCATTGCTGAAATCGCCTTCGCGGCGGTGCATGATGCCGTGCCAGTAGGCCGATTCGGGGTCGGCTTCGTCACGTTGGGCTTCGATGTGGGCGGAGTCGAGGTCGTCGGCGTAAAGGTAGATCGCGGCGGTGAGGCAGGGGTCGCCCGTGACTTGGGCGATGGCGCTATTGACCGCGTGGTGGAGGGCCGGGTTGACCGATTTGGGCTGGATGAGGTCTCGAAAGCTCTCTTGCAGGGGTTGGACTGCAAAGAGAGCTGCGAAGATTTCTTCCGGGGTTTTCATTAGGCGAATGCCGGAGCAGTGGCGAGGATTTCGCTGGCTTGGCTGAACGGCATTCGGGGATTGAGGCGGATACTGAGCTCTTCGAAGACTCGCCAGGCGGGCTTGGCTTCGCCGACGGGTGGGATGATCGCCTTCATGAACTGGGTGGTGCCTTCGCAGTTGGTGTAGCTTCCGTCTTGCTCGGCGGGCAGGGTCATCGGAAGCGCGACGCTTGCGTAGTAGAAGGTTTCGGAGCGGCGGCTGTCTTGGACGGCGAGGAAGTCGACATTTTCAAGGGCTTTGATGACTTCTTCGCGGGGCAGACCAACGGAGAACAGATCAACCCCGACGACCCAAAGGGCTTTGAGCTCGCCGTTGGCAGCTCGTTTGAGTTGATCGAGGGCGGTAAGTCCGTTGGTGGCGAGGGCGAGCTGGGCGCCGCGCTCGTTGGAGCCGAGTGGGTACGCGTTGAAGGTTCCTTCGAGAGACTTCAAGGCTTCGGCGGCTTCGGAAATGAGGCGGGTCGTGGTGATGACGGTTGCTCCGGCGGCCTTGGTGATGGCTTGCTCGAGTTCGGCCGCAGGGATTCCGGTTTTGTTTGACGCGTCTTCGATCGAGACTTTTCCTGCAAATGCTTGGGCGAGGATCGCCTCGGTGCCGGGCTTGTAGACGAGGGTTTGGGTGGCGAAGTCGGAGACTTCGTCGGGTCGGTCGACGGCGACGATGACGTTGTTGCCTCGGTTGAACCATCCCTTGCGGACGCGGAGGAAGACTATAGGGAGGTCATCGGCAAGGTGGGTACCGAAGACAAGGGTGTTCTTGGCATGCTCAAGTGACTCGATGGAGTTATCGACTCGGCTCGGCCCGGAGTGCTGATTGGCGGAGAGGCGATAGTCAATATTCGCGCTTCCGACCTGGCCAGTGAAGAAGCTTTGGGCGGTGATGTAGGTTTCGTTGCTGAGGCCTTCGCCAACGATCATGCCTACGTTGTTGCCTTGGAAGGCTTCGAGGAGTTTTGCGTAGACGGTCGCGTACTCAGCCTTCTGTAGCTCGTCGTTCGTTCTGGCGAACGGGGTTTCGAGTCGCTTTTCGTCGTTGTAGAAGTCGTGACCAAACTTGCCCTTGTCGCAGGTCCACTCTTCGTTGATTGACTCGTTGGTGCGGGCGTTGATTCGGACGACTTTACCAGCGCGATGGTCGAACCAGATGTTGCAACCGTTGCTGCAGTTGAGGCAGACGGCCTCAGAAGTTTGTAGGTCCCACGGGCGAGCTCGGAAGCGGTACTTGCGGTTGGTTAGGGCTCCGACCGGGCAGATTTCGATGACGTTTCCGCTGAACTTTGAGGTGAACTTGGTCTCATCGAAGGTGATTGGCTGTGTCTTGTTGCCTCGGAATCGGAATGCGAGTTGGCTGTCGCCGGAGATTTCCTCGGTGAAGCGGATGCAGCGGGCGCACTGGATGCATCGCTCGAGGTCGAGGGTGACGTAGTCGCTGAGAGGGAAGGCTTTGACGGCGTGACGCTTTTGCTCGATAAATCGGCTGGTGGCGGGACCATAGAAAAGGGTGTTGTTTTGGAGTGGGCACTCGCCCCCACGGTCGCAGATTGGGCAGTCGAGCGGGTGGTTGATAAGGAGGAATTCGAGGACGCCTTTGCGGTCTTTGTGGAGGGCGTCGGATTCGGTGTTGATGACCAGACCTTCACTGACGGGCAGGGTGCAGGCGGCGGCGGGCTTGGGCATCATTCGGATGGTGCCGTCCGCTGGGTTCTTCATGCCGGTTTCGACCAAGCACATTCGGCACATCCCAACCGGCTTGAGGCGAGGGTGGTAGCAGAAGATGGGAATTTCGAGACCGAGACGCTTGACCGCTTCGACGACCAGTTCGCCTTTCGGAACCGCAAGTTCGATTCCGTTGACGATGATATTGACGGTCTGGATGTCGGTCGCCGCTGCCATGGTGTTTTCTACGAGCCTCTAGTGGCTTCGTTGGCTTGAATTGTACCTAGAGGAGTGGTGGTGGCGCGGCAACGCGATACAATAAGTAAGCTAGGCGGCGAAGGACTGAAATGAAAATCCCGGTTGAACTCGAAGGTGTGCTTGTGAGTACTCCAGACACGTTACACGGTGCGGTAAGGTTCGCCGGAACTAGAGTGTTTGCTCAAAGTCTTTTTGACTACGTTTTGGCCGGCGAGAAACTTGAAGTGTTTCTTGATCATTTTCCTGACGTCTCGAAAGAACAAGCTCTGAAGGTTCTTGACTGGGAACGGAGCCGAATCTCAGCCGACTACGGCTTTGCTAAGTCGGCATGAAGTTTGTCCTTGATCACTGTGTTTCACGGCCGTTGCTGGCTCATCTCCCGGAATTTGATATCGATTTTGCCGGCAAGCTAGGATGGGCACAGCTCGCCAACGGAAAGCTGCTTACCGCCAGCTAAGATGCAGGCTACTCGGCTCTGATCACCGTTGACAAGGGCTTCAAATCTCAGCAAAACTTTGCTGGCCGCCGCATCTCTGTCGTCTTGCTTTCGGTGCCAGACACTCGCCTAGACTGCTTGATTCCCCTTGTCCCAAAGCTACGACTCGTGCTGGAGAATCTCGAAACAAGTCGGCTAATTGAAATCGAGTAGCGAACTCAATCCGGCAAATGAATTGGGCGATCGAACGAAATTCGGACCGTGCTACCGATGCTGTCGTGGGTTGATTCGATGACGGTTCCCGCTCGGCTCTCGCCGTCGGGAAGGTCGACTCTTACAGTTTGGCCTTCCTTCTGGAATCCGGAGAGTTTGACTTTGGCTCCGTTAGTGGATAAATCGAGGACCTCGCCGCCGTGGTTTCCGACGAGCAGCGTCATGGGGATGTCAATTCGTCGGGCGTCGTCGCGGCGATTCCTGAGTTTTGGATTCACAGGGGCTTCGATGACGATTCTGCCTTCTTGGCTCTGGCGGGCGATCACCTTGGATGTGAAGAGCAAGACGCCGCCACGAGCTACGACTTCGCACACACACTCTTCACCGACCGGCACGGGGATGTAGCTGTCGCGTTGCATGGGAGCTGCGAAGACCCACTGCTTGTCGTCATGAGAGATCAATCGCGAACGGTAAACGGCACTGCTAGTCTTGAAGCGAACTCGGGCGTTATCGACGGGAGTCCGGCGCTGACGAGCATCCAGAACGGACTTACGGCCGAATGCCTTGGCGAGCAAGTAGCCCACCAAGAAAACGATTGTTAGCGATCCGATCAGTGCCAGCATTTCTTGCATCCTTGCTCTCCTTTGCGAACTCCAGCTTTGCGTTTTCGAGGGCTTTTAGCATCTCGCCGAAGTCAATTCTTGCTTCGGAGAGGCTATCCTCATCACCCTTGGCGCAGTATGCGCGGAGTTCGCTCATGGACTGAATGAGCAAGTTCATTGCCAATAGTCGGTTCGCATGGGACTTCTCATACCGCAAATTTGCCGGATTATCTCCAAGGAACGCCACGCACGCTTTTGCGAGTCTTTCCTGGGCATCAATCTCGTCGGCGACTTCATCAGACTTACGGTTCAATACGGCTTTCTGGAATAGTGCGCGAACATCAGGACCCTCGACGGTCGTCGCGCTATCCAAAATCGCCGCCCAAAGCCAGTAGTGAGTTTCCGGTAGCGAAGGCGAGTCTTTTCGGACCCTCTCCATATCGAGTCGAGAACCGTCTTCGGCACCCAGTAGCGCTCTGCAAAGTGAGCGCAGTGCGAAGGCTTCGCTCGAAGGCTCGGTTTTAATTGCTGTCTCCAGATGTTTCAGAGCTTGATCGGGTGCAGATGCGCGGAGTCGAAGCTCGGCGAGAATCAGCCTAAGCCCTGAACTATTTGGATTCCCAACCAGTGCCTCGTTACAAATCGCCTGGGCATCCCCAGTTCGACCAGCGTCAATCAAGATTCGGGCGGCGAGTGGTGTCAGGTTGGGGTCACCCAGTGCTTTGCCGCTGGCGACGGTGGCGGCGATGGCCTCGTCAGTGCGTCCGTTAGAGCGGAGAAAGTCGATGAGTTCGCGGCGCCTTTTTCCATCCTGAGGAGCGGCGTCGACCGCATCACGCAGCAACATCTCGGCGGCTGACAAGCGCCCAGACGCGAGAAGCTGTTTGACTCGTTCCAGAACGGCCGCGAAATCGTTCAGTTCGCCATCATCGTCCGAGGTATCAGGAACGATAGGAGCCTGACCCTTGCTCGGTTCGTCGCTCCGGATTCTGGTTGACTTGGGAAGGTCTTTGAAGGTCGTTTTAGAGAGGGTTTCAACGAACGAAACACAAATCCCTTGGACGGAAGCTTGCGCACCATTTGAGCTACCAACTTGAATATCAAGGTTTTGCTCGTCGGTCCAAATCTGTTTCCCGTTCCTAAACAGCGTTGCGACTAAGTGGACTCCTCTTGTTTTGCGATTAGCCTTGTTCTCGGCAGGTTCAAGCCAGAGCGTGTAGACGGCTCCGATGACCTTGGCTGCCTCAAGAGCTTCAGCCCGGATGGGTTTTGTGGATGGAGCAGGGAGTTTTGAGTCGTTTACCAACCCCCTGATGACAGGATCGCTCAGAGAGTAGGTGACAGCAGAGACTTGACCGACTCTATCGAGCTCGGTCGCCATCGTGTTGATGTAATCAAGCGTCTGATCGCCGAGCGGCATCGGTTGAGCGACCAGGCAGGTTGCTGCCTGTGCCTTTGCAAGCGAGCAGGTAACAAGAATCAGGAGACCAACGAGGGGGCGCATTAGTTTTTCAGGGCACGAAGCGCGGCTTTGGATGAGTTGAGGCCCGCTTGGTTTGCATCCGCGTTGCCCTTCCCTGCCTTGAGATCGCTCTCGTAAGCACTGATTGCTCGCTCGTATGCCGCAATTGCTTCGGCGCGTTTCCCGGAAGCGTTCAGAGCTTGGGCTTGTCGTTGGTGAGATTTACCGCCGCTTCCCGCCTTGGCCGCGCTCTCAAATGCTTTTGCCGCGCTTTCGTTGTCGCCGCCTTTTAGCATTTCGTTTGCGCTACGGCGGACCGCCTCAGTACCGCTTGCGCCCTTCGCATTCGTAATTTTGATGTCGATTTGGCCCGGGTCTTTGTCTCCATCCGTAATCGGCTTCGTGGGCGGAGGAGTGTCTTCGGTGCCTTTGTTTGGCGGATTTGATGGTGAAGGCACGCTGCCACCCCCGTTGTTACCATTGCCAGTGACCGGAGGCAGCCCAGTTCCTGCTCCGCCACCATTGTTCGGGTTACGCGAAGGGCGGGAACCGATGGGGCCATTAGGAGTCACTGGATCAATCTGATTTGTTCGCCAGCCGTTATCTCGTGGCTTTGGCAGACCGCCGCGATTTGATGAGTTGTCTGTACTCTCATCCCCGCCAAGCGGTTTCACACCATCATCGGTCAACTGGTTACCCGGAGTACTTGGTGCAGGGTTTGAAATCGTGTTGCCCGGATTGACAGGATTCACTGGGCTCTGATTCGACACCAAGTTCCCTTGAGGCGTCGCAGAAGGCGGAGCTGAAGTACCTGACGTCTCCTTAGAGCTGCTGACGACGCGATATGTGATTGCGCCAACCGAAGAAACGAGCAGAACAGCCGCCATCGCCGCCATCAGCGCGCCTTTTCGGTCAACCTTTGGCTCGGCAGTTCGCTGAGCAAACGCATTGCGAAGCTGGTTGAGCTTGATCTTGTCAATTGTCGAATCTGGGTTGAGCGAAACGACGGTCTCGAAGCAGTCAAGCGCCTGAGCGTACTCGGATCGTCGTTCGTGAACCATTCCCTTCAAAGCGTGTCCCTCCGGGTAGGCGGGGTTTGCCATAACGGCGTGCTCGGCGATTCCCATCGCTTCTTCGGTATTGCCTTCATTGAAGGAAGTCATTCCCTTATTGACCAACTCCTTCAATTTCTGTTGTGACTCGGCGACGAGGTCCTGGGGCAGAGCGTAGCCGCACTTTCGGCAGAACGCGCTGTCGATGGTGTTGTTAAGGGCACATTTTGGGCAGGCAACCATAGTTCACTCCAAGGGCTTGTACTTCCATTGTACAGCAGGATTATCGGATTCCGCCCCGGTGAATCTCCTGGCGATACACTTCGTTGAGCCCCGTGAACGGATAGACGCGCCTGGCTCGCTGCAGTTTCCTAACCGCCTGCTGGTAAACCCGCTGGGCACCTTGCTTCGTTCGGTTCCAGTACTTTCCAATTTCCTCGAACGTTAGGCCCCTTGCCCGGAGCTTGATGACCTCGTATTGCCGACGAGTGAGCTTTGCCTCTTTCAAGATGTTTCGGAGCTCTCCGTTTTTGAATGGATTGCTCTGATCTTGGTTGATGATGTTCGCATGCAGAAGTGCTTGACGTCGGCTGTAAGCAATTCTGCGCTCAAGACCTGCATCGCTAAAGAAAGGGTGCTCTTCGTCGGACGGAACCCCGAGATAGCCGCTGGATTGAGATTGTGGTTCGTTGTGATTGTTCATTGTAGAGTTCCCAATTGGTAACTAATTAGTAGTAGACAAGTGTTTACTATATAAGCGATCTCAGAGGCGATTTGTCAACCACTTTTTCGACAGTTTTTGTTAGGATTCAGGAAATGATCACGGCGATAGCTTGTCTTGGAATGCTGACCACATCGCTCTGCGATCCGAAGGCGTCGCCGTCGGCGCTTCGCCTCAAACGGCTACTGGATCAGGTGTACGGCAGGCGGATTATCAGCGGGCAGTGCGACGACAAGTACCTACCCTTCATCAAGGAAGCTACGGGTGGGTTAGAGCCCGCGATGATGGGTTACGACTTTAACGGGATCTGTCCTTCGCAGAAGGGGAACTTTGATGTTGAGAAAGCGATTGCCTGGCACAAACGGGGCGGGCTGGTGACGTTTCAGTGGCACTGGATTTCGCCCGATGCCGATGGAGATTTTTATACGGACAAGTTCAATCTTGCGAAGGCTTTGGCGGCACCTGGTTCGGCTTCTTACAAGAACTTGGTGAGGGACATCGACTTGGTTGGAGTCGCTTTGAAGCGACTCGATAAGGCCGGAGTTCCAGTGATCTGGCGGCCGCTACACGAGGCAGAAGGGAAGTGGTTCTGGTGGGGCAAATCGGGTGGAGACGCTTGCAAGAAGCTCTACCGGCTGATGTTTGAGCGAATTACCAAAGTTCATGACGCTCACAACCTGGTCTGGACCTGGACGAGCTATGCCGGAGAGAAGGAGGATTGGTACCCCGGCGATGAGATGGTTGACCTTGTGGTTTGTGACTACGAGAATCCGGCTTCTTGGGGGAATCTGAATTCGCGGTTTGGGGGCCGAAAGATGCTCGGGTTAGGCGAGGAAGGGAAGCTGCCGGACCCTGTCTCGCTTGGAAAGCGGCCTTGGCTGTACTTTCTCACCTGGGCGTATATGATCGAGGACGAGAAGAAAGGGAACACGAAGGAGTGGATTCGGCGGGTCTATCGAGACTCGCGGGTTCTGACCCTATCTGATCTGCCGAAGTGGCAAGATTAGCCTTTGGGTTCCTCGGGGTGGAATGTGCAATGTTCGCCTCTTGGCTTGAAGAACGGCGCGAAATGCTCTTTGTGCCGGCTGGCGATGTAGAGCGATAGGAGTCCGAGCACCACGATAACGGGGAGCCCTTTGGGGTCCATCGTCGCGTCGAAAAGGGCGATGACGACGATGATCGGCCCAAGAATCAGCAGTCCGAGCGGGGCGAGGCGACCAGAGAGGAGCAGGATTCCGCCGATGATTTCGAGTCCTTTGACCAACGACATAAATCGGCTTGCGCCCAAGGCGCCAAGGAACGCCTTGGCATTCTCGCCTTCGATGGGCGGAACTGGGAGAAAATTGAGGAATCCGTTGAGGCCGAAAACGACAAACGCAGCTCCGAGGAGGAGTTTAGCAAGGCGGAAGGGAACGTCGCGGTTCATGAAGTTCCTATCGCGCTTGGCTGCGATTCGTTCCAATGTTTCGCAACGAAAAAGCGTCTTTGATCCCGGCTTTCCCCTTGTGATTGGTACCCACTTTGAGCAGACAGCGGTTCTTCGACAGCGTTCCCTCGTGCCAAATCCAGCATGCTCGAATCAGCCGACCAAATTTCTGCCAAAAAAACGAGTAGAGAGCCCAGATTTCCAGAAAGTGGGATATATTACAATTGAGACTATTACAAGATGTAATAGTTTGAGATCATTTCGGGGCCGACGCGGCCTCTGTAGGCTTGGGACAAAATGAAACGAAATCAATCAATCAATGTCATCACTCGTGTTCGAGTGGCAATCTCCGTAACCCTCGGGGTCGGGCTTGTTCTTGGAGTTCAAGGTCAAACCGCCGTTCCGACAGCATTCGCAACCTCATCTCCGCTCGCCGCCGCTGGTGGATCGTCTACAGCAAACGTTTTCTCTTCGGCAAATCGAACCGTACAGTTTCAGATTGCCGCCAGTGAGCTCAGCTATTTCACGGTGAACACTCCGCTAAAGGCGATCAACTTTCGAGCAACCTCACAGGCGACACCGTTGTTTCAGGCAGACTCGTTTGCGGATTGGACTTTGACATTTGCTCAGGCGAGAAACGCAGTCGGTTCTATGAGTGCGACATTTGCGAATAACATGTTGGATCCGGTTGTTGTCAGGACGGGCGGATTGTCGCTTCCGGCAAATGCTTACCCTGGCAATGCGGTCGCTCCAGCTGTGAATCCGTGGGGATTCGAGATCAAATTTACGACTCCTTACATTTACAAAGGCGGAGATCTGGTCATAATGCTCAGTCATACTCCTTCGACTTCGACGAGTAGTATCGTGCTTGATTCGTTCTCACCGCCGAATGCGGCCGGCTACGGTACGAAGTACCAAGCCCTTAGTGCAACGTCGTACAATGCGACGACGGCTTCTAACTTAGGTGCAGCATTCCCTGCGATGCAAATTGTTCCAGAGCCAGCTTCGATGGCGGCAATCGGCCTAGGAATTGCCGGTCTGATGCGCCGTCGCAAGCGAACTGCGTAAGAACTAGTTGAACCGAACCGGGCCGTTGTGGTGGTGGACCAAGTCCGCCAAAGTTGCGTAGTCGATTTTCTCGACCTTCGGCAAAGTCAGCGGCTCCTCGCTGAGGAGTTGCCAGGCTTCGGCGGCTTTGAGGTTGAGGTACGGGAGGGCGGCGGTGTAGAGGGTATCCCCGGCGTCTCGCCGGGTTTCGGAGCCCGGCGAGACGCCGGGGGTACCGTGGGCGCGCAGTCTTGCGGATTGCTCCGCAAAGGCAAGCAGAATCAGATCGGAAGCCGCGCCAATCTGGATCTGACCGTCGAGCTGCATGTGGAGGGCCTTGATCGCGAGGTCGGCGATCCAGGAGTCCGCGACGAGCGGAGCCAGGGAGCCGGACTTGAGCTTGCGCTGGAAGCGGTCGGCGAGGAAGACGCGGTTGATCTCGTTTGTGCCTTCGTAGATTCGGCTGACGCGGGCGTCGCGGTAGTGGCGCGCCATCGGGAACTCCTCGGTGAAGCCGTAGCCGCCGAAGATTTGGAGGGCTTCGTCGATAATCCACGCTTCGGCCTCGGTGCTGAAGACCTTGCAGGCCGAGCACTCGATGGCGTACTCCTCGGCGGCTTTTCGGTTGCCGTCAATGGTTCCGCCGTACAGATCGAACGCCTCGTCGATGAGGGCTCCGGTGCGGTAGATCATGGACTCGGCGACGAAGAAGAGCGCGGCCATTTGGCCGAGCTTCTTCTGGATCAGGCCGAACTCCGAAAGAGACTTGCCGAACTGCTTCCGATCTCGGGCGTAGCCAGCGGCGAGTTCGATGGCGTTTCGGGCAGGGCCGATGGACATCGACGAGAGTTTGAAGCGACCGATGTTGAGGGCGTTGAAGGCGACATGGTGTCCTTTGCCCGGTTCGTAGAGGAGGTGATCCAGGGGGATCTCAGCGTCCTCAAGCACGATCCGCGCCGTCGATGACCCCTTGAGCCCCATCTTGTGTTCTTCGCGGGCGATGGTCAGCCCGGGGGTATCGCGCGGAACGATGAAAGCGGAGAAGTCGGTCCCGTTGATCTTCGCCATGACCAAGAACTGGTCGGCCCACTTGGCGTTACTGATCCACATTTTGGTGCCGTTCAGCACCCACTTGTCGCCTTTTTGGACGGCGGTTGTGGTTGCGGAAAGAGCATCAGAGCCAGCATTCGGCTCGCTGAGGGCGTAGGCGCCGATGGACTCGCCACTCGTCAAAGCAGGCAGAAACTTCGCCTTCTGCTCCTCAGTTCCAAAGAGCGACAGCCCGACCTGGCTGATTCCGCTGGTGATGCCGTAGGTGACGGACATAGAGCCGTTGAGGCTCATGAATTCGAGGATTCGCGCGGCGACGTTTTTGCCTAGCCCGAGTCCACCGTATGCTTCGGGTGAGTCGATTCCGCACAAACCTAGCTCGCCGGCTTTTGCGATCAGCTTGGGCATCAGACCCTCCTCTTGATGATCAATCGCCTCCAGATGAGGCATGATTTCCGCGCGGCAGAACTGCTCGGCGGTGTCGATCATCATTTTCTCATCGCTGCTAAAGTCTTCAGGCGTGAAGGACCGAGCAGGGGTTCCGCAGAGAAAAGAGGCGCCGGGGATGAGGGTTTCGGACATCGTTGTACCTCTCATATTATGGCGGATTGGGTGGGGAGTTGGGAGTGAGGAGTGAGGAGTGAGGAGTTGAGAGTTCACATCCCGCCGCGGCCCCGATGCCAGACCCCACCCGATGGGTGCCGGATCGACTCGCTTCGCTCCCCGACCCAACACCCATCGGGACCCGCGCCGCCGCGCGGACGGGAGTTTTGGTTTAGAATGGGGGTGTGGGGAAAGACCAGCGGTGGTGCGAAAACTGCGGCAAGGAACTTTTGCGGCAAGACAAGAGTTGCCTCCAGTGTGGATACCGAGTGGTTACGCATGAACGAAACACAAGCCTTGCCATGGCTGCAATCAACTTTCTCGTAGCCGCGATCACAGCGGCCATCATTCTGTTCGCAAAGGGTTTACCGACCGCTTGGTGGCTAGTCATTGTGTTTGTTGCGCTTGGGTGCATCCGCTTGTGGGAGTCTCGCGGCGGAGGGTTTCGGAGGGACGAGTGAGCTTGGAACTTGGATTTTGCCCGAAATGCCGTCGGACTCTTCCCGAGGGAGCAGAGTTCTGCGCACATTGCGGCTGGCGAAATCCTGAGATGATCGCTAAGGGGAAGAAGTTGCGGCTGGAGGGACTGGTCTTGATGTTGGTTGCTTGTCTCAGCTGCGGAGGGAGTTGCTACTCATTTGAAGGCGGTCCGCTTGCCTACTGGGCATGGTATCCACTGGTTGGTGGCGCGTTCGGATTCGGGCTTATTGGAGTTGTCAAGTGGCTCAAGGGAGTCAGCTATTTTGTGGGGTCTTGAATCAAAGATGCTGGACACAAGTGGATCGTGCCCAAAGTGTCGCCGAACGCTCGGTGACGGTTTGGAGTTCTGCGCTCACTGCGGCTGGCGGAATCCCGAGATGATCGCGAAGGGGAAGAAGATGCGGCTGGAGGGGTGTTTGATGATGATCACCGCTTTTCTGGCCTGCGGAGGCGGATGCACGGCGATGGGGGCTTCGTTGATCCCCGGAGACACATTCGCACTCTTTCTGTTGGCAGGCGTCGCACTCAGCATCGTTGGCGCGGTCAAGTGGTGGATCGGATTGGGGTTTGATGATGGGAAGTGAGTCGAGCATTTTTGATCCGCTGGTCGTCTGCCCGAGGTGTCAAATAGCTTTGCCCGAGGAGGAAGGTGTCTGCTCTCGGTGCAAGCTCCCGCTCACACGCCAAGCAAAGCAGAAGGTACGTATGAGGGTTAGCATTACTCGAGCTGTTTACGCGGGGGCCTTTCTGTTCGGCTTCGCTCCAGTTGGAATGCTGTGGGGCTACGGTCAGCAACCAGCACACCTCGAAGAGTTTCTCATTGCGGTTTGGTCCGGTGTTGGCTTGTTCATTCTTTTCCAGTTCTTCGTTTTTATCGCGGCGTTCCTAGACCTCAAAAATCACCCATGAGCATTGAGGTTGAGTTCAAGCCCTGCCCCAAGTGCGACGCTCGACTCGAGATGAGGGCGAATTGTTGCCCAGTTTGTGGCTGGAGTTCAAAAGACCCGGTTGCTCCTATCTTCTTCCTGCTCGGAGCGCTGGCAGTCTGTCCGTTGGCGTGCTTTGCACCTTGCTGGTTAACAGGGTTCTCTGCGTGGTCGGCGCACTGGGTATTCACCCAGTGGTGGTTCTGGCCCGGAGCTCTCGTGTTTCTCGGCATCATCGGTGGGTTAGAGTATTGGCGAAGGAAGTCGAGGTCATGAGTTCGGCACGACCATCAGAATGCCCCAAGTGCGGGGCAAGCTGGCATCCCGGACGGACGATCTGCGAATTCTGCGGCTGGGATGTCGCCAACCAAGTCTCTGGACTTGGGGTGTTCCTTGCCGTGATGGCGGTGTTTCCGTTTATGGCGATTGGTTACTGCTGCATCGGCGGTCCTCTGGCCTATGTGTCTCCGATCTTTATCGAGCCGCTTCCCTGGATTCTCCTAGCGGTGTGGCTTGCTTGGGTAGTTTGGAAAGTAATGCAGCCGTCGGGAGAAAAGCGCGACTGATGCTTGTGCAAGCAAGTGTCAGCGTCGCAAAAAGTGGTCGTGTGATGTGAGCCCAGATAAACCTAAACAGTGCGGGAAGTGCGGTGCGGATTGGAAACTTGGTGCGAGATTCTGCCCAATGTGCGGCTGGGAGCCGGGGAAGATCACCCGGAACACTATCGGGCTCGTCCTTCTCGTGTCGGTCACTCCTCTTATGTGTTTTGGATACTGCGTGCTTTGGTATCCGCTTGGGCGTTTCGTCTCACCGTACTTGGCGTCACTTTGGCTGTGGATCGCCGTCACGTGCTTGATGCTGTGGGCTGTCTACTGGGCGTTCTTACGGGACGGGGGCGATAGGAAGTGAGGAAATGGCTTTGGGCGGGAATGGTCATTTCCTCGTTTATCGGGATCGGAACATTTCTGTCGTTTCTTCTTTGGAGTCCTTCCCGGCGAGGTCAGTTTTGGGAGTTCATTGACGCATTCGGCAAGTCAGCTTGGCCCGGTTGGTCTATGGCACTAGGGGCGGTGGGACTGTTTGGTTGCCTGATTGCCCTGGTCCGGGCTGAGCAGAGTGACGCGAAGAACGCGTTTCTCCCAGGGGCCGACGGGGACTATTCTGTGTGTGACAATTGTGGGGCAAGAGTGGAACGTCGTCGACGCCACTGCTCTCACTGCGGTGAAGTCGTGAGCCGAACTCAGCACGGAATTCGGCAAATGTTGATCGGCACAGCGCTGCTAATAGGTGCGACGCTTGTGAGCTTTGGCAGTTGCGCGGAGGGCTTTCATCCGGCGCATCTCTGGTGGCTGGGCGGAGCCGTCATGGGTTGTAACGGGATGATTATGGCGCTCGTACTTATACTGTTGGGCAGCATTCGGAAGGGGTAGGGTGAAGCGTTGAATCCGAGGTGTCCGCAATGCAGAGGGCAGATTGGGGCGTTTGTGAACCCCGATGAGCCGATCTGTATTTGCGAACTTGCGAAACGGTGGCGGGATGGGTATCGAACCCGAAAATGGGGTCTCTGGGCGTTCCTTCTGGGAATGCTGATGTCTGGCGCAGGGTTGGTGCTAGCTATCATCTCGTCGGCAAAGATGATTGGTGCAGCCTCATTGGTCAAGCCAAAACAACCAGCGAGCCTCTTGGCCGCAAGGCAGCAATTCGACACGGCGCACACTGCGGAATCGGTTGGAAGAATGATTATGGCGCTAGGCGCTTTGCTTGCTGCTTTCGGCTTCATCGCACTTTTGGTCGGATGCGCGATGGTCTACCGAAAGGGCGACGAAGCTCGTTGGACCGACGCATTTTGGCCCCGTCCCTGACGCCCGAGCGGGTTAAGAACCAAGGAGTCGTTGGACAAACCAGAAGGCGGCGATCAAAGCAAAACTCCCGCTCGCGATTTGGATGACGCGGGATTGCAACGACGGCCGTTTCGACAATATCCAGATCGCGCCACAGCTGAGTAACGCGATTGAAAGCTGAGCTAGCTCAAGGCCGAGATTGAAACTGAGAAGCGCTGACCAGATGTTCGACTGGTCAAACCCTCGATCCATCAGTCCACCAGCAAAGCCAAAGCCGTGAACCAGACCGAAGCCAAAAGCCACGAGAACAGCCTCGTTTCGCTCGGTCCGACTTAAAACAGCTTCCTGCGAGTCTTTAGGTTTTTCTTCGTCAGAGCTTCCCGGCGGGTTCGAAGGAAACTCATCGCCTCCACCTTTCCGTAAGGTCACTTTCTGAAATGCCTGGATTGCCACAACCGCGATGCTTAGAGCGATAAGCGGTTCGACGATGCGGGAAGGGAGTGTGACTCCTTTGAGAACCACCAACGCGAGCGTGCAACAGTGAGCGACGGTGAACGCAGTCACAACCTTGGCAATCTGCTTGAACCTCCGAGCGACTAAGACAAGCGAAAGGACGAACAAGATATGGTCTGGTCCCGCCAAGAGGTGGTCGACGCCAAGCCGGAAGAAGCTGAGAAAGCCACTCTCTTCTCTCGGCTTCTTCGAGGCGGTTGGCTGCTGGTAGACGGTCTGCTTGTCAAGAAGTCCATTGCGAAACACGAGCAGAATTGTTGGTAGCTCGGGTCGGAGTTGACCACCCAGCGCGTACTCGCCGGAACCGGTCCCGACCAAGCGTGCTTGCCAGTACAGCATGTCGCCCTTAACTTGGTTGACCGTGACCATCTTGCCTACTTCGACCCGGACTCCGGCTTGGGTCAACTTGAGGCGCTTGCGAAGTTCGGAATCTGCTCTCCCCGCTAGTGGATCAGATTTATGCAATCCGACTGAAATGAACCGTTCAGATCCGGAATCGAGAATCCGAACGGTATCGACGAGCAAGTCATGCCCAAGCGAGAGGGTACTGAGGAGCAAGCTTGCGACGATGAGAATCCAGCGCATGTCTCAGTATCCAAACGAACGGTCAGGCGTACCGCGCATGTAGCGAGGAATATAGGGATAGGCATTGGTGAGAACATAGTAGTAGGTGCTGCCGGGAAATTCGGGTGTCACGCCGGTGCGCCCGTTTGCCTGGTCGAGGTCACCAAGTCCCGCTACGTACTCCCAGTCTTGCTCGAATGTGCCGTCGTAGACTCCTCCCGGGCCGCCCGACCGGGTCCCGGATTTAAGCCGGAAGCTGGAGGTCATCTGCCGCAGTCCGCTCGACGAGTTGTTTGCAACGCTGTAACAGTAAGGTCCGTAGATCGGAAATCCGTCTGCTGCCCAACCGACGATCGCCATCTGAGTCGTGTAGCTCAACAGGTTGAGCAGCCCCATGGGCAGCCCATGGTAATGGTATGCCCCATTAGGCTGGACGTGCGCATTGCTCGAGTCGATGCCCAGATTGACGCCTCCACCTTTAGGTTCGTATTGCCAGCCTGTCGCCGGGTTATTCTGGTACCACTCGTTGGCGTAAGGGTCAAACGGCACGCTGTTTCGAGCAGTTCCAGCCTTCTTTCCGAGGCCACCAGCCGTGTAGCTACCCGCCGCTGATGGGGATTTGAAGCATCGCCAGTTGTAGCTCTGCGCCGAGATTGAGTTTGGGTTGTTCGGGTTTGGGAAGGCCCCGGTGACGTGCCCCGGAATTCCGTTGCCCGTGATGTAGCGATAAAGCGAGTCGGTGGTGATGGTAGTCGTGTTCCCGGTCGATCCTGTCATCGCTCCTCCGGTTGTCGTTGTCGATCCGGTCGTTCCTGAAGTGCCTGTTGTCCCGGTAGTTCCAGTGGTTCCGGTTGTGCCTGTCGTTCCCGTCGTACCGGTGGTGCCGGTGGTACCGGTCGTAGTTCCGGTTGCTCCGGTTGTCGTTGTTCCGGTTGTACCTGTCGTTCCGGTCGTGCCGGTTGTCCCGGTCGTCCCCGTCGTAGACCCGGTTGCTCCTGTTGTGCCAGTCGTTGTTGAACCGGTTGTCCCCGTTGTGCCAGTCGTGCCCGTCGTAGACCCGGTTGCTCCTGTTGTGCCAGTCGTTGTTGAACCGGTTGTCC